>NZ_JAAAHS010000130.1 GCF_009908195.1 Streptomyces boluensis | reverse complement strand
GCACCCGCCCCCTCCACCAGCTCCGCCAACTCCTCAGCCGTACGAGGGGAGTTGGCCAAATCGCCCAACGTGCCCCCACTGCGCAGGAGTTCGTCCACCGCGATGCCCCACGGCAGGCGCAGGCCCGCCTGGGTCAGGAGGTCGCGGCGGGACAGGGTCGTGGCGGTCGGGCCCGTGTGCGCACCCGTGGGGGTCAGGAGCGCCGCGTCGTCGGCCCAGCGGAGGGCCAGGTCCACGTCGTGCGTGGCCATCAGGACCGTGGTGCCCGTGTCCTGGAGGCCGCGCAGGGTGTCCAGGAGACGTTCCTGGCCGTCGGGGTCGAGGCCCGCCGTCGGCTCGTCGAGGATCAGGACGCGGGGGCGCATCGCGACGGCGCCCGCGATGGCGGTGCGCTTGCGCTGACCGTACGAGAGCAGATGCGTGGGCCGGTCGGCCAGGGCGCCGATGTCGAGGGCGGTGAGCGCCTCCGCGACCCGCGCGCGTACCTCGGCGTCGGGCAGCCCGAGGTTCAACGGGCCGAACGACACGTCCTGTTCCACGGACGCCGCGAACAGCTGGTCGTCCGGGTCCTGCACGACGAGCTGGACCGTGGTCCGCAGCCGCGTCAGGCCCTTGCGGTCGTACGTCACCGGAGCGCCCGCGACGCTCAACTCACCGCCGTCCGGGCGCAGTCCGCCGCTCAGCAGCCGCATCAGCGTGGTCTTGCCGCTGCCGTTGCGGCCGAGCAGCGCCAGCGCCCGGCCCTCGACGACATCGAAGTCGAGCTTGTCGAGCACGGTCGGCCCGTCCTCGTACGCGTACGAGACCCCGCGCAAGGAGACCAGGGGCACGCTCATGGCAGCAGCCTTTCCAGGACGAGAGTGAGAGCCGCGAGCGCGGCCAGGAACGTGCCGCTCGCGGCCACGAAGCGGCGGGACACCGGCACATCGGGGACGAGGACGCGCAGTGTGCCGTCGTAGCCGCGTCCGGCGAGCCCGGTCTGCAGCCGGGCCGCACGGTCGAAGGCCCGCACGAACGCGGTGGCCCCGAGCCCGGCGAGCGAACGCCAGGCCGCGGCGCGGGTGGTGTGCCCGAGACGGGCCGCCTGCGCCTGCCGGATCCGGCTCATGGAGTCAAGGAGCAGAAAACTCATGCGGTACGTCACCAGGGCCACGTCGACCACGGGCGCCGGGACCCCGGCCCGCACCAGGCGGGGCAGCAGGTCCGACAGGGGAGTGGTGAACGCGAACAGGAGCACCCCGAGCGAGGCCGCGGAGGTCCGAAGCAGCAGACCGCCCGCCCGCTCGGGCCCGCCCTCGGCGAGCGTCAAGAACCCTTCGGGGCCGCCGAGTTGGAACAGGAGCGGCAGCGCGCCGGTGACACAGAAACCGAGCGGGACACGGTACGCGCGCCACAGCTTCCGGGGCGCCACACCGGCAGGACCGAGCAGGGTGACAAGCGCGGCGACGAGCACCAGGGCCGCGCCGGGCCAGGGCGGCAGGGAGATCGCCAGAACGGTGAGGCCGAGTCCGAGCACGGCCTTGTCCACGGGGTGACGGCGGCGCCAGCGACTGCTGTGCGCCGCCGCGTCGATGGGGAGCACGGGGGAGTCACGCCCCTTCGGGAGCCGGTGCGTGCGCCTGCTCCGGCTGCTCGGCCTTCCCAGCCTCCCCAGTTTGCTCGACCTGTTCGGCCTTCCCCGCCTGCTCCGCCCGCGCCCGCTCCTCGCCCTGGCGCCGCCCCTTGCGCAGCCCGAAGTAGTACGCGAGGACGCCCGCGCCGAGCGCCGCCTGCAGGGCGAACAGGGCCGACTCGATGTCCCCGGACGGCGGTTCGTACAGCGGCGAGAACCACGGCTCGTACTCCGGGTCGATCTCGGTGATCGCCGTCTCGGCCTGGGCGTCGGCGCCCGTGAACGGCTCCTTCTTGTGGTCGCCGAGGCCGAGGACCACCGGCAGCACGGCGAGCGCGGCGACGACCGCGACAAGGAGGATGTTGATCTTCGCGTTCTTGCTCATCTTGCTCATCAGGCCTTGGCCTCCGTCTCCGTCTTGCCCCGTGCCCCGGTGGCGGTCTTCTTCACCAGCACGCCGAGCCGGGTGAGTTCGCCCTTGCTGGACTGCACGAGGAGCCGCATCACCAGGACCGTGAGCAGGCCTTCGCTGACCGCCAGCGGGACCTGCGTGAAGGCGAAGATGGAGCCGAACTTGCCGAGCGCGCCGAGGAACCCGCTGCTCGGGTCCGGGAAGGCGAGCGCGAGCTGGACGCTGGTGACGCAGTACGTCGACAGGTCGGCGACGAACGCCGCGAAGAACACCGACACCATGAGCGGCACGTCGTACCGCTTGAGGAGCCGGTACACGGCGTATCCGGCCCAGGGCCCGACGATCGCCATGGAGAACGCGTTGGCGCCGAGCGTGGTGAGCCCGCCGTGGGCGAGCAGCAGGGCCTGAAAGAGCAGGGTGATGGTGCCGAGCACCGCCATCACGGGCGGCCGGAACAGGATGGCGCCGAGCCCGGTACCCGTCGGATGCGAGCAACTGCCCGTCACCGAGGGGATCTTGAGCGCGGACAGGACGAATGTGAAGGCCCCGGAGGCGCCGAGCAGCAAGGTGCTCTCGGGGTGTTCTCTGACCTCACGGGAGAGGGAGCGGACTCCCTGGACGATGAACGGGGCGGACGCGACGCTCCAGGCGATCGCGTGCGCCGGTGGCAGAAAACCCTCTGCGATATGCATGGCTGAGCGGACCCTCTCCAGCACCTCGTGGATGGACAACGCGCCTTGGCCGGTCTCCTGGCTGACAGGTCCTACCGCCGGGTCTCCGCCTTCCCGGGTACGTGTGTGTACCCAGTGGCTGCCCGTCGAGGGCTGGAGCCTGACTTCCCGATCACAGTGGCGAGGGCCGCACCGGCATCACACCGGTTTCCCGAACACCAAGGCGTGGTGACCTTAGTGTGCTCATGACACTCGGCACAACCTTTCCCGAGGTCACAGTGGTGGTGCACACATCCCCGCACCACCACGGCGTACGCCTCACATGGGTTTGGCCGTGGCCGACATCACCTCGACGACGGTGGCCGTGCCTGCGACGGCGCGGGTCTCGTGCAGGTTGATCGTGTCGCCTGGCCTCAAGTGCCGCCACCGCTCGGGCCCGAGTGGCAGGAGCCTGACATCGGCGGTGTCGCCGGGGGCGAGTTCAGGGGCGGACTCCACCCACAGGGCGGCGATGTCGAGGGCCTGCTCGCCGGTGGCGGTGCGGTGGCCGAGGTCCCACATCGGCCGGAGGCGACCGTCGCCGGGTACCGCCGTGTGACGGCCGCCCGCGGCCGCCGCCCGCAGGGTCAGCCGGGCCCGGACGGCGCCGTGCCGTGCCTCCGCGCCGCGCCACCCGCACCAGCGGCGCGCCCGGTCGAGCAGCATCTGCCGGGCGGCCTCGCCGAGCAGGTCCCAGTAGGCCGGGGGAGCGGGGTGGGGTGCGGGGTGCGCGTCCCCGGCCTCGATGAGCAGGTCGAGCGCCAACTCCCACTCCTGGTCGGCGAGTTCGGCCCGTATCTCCGCCGCTGACGCGAGGGCCCCGGACGTGCCGTCGTTCGCCGGGGCGTACTCGGGCAGCAGGTCCACGGCCTGCCACAGCAGTGAGAACGCGTCGTCATCCATGCCCGGCATCATCACCCGGCGCGGGACCGGCCCGTGTCCCTCCGCTCCGGTCAAGGAGTCCGTCCCGTCAGGGCGTCCGCTCGGGCGGCGGCTCCGCGCTGCCCTCCGCGCTCAGGTGCGGCAGGATCCGGTCCAGCGGGCGCGGGGTCCACCAGGCGGCCCGGCCGAGCAGGGTCATCACGGCCGGGACGAGGAGAAGCCGTACGACGGTGGCGTCGATGAGCACACTCGCGGCCAGGCCGAGCCCCAGCATCTTCACCACGATGTTGTCGCTGATGATGAACGCCGCGAAGACGCTCACCATGATCAGCGCCGCGCAGGTGATGACCCGGGCGGTGATCTCCAGGGCGTGCGCCACGCTCGCCTTCGGGTCGCCGGTGTTCACCCACGCCTCGTGGATCCGGGACAGCAGGAAGATCTCGTAGTCCATGCTCAGCCCGAAGACGATCGCGAACATCATCATCGGGACATAGCTCTCGATCGGCACGTCGCCCGACACCCCGAGCGCCGGTCCGCCCCAGCCCCACTGGAAGACGGCCACCACGACCCCGTACGAGGCGGCGATCGACAGGACGTTGAGCACGGCGGCCTTCACCGCGACGAGCAGGCCGCGGAAGACCGCGAGGATCACCAGGAACGCCAGGCCCACGACGACCGCGATGATCAGCGGCAGCCGGCTGGAGACGATGTCGAGGAAGTCGACCTGGGCGGCGGTCGTGCCCGTGACGTACGTGCTCGCGTCGGTGCCGGAGACGGCCTGCGGCAGCACGTCGTCGGTGAGCCGGTTCACCAGCGAGGTGGTCCGCTCGTCCTGCGGCGCGGCCACCGAGTACGCGGTGCCGGTCAGCACGTCGCCGTCCGATGTGGCCGTGAGCGGGGTGATCACCGTCGTGTCCGGTACGTCCGTCAGCGCCTTCTGCGCCTGCTCGACGAGGGCCGAGCGGTCGGCGGACGGCACCTTGCTCTGGTCGATGACGAGGGTCAACGGCCCGTTGGAACCGGGCCCGAAGGCCTCAGACATCAGGTCGAAGGCGCGCCGGTCCGTGAACGACTTCGGGTCGGCGCCGTCGCCGATGTGGCCGAGCTGAATGAAGAACACCGGGAACGACAGGACGGCGAGCAGCGCCACCCCGAAGCCCAGGAACCACCAGGGCCGCCGCTCCACCCGCTGCGCGTACCGGTGCCAGCCGCCACCCCCTGTCGCCTTGCCCGCCGTCTCGCCCGTCGACCCTTCCTGCGCCGGTACGGTCTCGGCCACCGGTGTCCGTACGTGCAGCCGGTCGATCCGCCGGCCGAGCAGCCCGAGGACCGCGGGTACGAGGGTGAGGGCGCCGATCACCGCGGTGACGACGGTGACCGCGGCGGCCAGGCCGAGCTTGCCGATGAACCCGATCCCGGAGACCCACAGGCCCGAAAGCGCGATGATCACCGTGCAGCCGGAGAGCAGCACCGCGTGCCCACTGGTCGCGGCGGCGTTCCCGGCGGCGGCCACCGGATCCTGGCCGTCGACCAGGTGCTGCCGGTGCCGGGTGACGAGGAACAGTGCGTAGTCGATGCCGACGCCGATACCGATCATCGTGGCGAGCGTCGGGGACACGGTCGCGAAGGTCGCGGCGGCGGCGAGCAGACCGAGCAGCGCAAGCCCGCACACGGCACAGACCAGCGCGGTGACAAGCGGCAGCACGGCGGCGGCGAGACTGCCGAAGCCGATGAGCAGGACCACGATCGCCACCCCGAAGCCGATCGCCTCACTGCTGCGGTCGTCGGCCTCGGGCCGGGCCAGCTCCCCGAGCGAACCGCCGTACTCGACCTTCACCCCGGCCGAGCGCAGCGGCTGCACCGCCGAGTCGACGCCGTCCAGGTAGGACGGGTCGAGCGTGGAGGGCTGCACGCTGAACCGGACGGTGATGTACGCGGTCTTCTGGTCGGTCGACAGCGGCCCGGTGTTCGGGTCCGGCGGCTTGGGCGGGGTCGTGCCGGGCGGCGGCAGCGGGCTCTGCGCGGAGAGCACGTCGGGCAGCTTCTGGAGGTCGGTCACGGCCGTCGCGATCTGGTCGGAGACCGAGGTCAGCGGCTTGTCCGCGTCGTTGAGCACCACCTGCGCGCTGTACCCGCCGGCCTGGGGCGCGTGCGCCTTCAGGACGTCGATCCCTTCCTGCGACTGGGTGCCGGGCAGCGAGAAGTCGTCGGAGTAATCGCCGCCGTACGTGTGTTGGAGCACCTGGAGCCCGACGAGCGCGGCCACCCATACGACGAGGACGGTCACGCAGTGCCGGGCGCACCACTCGCCGGTGCGGCGCAGCGCCCCCCGGTGGCGGCGCGGGGCGGCTTCCCGGCCCGCGCGGGCCTGTGACGACGGCATGAGGTGCCTGCTTTCTCCCCCGGTTCCCGGCGGAGCCCCTGCCGAGGCGTCCCGGACTCAGCATTCAACGGCTCCGGCCGCCGCCCGGCACGCCGGTGCGGGGGAACGGGTGAAGGGGTGAAGGGGCGCGGGACGTGGGCCGGCCGGGGGCCGTCGGGGGTCACGCCGGTCCGGCTCCCGCGTCACCCCTCGGCTCCCGCCTCACCCACGTCCGGGACCTCGAGCAGTTCGAGGTAGGCGGTCGCCGCGGGTGTGCGGCCGTCGCGGCTCCAGGCCACGTACTCGACGCGGGCCGGTGCGTCGGTGACCTCGATCGTGGTGACGCCGCTGAGCTGCGGCACATACGCGGAGGGCAGCAGCGCGATGCCGAGTCCCTCGCTGACGAGGCGGGCCAGATAGTCCGCGTTGGTCACCTCGAAGGCCACGTCACGGGCGAGGGACGCGGCCTCGAAGGCCTGGTCGGACTGGTCGCGCCCGGCCGTTCCCGCCGGGAGGTCGACGAACACCTCGGAGGCGAGCCTGCGCAGGTCCACCGCCGGTCCGCCCGCGAGCGGATGCTCCGGCGCGACGACGGCGACCAGTTGGTCCCGGCCGAGCGCGCGGGCCTCGACGCCGTGTGGCCGGGCCGTGGTCGGAAGGCCGAGGAACGCCACGTCGATGGCGCCCTCCCTGACCTGCTCCATGAGTTCCTCGCTCGCGCCCACGCGCAGACTGATCCGCACGGCCGGGTACCGCTCGTGGAACTCCCGCAGGGCGCCCGGCACATCGACCGCCGCGACGCTGGGGATCAGGCCCACGGCGAGCCGTCCGCGTACCTCACCGACCGCCGCCGCGACCTCGGCGACGGCGCGCTCCGCGGCGTCCAGGCACTGGCGGGCGGAGGGCAGGAACGCCGCCCCGGCCGGAGTCAGACGCACCCGGCGACTGGTGCGCTCGAAGAGGCGGGCGCCCAACTCCCGTTCCAGCTTGGCCACTTGATGGCTGAGCGCGGACTGCACGACCAGACAGCGCTCTGCGGCCCGCGTGAAGCTGTTGGTCTCGGCGACGGCGACGACGTAGCGCATCTGCTGAAGGTCCACGCGTGCATCGTGAGCCACGATCGATGCGGTGACAAACATGTGCTGGAGTCATCGCTCCCGCGCGGCCGACACTTCCGGCAACGAAGACGACTGCCGCCGCCGTGACGGACAGGTCACAGCGGCGGCAGGTTCACGCGGGAAGCGCCCGGAACGGGCTCGGGTTCAGCGATTCAGCGGTTCAGCGGTTCAGCGGGACGAGGGGACCGCGGCCTTCGCGTCCGACGCCTCGTCCTCGGACCGCATCCACACGGTGCGCTGCGGGAGCGACCGCTCGATACCGGCCGCGTCGAAGGCGCCCTTGACGCGGCGGCGCAGCTCGCGGGTCACGGCCCACTGCTTGAGCGGGGCGGTCTTGACGACGAGCCGCACCACGATGCCGTCGACGTCCATCGACTGCACGCCCCACACCGACGGGTCCTCGAGGAGCACACCGTCGTACGCCGGGTCCTCGCGCAGCTCCTGGCCGACCTCCTCCAGGACGGCGAAGACCTTCTCCAGGTTGGATTCGTACGCCACCGACACGTCGAGCACCGAACGGGCCCATTCCTGGCTGTCGTTGCGCACACGCATGATCTCGCCGTTACGGATGTGCCACAGGCCACCGTTGAGGTCGCGGACCAGGGTGAGGCGGAGGCCGACGTTCTCGACCTCGCCGACGGCCTCGCCGAGGTCGACCGAGTCGCCCACGCCGTACTGGTCCTCGATCATGATCAACATGCCGGACAGGTAGTCCGCGACGAGGCTCTGCGCGCCGAAGCCGATCGCGAGGCCGACCACGCCCGCGCTGGCGAGCAGCGGGCCGAGGGCGATGCCGATCTGGTCGAGCACCATGGCCAGGCCCATCACGGCGACGACGATGGTGACGATGCTGCTCAGCACCGACCCGATCGTGCGGGCCCGCTGCTCGCGCCGCTCGTCGGCGCGCGACGGGTCACGCTGCAGGACGGCGGGGCCACGGCCCGAGAGGCGCGGCGCACTGTCGTCGCCGTTGGTCTGCAGTACGCGCTCGACGACGCGGGTGATGGCCCGCTTCGCCAGCACCCGTACGAGCATGGCGCCCAGGACGATCAGGAGGATACGCAGCGGGACACCGACGAGGGTGCCGAGGTTGTCCCGGACCCAGGCCGGGGCGGCCGTCGTGGTGACGGCGGGTGCGCTGCTCAGGAGATACGACGCGGAAGCGTCGACGGATGACACGGGGGGACTCCGATCCATCGGTGTACGGGGCATGCGGGGGCACGGGGGTGCACGCTGCCAGAACGTATGTGTGGCGCTCGACGATGGTCAAAAAGAGTGAAGGGAACGTGCGTGCCCGGTGAACGCGCGGGGACGGCCCGGTCCGGGACCGCTCGTACTGCCGCCCCGCCCTCAGCCCGCCTCCGGTACGGGGCCGAAGCGCAGGCCCGCCACGGAGGTCGAGGGTGGATCGCCCTCGGTGAGGAGCAGCGCGGTGATGGCGTCGGCCGGGCCCGGGGTGAAGTGGACGTGTGCGCCCGGCAGCGGCACCACGTTCCGTGCCGGGTCGGCCGGGATGCCCACGAGCGCGCTCAACCACGCGGCCGACGCGGCGGGTTCAGGTGTCTCGATGACGAAGCCCGCCAGGTCGTGCGGCCCACGGGCGACCCGGCCCGCGCTGTACCGGTCGAGGATCACCTGCCGGTCCGGGGTGTACGTGATGAAGAACGGCGCCCACGGCGGTGCGTCCCGCAGCACGGCCTCCGCGAACGACACCGGTGACCCCTCGCGGGCGAAGACATGCAGATCGACCGCGTGCCCCGCCCGGCGCAGCCGCTCCGTGGTGGCCGTCACGTCCGTGACATGCACGGCGAAGTTCAGCGCACCCCCGCCCGCCGCGAGCAACGCGTCGACGTGCGGCATCCACCCCGTCATGGCCCGGCCGAACGGCGAACCGGCGAACTCGGCGCGGTCGACCACGGAGAGGATCTCCACATAGCGGGCGTCGAGCCGCCAGGCGCCGTTGCGGAACCCCAGATACGGCGGGTTGGCGTGCGCGGGCAGACCGGCGGCCGCATAGGCCGCGGTGGCCGACTCGACATCGGGCACGCAGTGCAGAAGGTGGTCGAACTCCGGGTATTCAGAGGGCATTTGACGTACCTACCCCGACTGCCACCCCCCTGTCGACACCCGACCGCCCCGCATCGTCAGGACCCGATCGCAGAAGTGCCGTACGAGCACCGGGTCGTGGCAGATGAACAGGTAGCCGAGACCCAGGTCCTGCTGCAGGTCGAGGAGGAGGTTGACGATGCCCGCGCGCAGCGACGGGTCGAGTGCCGAGACCGGTTCGTCCAGGACGATCAGCCGTGGTTCGCAGGCCAGGGCGCGGGCGATCCCGGCGCGCTGGCACTGGCCGCCGGACAGCTCGTGCGGGAACCGGTCGCCGCAGGACGGTTCGAGGCCGACCAGGCCGAGGAGTTCCGCCACCCGCCCCGGCACCGCCGCGGGCGCCCGCAGACCGTGCACGCGCAGCGGTTCCGCGAGCTGGTCGCGGATCCGGCGGCGCGGGCTGAGCGAGCCGTACGGGTCCTGGAACACGGGCTGTAGCCGGGGCCGCAGCGGCCGGAGCCGGCGCTCGCTCAGCGAGGTCAACTCCGTACCGTCGAACCAGATCCGGCCCGACTGCGGGCGCCGCAGCCGCAGCACGGCGTGCGCGGTCGACGACTTGCCGCAGCCGGACGGCCCGTACAGACCGACCGTCTCCCCGGCCGCCACCGTGAACGACACCCCGTCGACGGCGGTGACCGGCCCGTACCGCACCACCAGATCCCGTACGTCGAGCAGCGCGGTCGGCGCGGTACTGGCGTGGCTCATGCGGGGTGCTCCAGGTGGCAGGCGAGCGTACGGCCGTCGTCCAGGGCGCGCAGTGCGGGCACCTCGACGTGGCAGCGGTCCGTGGTGTGCGGGCAGCGCGGCGCGAAGGCGCAGCCCGGCGGGATGTCGGTGACGGCGGGCGGGTGGCCGGGGAGAGCGGGCAGCCGGGTCTTGCGTGCGGCCGCCGGATCGGGCAGGGAGGCGAGCAGACCGGCCGTGTACGGGGCACGCGGCCGGTCGAGGACCGGCCGGGCCGGGCCGTGTTCGACGATCCGGCCCGCGTACATGACGGCGATGCGGTCGGCGTGCTGTCGTACGACGGCCAGGTCGTGGGTGACCAGGACGAGGGCCGCGCCGGTGGCCTCCCGCTGCGCGGCGAGGACGGCCAGGACCTGGTCCTGTACGTCGGGGTCGAGGGCCGTGGTCGGCTCGTCCGCGACGACCACGGCCGGCTCGTTGACCAGGGCCATCGCGATCACGGCGCGCTGGCGCATCCCGCCCGAGAACTCGTGCGCGTGGGCGCGCGCCCTGGCCGCCGGGACGCCGACCCGGTCGAGCGCGGCCAGCGACCGGGCGCGGGCCTCCCGGCGGGACACCTTCCGCACCGACCGTACGGCGGCGGCGAGTTGCTCACCCACGGGGTGTACGGGCGAGAGGGCCGAGAGCGAGTCCTGTGGGACCAGGGCGATCCGGCGGCCCCGGTGCGCGGCGGTGACCGGGGAGCCGGACAGCAGCACGGCACCGTCGACATGCGCGCCCCGGGGCGCCATGCCGAGCAGCGCCCGAGCGGTGAGCGACTTCCCGGCCCCGGACTCCCCGACCAGGGCGAGCACTTCACCGGCCGCCACGTCGAAGGACACGCCCCGCACCGCCTCGACCCGGTCCACCCCGCCGCCGAAGGCGATGCGCAGGTCACGGACGGCGAGCGGCGGCGGCGCGGGCGGCGAGCCCGGCTCGGGGACGACGGGTTCAACGACGGGTTCAACGGCGGGTTCAACGACGGGTTCGACGACGGGTTCAGACCGCAACGGGGGCCTCCGGATGAGCGTCGGCTCGCGGCACCCGGACCGGGCCGCCAGGTCCTGCGCCCTTCCGGTTCCCGCGTACGGGCGGCCGGGCGCGCCCCGTGTACCCGGAGAGTGCGACGGCGAGTGCCGCGAGGAGGGCCAGGGCGACGGCCGGGGCGAGGGCCGCGACCGGCGCCCGCTCCACGTAGTCGGCCGTACCGTCGAGCAGCAGGCCCCACTCGGGCGACGGCGGCTGCGCGCCCAGGCCGAGGAAGCCGAGGGACGCCAGGGCGAGCGCGATCCCGGGCAGCCGCAGCACGGCGTGCCGGGCCACCGGCGCGGCGACCGCCGGCAGCACGTGCCGGCTGAGGATCCACAACGGCGGTGCCCCGATGGCCCGTTGGGCGAGCAGGAAGCCGGAGGCCCGTACCTCAAGGACGAGCGCGGCGGCATGCGCGGCGAGCGGCGGCCAGGACACCAGGGCCACGGCGAGGGCGGCGCCACCGGTACCGGGGCCGAGCGCGGCGGCGACCAGGATGCCGACGATCACCGGGGGCAGCGCGTTGGCGATGTCCGCGAGGCCGCCCGCGAGGGACGGCAGGAAACCGAGGGCGAGACCGAGCAGCCAGCCGAGCAGACCGACCACGGTCGCCGTGCCGACCGTGGCGGCCGCACCGTGCCCGAGCCGGGCGAGCACGTCGCGGCCCAGCGCGTCCGTCCCCAGCGGATGGGCCGAGGACGGATCGGCGAGCCGGGCCGCGGTGTCGATGGCGTACGGGTCCCGCAGCAGCCCCCAGCCGATCGCCGCCGCGAGCACCGCGGCGAGTGCGAGCGGCACCGCGACCGGCACGCGCACCGCGTGCGGCGCGGGCAGCGTGAGCCCCGCGCCTCGGAGGGCAGGCCCGAGCAGCGCCCGGCGCAGCCACGCCGACAGGGCGCCGACGGTCAGGCCGAGCAGCAGCAGGGCCAGGACGGTGCCCTGCAGCAGCGGCAGGTCCTGCGACTTGGCGGCCCCGATCGCCGTCCGGCCGAGCCCCGGTATCGCGAAGACGGTCTCGACGGCCACCGCGCCGCCGGTCAGGCCGACGGCCACCATCCCGAACTGCGGTACCAGCGGCGGCAGTACGCGCCGCAGCGCGCCCGCCGCGACCCGGGCCCGGCCGACGCCCGCGCCGCGCCACAGCTCCACCCAGCGCTCGTCGAGCACGGCGGGCAGCGCGTCGGCGACGAGGCGGCCGAGCAGCCCGCCCGCCGGGACGCCGAGGGCGAGCGCGGGGAGCACGAGGTACGAGGCGTCGGCCCAGCCGGACGTGGGCAGCGCGCCGAGCCAGACCCCTGCGACGATCAACAGCAGGGTGGCGAGCAGGAATTCGGGCACCGCGGCGAGCATCGCGGCCACACCCCCGGACGTGCCACGGCCGCGCACCAGGACCGGGACCACCAGCGCGGTCGCCACCAGGAACGCCGTGACCAGGGCCGTCGCCATCAGCACCAGCGACACCTGGAGCCCGGCGAGCACCGAAGGCAGCACCTCCGTGCCCGACACCCAGGACACCCCCAGGTCGCCGTGGACGAGCCCGGCCGCCCAGTCGCCGAGCAGCCCCGACGGGCCGCTGTCCAGGCCGAGATCGGCCCGGATCGCGTCCAGGGCCTCCGGGGTGGGGTCCTGCTCGGCGGAGCGGGCCCGAAGGAGCCGGCGTGCGGGGTCCTCGCCGGACAGCCAGGGCAGCAGCCCGACCGCGGCAAGTACAGCCACCAGACCCGCCGCCCTGGTCAGGGCCGCCTTCAGGCGGTGTGCGCGGCTCACTTGACGTACGTGTCCTTCGTGACGAGTTCGCGTTCGCGCGGGTCGTGCGCGGCGCCCACCACGTTCACGGCGTCGCCCTGGATGACGCGCTCGTGCAGCATCGGCACAGCCGCGTCGGTGCCGAGCACGGCGGCCTCCGCGGCCAGCACGGCCCGGCGGCGCGGATCGCCGGTCGCGGTCCGGTTCGCCCGGTCCAGGGCCTTGTCCACACCGGCGTCCGTGAGCTGCGGAAGGTTGAAGGACCCCTCGCTCGCGAAGTCGCTGTACAGGTACGCGGCGGGGTCGCCCGAGTCGAGCACCGTGGCCCGGGACAGGATGAACGCGTCGAAGTCACCGTCGAGCGCGTCACCCTCGATGGTGGCGTACTCCCGTACGTCCAGGGTGACTTCGAAGCCCGCCCGCTCCAACTGGTCCTGCAGGATCTGCGCCACCTCGGGCAGCTCGGCCCGGTCGGTGAACGTACCGATGGTGATCCGCGCGCCCTTCGGGTCGGCGGGCTCGGCGGACTCGGCGGGCCGGACATCCTCGCGCAGGCGCGCCGCCCAGGGCAGGGCGGGGCCGAGCAGCCCTTCGGCGACGTCGGCCCGGCCCTCGTACACGCTCCGCACGATCTTCTCGGCGTCGACGGCCTCGCGCGCCGCCGCCCGTACGCCCGCGTCCTCGAACGGGCCGCGCCGGGTGTTGAGGTACAGGGTGTTGGTGCGCGGCATCGGCACCTCGGTGATCAACTCCGGGTCGAGCAGCGCCGCCTGGGACACCGGCACGGCCTCCACGATGTCGGCCTCCTCGCTGCGCAGCGCCGCCGCCCGCGCGGTGCCGTCGGGCACGAACGTCACGTCGATCCCCGGGGACTTGGCCTTGCCGCCCCAGTACGCGTCGTACCGGTCGAGCGCGGCGGAGGCGGTGCCGTTCACCTCGACCAGCTCGAACGGCCCGGTGCCCGCTCCGACCGGGCTGACGGTCTTCCCGCGGTATGCCTTGGCCGCGAGGACGGAGAGCTGGGGCGAGCTGAGGCGCTGCGGGACGAGCGGGTCGGACTCGGCGGTGGTCACGGTGACGGTGTCCCGGTCGACGGCCCGCGCGGTGAGGCGTACGCCGTCGAGGATGCGGGGCTTGGGGGCGGCGTGCGCGGCCACGGTCAGGGACTTCACCACGGACTTCGCGGTGAGGTCGGTGCCGTCGTGGAAGGTGACGTCGGGGCGCAGTTCGAAGGTCCAGGTGCGGCCGTCCTGCCGCCACTTCGTGGCGAGCGCGGGCCGGGCGTCGCCCTGCGCGTCCAGCTCGACCAGGGTCTCGGCGGTGGACCAGCGGGACAGCTTGAACGCGTCGTCCGACAGGGGCGAGAGCCCGGAGCGCGGCGGCTGCATCATCGCGACGCGTACGCGCCGGTCGGCGCCGGAGCCGTCGGAAGTCGCCGCGTTACCGGAGAAGCAGCCGGTGGCGAGGAGCGGCGCGGCGCCGAGCGCCAAGGTGGTGAACGGGCGGCGGCGGGCAGGCCGGGGCCTTTCGAGCGGGTGCAAAGGGAGTCCTCGGAGGGGAGCGGAAGGGCAGCGGACGGGAGGTGCTGCGGACATTAGCTGATGACAATCATTTTCATCAAGCGGGTTCGCGGCTGCCCTCGCGTGCTGCGGGGGGGGGCAGGCCGTGCGCGCTCAGGTCCGTGCGTGCTCAAGCCCGTGCGTGCTCAAGTCCCGTGTGCGCTCAGGCTCGTGTGCTCATGTGCGGGCAGCGGCCGCCGCGTTCCACGAAGTCCACGCCCGTCTCCTCGGCGAGCGCGGCGAAGAACCCGCGGCCCTCGGTGGACTGCCGCGAGGTGGACCAGCGGTGGCCGGGCGCGAGGTCGAGCAGGAGGGTCAGCGCCTCGCGTCCGACGCCGCGGCCCTGCCAGTGGGACGCGACGGCGATGTTGCGGACGAAGGCGGCCGAGCAGACGCCGCACACCTGGTGGTCCAGTTGCCCGACGGTCCGGTCGTCGGCGTCGAGGAACACGAGAACACGCGGTCCCGCCGCCTCGCCGCGAGGCGCGTCGAGGTGGAAGCGCACCGTGCCGTGCGGCGACCGGAAGCGCCGGTTCAGGAGCTCCCGTAACCCGCTCATCTCGGCACCATAGGCACCGGGACCACCCCTTGGGCAACCCTCTTGCGGATGTATTTCGACACGCATGTAGAAGGCCGCAGGCCCGCCACCTCGTCGAGGGTGTCGCGGTCCCGAACCTGCCCCGCCGCGGCGCTCACCCCTCGTCGGTGAACGCGCCCGCCATCCGCAGCCAAGGCGCCGCCTCCGCCGCCCGGCTCTGCCGCTCAAGGGTGCGGCCGAGCATCAGATGGGCGTACGAGTCGACCGGGTCACGCGCGATCAGGGTGCGCAACTCGGCCTCGGCGCGCCGCAGTTGGGCCGAGTGGTAGTAGGCGCGGGCGAGCAGCAGCCGGGCCGCGCTGTGCTCGGGGAACTCCTCGACCAGGCCGTCGAGCAGCCCGGCCGCGGCCGTGAACTTCTTTTCCCCGAAGAGGAGTTGAGCACGCTCCCAGCGTTCGCCCGGCGGCTCCTCGCGGGTCACCGCGCCCTCGGGCCCGTCGTCGAAGAGGTGCAGCGCACCCGTCCAGCGGTCGTCCGTGGCCCGGCCGTCGGGGCGGACACTCTCGAACCTGTCGGTCATGACCCTTTCCTCTCATCGATGGCGATGGCGATGGCGATGGCGACGGTGACGGTGGTGGCGAGGGGGCGGGCCGCGCGGGCCCGCCCCCTCACTACTCCATGCGTACGCCCGTACGCAGTCCTCCGCGCGGCCCTACTGAGCCTGCAGAGCGGCGAGTTGCTCCTCGAACGGCACGACCACGAAGTCGCCCGCGCCGGACGGGCGCGGTGTGTGACCGGCCGGGGCGCCCGCGAGCAGCCCGGCCAGCTCACCGGCGGCCCGCTCGATCCGCTCGTCCAGACCCGCCGCGCCCCAGTCCTCGGACGCCGCGTACACCGCGGTCGGCACGGTCAGCGCCCGCAGGTAGCCGAACAGCGGCCGCAGCGCGTGCTCAAGGACGAGCGAGTGCCGGGCACTGCCCCCGGTCGCCGCGAGCAGCACCGGCTTGCCCGTCAGGGCGTCCTTGTCGAGCACGTCGAAGAACGACTTGAACAGGCCGCTGTACGAGGCCGAGAACACCGGCGTGACCACGATCAGCCCGTCCGCCGTGGCCACCGCGTCGAGGGCGGCCGCGAGGGACTTGCCGGGGAAGCCGCTGGTGAAGTTCTGCGCGATCTCCACGGCGAGCTCCCGCACCTCGACGACCTCCACCTCCACCGGGGTGCGGGCACCCACGGCGGCGGCCAGACGGTCGGCGAGCAGCCGGGTGGACGAGGGGACGCTCAGTCCCGCCGAGACGACGGTGAGCTTCATGCGACGGTCACCCCTTCCTGGGCGGCGTTGCGGGCGGCGGCGGTCAGCGACGTGTGGGTGGGCGCGTCCGGTACGTCGGCCGGGCGGCCCTTGGTGAACTCCTTGCGCAGTACGGGCACGACCTCCTCACCGAGGATGTCGAGCTGTTCGAGCACGGTCTTCAGCGGCAGCCCGGCGTGGTCCATCAGGAACAGCTGGCGCTGGTAGTCGCCCGCGTACTCCCGGAACGACAGGGTCCGCTCGATCACCTGCTGCGGGGAGCCCACGGTCAGCGGCGTCTGCTGCGTGAAGTCCTCCAGGCTCGGCCCGTGTCCGTACACGGGCGCGTTGTCGAAGTACGGGCGGAACTCGTCGACCGCGTCCTGCGAGTTCTTCCGCATGAACACCTGGCCGCCCAGGCCGACGATGGCCTGCTCGGGGGTGCCGTGCCCGTGGTGCGCGTACCGGGTGCGGTAGAGCTCGATCATCTTCTTGGTGTGGTCGGGCGTCCAGAAGATGTTGTTGTGGAAGAAGCCGTCGCCGTAGTACGCGGCCTGCTCGGCGATCTCCGGGGAGCGGATGGAGCCGTGCCAGACGAACGGCGGGGTGTCGTCGAGCGGGCGCGGCGTGGACGTGAAGCCCTGCAGCGGCGTGCGGAACTTGCCGTCCCAGGTCACCGACTCCTCGCGCCACAGGCGGCGGAGCAGCGCGTAGTTCTCGATGGCCAGCGGGACGCCCTGCCGGATGTCCTTGCCGAACCACGGATAGACCGGGCCGGTGTTGCCGCGCCCCATCATCAGGTCCACGCGCCCGTCCGCGAGGTGCTGCAGCATCGCGAAGTCCTCCGCGATCTTCACCGGGTCGTTGGTGGTGATGAGCGTGGTGGAGGTGGAGAGGATCAGCTTCTCGGTCTGCGCCGCGATGTACCCCAGCATCGTGGTCGGGGACGACGGCACGAACGGCGGGTTGTGGTGCTCGCCGGTCGCGAAGACGTCGAGTCCGACCTCTTCGGCCTTCAGCGCGATGGCCACCATGGCCTTGATCCGCTCGCGCTCGGTCGGCGTGCGGCCCGTGGTCGGGTCCTGCGTGACATCGCCGACAGTGAAGATCCCGAACTGCATGGGAGCCACCTCCGTATTAGTTCATCGTTCAACTAACACCCTCAGCGTAGCAGGCGGCGGGGATATTCCCCGGCCGGGGGAGCGGTGTCGGGGCGGTGTCCGTGCAGCTCAGCGGCGTGCGGAGGGCGGGCCATCGGATCATGGCCCCGGCGGGGCGGCGTCGAGGTTCCAGGTAGAGGGCAGCTCGGCTCCGCAGAAGACGCAGACGAAGTCGCCCTCGCGCACGATCGCCCGCTCCCGGCAGCCGGTGCAGCGCCGGAACACCACCTCGTACGTGAATCCCGGCGGGCGCTCGACCCCGGCGCGGTCCAGGGCCTCGGCGACGGCGGCCCAGCAGGCGAGGTCCGGGCAGTAGCCGGTCGACAGGTTGCTGACCTCGCCGACCACCCATCGGCCCGCCCCGCGTACGAAGCCGATCTCGCCCGCCGCCAGGACCGGGGCACCGCCCGCGCAGGCCACGTGTTCGCTGCGGCGCGGGGCGAGGCGAAGGAGCCCGTCCGTATCGACGACGTACGTGAACGGTTCGACGAGCGCGTCGGCCGGCTGCCGCCCGACCCAGTCCTCGACATCGGCCCCGGAACGGACCCGGAACCCCGCCCCGCCGGGCCGCACCGCGTCCCTCAGCTCCTCCGGCCCTACGTACCGATAGCTCCGCCCCCGTGTGGTCACGCGGCCCAAGGTAGGGCG
>NZ_JAAAHS010000013.1 GCF_009908195.1 Streptomyces boluensis | reverse complement strand
CACCCCGCCCAACCCCGGCAGTGGCCAGACCGTGTCCGAGGAAGAAAGGGAAGCCGGTCAGAAGCTTGAGGACACCGGAGAGCAGCTCATCTTGCAGGGCGAGCAACTTATCCAGCAGTCCCGATCGACGTGCGGCGGCTACCCGTGTTCGGGCAGCTGGTTGTAAATCGCACTCAGTATGTCGGCGTCGCACCGCAAAGGAGCCTGGGACAGCGGCCTCGCCGCTGTCCCAGGGCGGGTGCGTCAGCTTTAAGGCCAGCCGCGAACGTCCTGAGGGCCTACTTGCCTGCAGTCGGATCGATGTACCTTCCCTCGCGTAGTTCGCTTCGATTGCGGTGTCGGCCTTCTCGGCCTCGACCCACATCGCATTCTCCGCGGCGCCCGGACATGGAAACGAGGGCTCCGACGACTTTGCCGTCGAAGCCCTCGTCGTTCCATGGTTCACGAGCTCGCCGTGCGGCCGGTGCCTGTGTGCGGTGCGGATACGAGGGGCTTCAGGCGGCGGCAGGTCAGACGTGGCCTGTCACTTCGTCAGCCGGCGGTGGGCCTGGTGATGTCGTGGCGACGTCTCCCTCCCTCAATCCGGTATGTACGTCCACCAACGGCCGTGATGTCACCGCCCATCGCGTCACGCCGCTTAACCGTCAGGGAACCCCGCCGTGCGGTCCTGAACCTCGGCCACGACACCCCGGCCGCCACACCACCGGTCATCGGCTCCGCTCAGCGGCTCCACTCCTGGCCTGACGCGTTGACTCGACGGCCGGGTAGGCCGCCGCCGTGCCGACGGATCGGGCATGTCCTGAACTGGCCCGCTGATCAGCCGGGTTCAGGTGCGCAGGAACATTTCGAGCGAGGTTGCCAGCGCCACCGGGGTCTCGTGCATCGGGTAGTGGCCGCTGTTGGCGATCTCCTCCAGATCCGCGTTCGGATAGTGGGCGAGCCAGGTTCCGCGCATCACGTCGGCCGTGAGGGCGAGATCGTGCTCGCCGACGATGACCTTGACCGGGACCGGGTTGCCGGCGATCCGGTCGGTGAGGTCGGCGGTGACCCAGTCCTTGACATAGCCGCCGAACGCCTCACGCGTCGACAGTTCAAGGGAGCGGTCGACCATCAGGTCGACCCATACCCGGCTCGCCCGCTGCCCGGTGACCAGGTCAATGATGGCCAGTCGCTTGTCGCGGTCCTGGGCGGCGCCGTAGAAGAGCGCCTCGCCGTCGGTGTCCAGCGGGTATGCCCCGGCGGGGACGGGCGCGAGACCGACCATCTTGCGCACCCGGTCGGGGGCCTCGGCCAGGACCTGCTGGATGGCCTTGCCGCCCATGGAGTGGCCGACGAGGGAGAACCGCTCCCAGCCGAGCTCGTCGGCCAGGGCGAGGGTGTCGTCTGCGATCTCGGCGAGCGTGTAACTGCCGGTGATGTCCGTGCGGTTGCCGTAGCCGCGGTAGTCCAGGAAGGCGTAGCTGAAGGTGTCGCCGTCCAGGTAGTCCAGGAAGGAGCCCCAGCCTGCACTGGTGCCGAACCAGTCGTGGAGCACCAGGACCTTGTGGTCGCCGGATCCGATCAGGCGGTGCGGAATGCTCATGGTGCGGTTCCTCCAGTAGTGGTGGCGTTTGAGGTGTGCGTACGAGGGACGTCTGGTCCCTCCTGCTGCAAGGCGCGGACCTGGTCCGCCTGCGGCTCACGGGCACGCTGAGGGATCTCGAACTCGACCCGCTGGTTCCCCTCCAGGTTGCTGAAGCCGCTGCCGACGACCGTGGAGGAGTGGACGAAGTCGTAGGCGCCTCCCTCGTCCGGGGGAGTTGAAGCCGAAGCCCTTCTCGCCCTCGAACCGCTTCACGGTGTCCTGCGCCGTGCGTACTCGTCTCTTGTTCATGCCGTGGTGCGCACGCGTGCGCCGGCCGTGGCCCGCGGCCCCGGCTCCTGATCCTTTCCCCTGGCGGGAGTTGCGAACCGGAGCCGCTGCTGTGGCAACCCAGGAGCCGGATCCAGGACCGCCCGCAGCGGGTTCGCCGAGCTGGTCCGGGCTCCACTGCGAACAGCACTGTTGCGCTCGCTCGGTCGCCGCGCACCGAGTGCTGCTCCGATGCCGGGCCAGAGCGTTCGGGACGTTGGAGGACGACTGCGCGGGCCCAGCCGTGGGCCGGCGCCTCACCGAGAGGAGCCCTCGCGGGCATCGAAGGCGGTTTCAAGGACGGCCAAGGACATCACCGTGGGCGGTGTACGTGCTGCTCAGCGGGCTGCTCGCGTCCTCGACGTGGGGCAGGTCGGCTGACGAACTCGGCCGTATGGGCAAAGCCGGAGTGTGTCGGCCACAACGCGTACCAATGCTCTTGATCATCACTGCATGAACACGATGACCTTCCGTGTGGCGGCCGTGAGCGCCGCGGCGATCCTTGGCGGGCTCCTTGCTACGCCTGCCCAAGCCCAGGATGAGCCGCCGTTGAGCTGCGCGACGTTCGGGACGACGACTGACGGCGACATCATCCTCACGTGTGCCACCCCGAAGGGGCCCACGTCTCGACTGCACTTCCATGACTGCTTCGTTCAGGGTTGCGATGGCTCGATCCTGCTGACCGATCGCGAGGCGTCGGACACGGACCCGGATCGGCTGCACTCCAGCGCAAAGGACCTTCGGGGCGAAGTGATGATGCAGCCCAAGGCCGCGGTGTTCACCGCAGACGGGCACGCGCCTTTCTACGCTCTCGCAACCCACGGGTGAGTCGACTGGGGCCTTTGTCGAGTTTCCCGCCTGGGCCCCGATGCCCGGCAATGCACCTCGCCGGACGGTGCTCCGGGGCGGGCCCAGCGGAGTTCGGTGCGCGTGCTGGCGGCACTTTCGTTCCTGTTCAGGGAGTTGCTGCCGATCGAGGGATTCCGCGCGCAACGTCCTACAACGCTCAGCAGATCTTGAGGTTCACCGACAGGTGATCAAGAACATCAGGGGCGGCCTCGCCGCCGCTCTCGCTGTCCTTGTCCCGCTGACCGCCATTCCGGCCCAGGCCGCCGATCCCCAGACCTTCAAAGGAGAGCACGCCCCCACCAAGCACGATTGGACCCTCGACGGCCGGGACGTTGACACCCTGTACTTCGGCATGAAGAACCTCCAGGGGGAGGTGACGATGCACAAGAAGCGCCTGCGGTTCACGACGAAGACCAACCAACTCCAGGTGCGCAGCCGGCAGAACCAGACCTTCGAGGTACCCGCCGAGGTCCGATCTCGGACGGTCTGTTGGGTGGTGTATCCGCTTTCCTCGCGTTGCCGACCGGTCTGATCCCGGTAGCGGACGGTGCAGTTGTGCGGGCATCTCGCCTGGCGGGGGCATGCGCACCTTTTGAAGACGGTACCCATGCCGCGCGCGAGTCGTACGCCAGTCATTTCCGGGGCACCGTCTCCGCCAGTTGTTGAAGGGCTTGGCATTCCGCGCGGACGGCCTCCTCGGAACTTCTCTCCCTGTCCTTTGGGGCGCATGTTGGGTGTCGCCCGTACCGGCGAGCGCGTGGCCACCTGAAGCTTGCGCGGGCTCGCGCGCTGGTGCGTCCTTTGGCGGCGCTTGGCAAGGTTTCCGCCTGCGGGCCATGTCTAGCGTTATCGTCAACTACTCGATTGCTAGCGGGGTTTGGGGGAAGGATCGGGCTATGGCTGTTTCGGGGGCTGCGCGCGCCACCGCGTGGATCGTCGCCGTCGTGGCGGGACGGGCCTCGGTGGGATTGATCGTGGCCGGGCGGGACGGGATCGCCGCCGCCGGGGACGTGAGGGACAACGCCCTCGGCGACGGCAGCGAACGCCGATGAGCCCCCGTTGGCGGCGGCGCCGGGGCGACGAGGCGACCTCTGGAACCACGGAGGGGCCGGCTCTCGCCGCCCGGCAAGCCTCCGGGGGGCCTGAGCGGATAGTGGCCGGGGACGGTGGTGTGGCGGCGGGCGGGGACGCGTCCTACAACGCGATAGGCCCCGACAGCCAGGTGAACGTCTACCGGCAGACGCACGTCCACCTGACCGCCCGTGAGGTGACGTGGCCGCTCGAAATCGGCATCGTCCCCGGCCTCGCCACGGCGTTCCAGCCACGTGCGGCACTACGGGAGCAGATCGACGCCGCGCGTGGGCAGAGGGCTGCGGCGGTGCTGACGCAGGTCCTGTCCGGTGGTGGCGGGGTGGGCAAGTCCCAGCTTGCCGCCTCCTACGCCGACGAGGCGATCCGCGCGGGCACGGACCTGGTGGTGTGGGCGAACGCGGGCGAGGTGCAGCAGGTCGTCGCGCTCTACGCACAGGCAGCCGCTCTCGTCTCCGCGCCGGGCGCGACCGGCGAGGATCCCGAGCGGGACGCGCGTGCGTTGCTGTCGTGGCTTGCCACCACGGACCGCCGGTGGCTCGTGGTCCTCGACGACGTCACCGACCCGGCGGGCATGAAGGACTGGTGGCCGTCCAGCCGGACAGGTACCGGATGGGTGCTGGCCACCACCCGCATCCACGACGCACGCCTAACGGGTAACGGGCGACGCCGTATCCAGGTCGACGTCTACACGCCGGACGAGGCCGCCGCCTACCTCCGTACCCGCCTGACCGAAGACGGCGCCGAGCATCTTCTTGACGACGGCCTCGACGACTTGGCCGCCGCTCTCGGGTGTCTGCCGCTGGCGCTCGGGCACGCCGCCGCCTACATGCTCAACCAGGACCTCACCTGCGCGCGGTACCTGGCCCTCTTCAACGACAGCACCCGTCCCCTCGAACAGCTCCTCCCCGAAGAGGCCGATGCCGAGGGTTACGGACGCCAAATCGCCACCACCTTGCTGCTCTCCCTCGACGTCGCCCAGCACACCGAGCCCGTCGGCCTCGCCCGACCCGCCCTCCGCCTCGCCGCACTCCTGGACCCCGCTGGACACCCCCACGTCCTGTGGAAGACCCCGGCCGTCCTGACCTACCTCACGGAACAACGGGCCCCCGCTCCGGACGGCGCGCATCGGTCCGAACCCGTCACCGCCGAACAGGCCGAGGCGGTGCTGCGTGTCCTGCACCGGTACGCGCTGATCGGCATCGACCGGCGCCAAGCCCCCCACGCCGTACGCGTCCACGCACTCACCGCCCGCGCCACCCGCGAGCCCCTCGGGGACGACGCCCTTCGCGCCCTTGCACAGGCGGCTGCCGATGCGCTCCTGGACATCTGGCCCGACCCTGATCACCTCCACCCCGCCCTGGCCTCCGCCCTGCGCAGCAACATCGACCAGCTCCACCAGAACACCGGTGAACACCTCTGGCGGCCGGAAGCCCACGAGATTCTGTTCCATGCCGGAAGCAGCTGGGTCTGCACCGGCCTGATGGCGACGGCCATCGCATACTGGAAGCGCCTTTCGGTCACCAGCCGCGCAATTCTCGGTCCGGAGCACTCCGGCACCCTCCGCGCCTGCGCCAACCTCGCCAATCTCTACAGGGGCAGCACGGAGGCCATCACCCTGACGGAACGCGTCGTAGCCGACTGCGAACGACTTCTCGGCCCCGAACACCACGACACTCTCAGGTTCCGCGCGGACCTCGTCACCCGTTACGCGGACACGGGGCGCATCACGGAGGCCGTCACCCTGGCGAAAAGCATCCTGGCCGTCCGCAGACGGCGCCTCGGCCCCACGCACCCCGACACTCTCACCGCCCGTGAAAGCCTGGGATTCGCCTACAGCCAGGCGGGGCGCATCACGAAGGCCATCACTCTGACGGAAAACGTCCTGGCTGCACGAGAACGGCTACTTGGCCCCACACACCCCGACACCCTCCGCGTCCGTGCCAACCTCGCAGCCGCCTACGGGGACGCGGGGCGCACCGCGGAGGCCATCACTCTGACGGAAAACGTTCTGGCCGACCGAGAACGCTTCCTCGGCCCCACACATCACGACACCCTCCTCAGCCGAGCCACCCTCGCCTCCGCCTACAGCCAGGTGGGGCGCATCACGGAGGCCATCGCGCTGACAGAAAACGTCCTGGCCGAACGAGAAGGGTTCCTCGGCCCCACACACGTCGAAACCCTCCGCACCCGCAATCAGCTCGCCCTCTACTACGACCAGGCTGGGCGTACTGCGGACGCCATCACGCTGGAGGAAAGCGTTCTGGCCGACTGCGAACGGTTCCTCGGCCCCACGCACCTCGACACCCTCCACGTCCGTGCCAACCTCGCAACCTCCTACGCGGACGCGGGGCGCATCACGGAGGCCATCACTCTGGCGGAAGGCGTCCTGGCCGACCGGGAGCGTCTCCTTGGCAGCGAACATCACGAGACTGCCCGCGCCCGCCACTACCTCTGGGGCCTCTTAGCCTGGCAGCGCGGTCAGTAGCGTGTCTCGGGCGGCGCCCGGGGCGAGAGGCAACGCCGTTCAGCCGCCAGCCACACCCAGGATCACGCCGAGGGCGACCTCGGCGTCCTTGGCGCGGCGGGCGCGCGGGGCACGGAAGGACGGCACCGCGTTCGCTATCGCCTCGACACCGGTGAGGGCGGAGGAGCCGGAGGCGAACGCCTTCAGCAGGAGCAGCGCGCCGACGTTGGTGGCGTTGTCCGCGAGCGCCGAGGCATGCCCGGCGGCCGTCGCCGTGGGGGCGGGAGCGTCACGGAAGAGACCGACCGCGATCATCACCAGGATCGATACGACGAAGACCACGGTCGGGGCGATGAACGCCTTGGCGGAGTCGACGATGCCGCGCAGGTTCACGGCCGTGATGAGCACGAGGACGACCAGACACAGCCAGAGCCGGTCGTCGTACAGGGCGGGGAACGCGGACGTGAGCGCCGCGACCCCGGCCGTGGTGGCGACGGCCACGTTCAGGACGTAGTCGAGTACCAGGGATGCCGCGGCGACCAGGCTGGTGCGGTGGCCCAGGTGGGTCCTGATACGGGGATGACCTGCTGGAATGTGGTCTGCGTGGCGCTGCCGGGCGGGGGTGTGGCGTCCACCGCCCGCCCGGCAGGCCGACTACAGACCGACGTCGCGACCACGGACGTCGTCGAGGGATTCGCGCCGCACGAGCAGCCGGGCCCTGCCATCGGCCACGGCGACCACCGGCGGGCGGCCGACCAGGTTGTAGCCGGAGGCCATGGACAGCTGGTAGGCCCCGGCGACCGGGACGGCGAGCAGATCCCCGGGCCGTACATCCCCGGGCAGGGGCACCCCGGCGGCGAGCACATCGCCCGCCTCGCAGTGCCGGCCGACCACATCTGCCGTACAGGGCAGGGCAGTTGACCGTCGCCCGACCAGCAGCGGGGCGTACCGCACCCCGTACAGCGCGGGTCGAGGGTTGTCGCTCATGCCGCCGTCCACGGCCACGAAGACCCGGTCACCGGTCCGTTTCACGGCGAGCACGCGGTACAGGGCGACCCCGGCCGGACCCACGACGGCACGGCCCGGCTCGATGAGCAGCCGGGGTACGGGGAGCCCGGCCGCCGCACAGCTCTGCTCCAGCTCGGCCCGCACTCGGTCGGCGAGGGCGGAGACATCGAGGGCCGCGTCGCCGGGACGGTAGGCGACGCCGTGGCCGCCACCCAGATCGAGCTCGGGCAGGACCATGCCATGGGCCTTCCGGATGCGTGCCATGAGTCCCACCAGGCGGCGCACCGCGGTGAGATACGGCTTCACGGCGGTGATCTGCGAGCCCAAGTGGCAGTGCAGGCCGACGAGTTGGAGACCAGGCTGGGCGAGTACGCGGGTGATGGCGTGCTGCGCGGTGCCGTCGTTGAGCGACAGGCCGAACTTCTGTCCCTCCGCCCCGGTGCGGATCTTCTCGTGCCCACCCGCGCTGATGCCGGGGACCACCCGCACCATGACCTTCTGCCGGCCGTCGGGGCCGACGGCGGCCGCGATCCGGGCGATCTCCGACGGGCTGTCGATCACGATCCGGCCGACACCGAGCCGCAGCGCCGCCTCCAGGTCCTGCGGCGACTTGGCATTGCCGTGCAGCAGGATCCGTTCGGGCGGAAACCCGGTGGTCACGGCCAACTCCAGCTCACCGGCCGAGCACACGTCGAGGCCCAGCCCTTCTTCCTCGACCCAGTGCGCCATCGCGCGGCACAGGAACGCTTTGGCCGCGTAGAGCACTTCGGCGTCCGGGAAGGTGTGCCGGTAGCTGCGGCAGCGGGCTCGCACCTCGCTCTCGTCGAGTACGTACACGGGGGTGCCGAAGCGGTCGGCCAACTCCGCCAGCGGTACGCCGCCGACTGCCGTGCCAGCGTGCGTGCGGGTGGTCGAGGCGGGCCAGACGGACAGGTCGTCGACGTCCGTGGGCGCAGGGACGGGAACATGCGTCGTGGTCATGAGGCCAGCCCCTTCTGGGTGAGAGCGCGAACCGGCGTACGCGCAACTGCCCCGTATTCGGGGCTCATTGGGGTGCTGCGGACGGAGGGAGCCGCGAACTGCGGGTCCACGGTGAGAGTCGTGACACCGACGGGCTCGACGAGCCGGCGCAGCGCCGCTTCGGACAGCCGGACCCACTGTTGGCGCGGCCCCAACGTTCCGACCAGGCGGCGCTCGGTGGTGAAGCCGACGGCGGTACGGGCGCCGGGCGGCGTACGGAAGAGACGGGCCGCACATCCCGAGGGGCCCGGCCGGACGGGAACGAACAACGGTCCGGCCGGGCCTCGTTCGAGAGGTTCGGGACTGTCGGACGGCAGGGCATCTGCCATGGTGCTCCTCCTCGGAGACACTGAGAGAGGTGAACAGAGGACCCCGGCGCGGGGAGGCGGTCCGGGGCGCCGCTGAGGACGCTATGCCCATGGCCGGCCGTGTTCCGACGTCCCATGACGCGATGCTGACGCCGCCGCGCCGGACGCTTACGGGGCCCTGACGCACGCCCGGGAGTTCGCCGTAAGAGAGGCGCAAATTCCGTGTAGTGGCTGGTGTTTGAGTCCGTCCGGCGGCATAGATTCCCTTCGGCCGCCGGAGGCCACGCACTCAGCGGAGTGCTCCTCCGGTGAGCCGTCACGCGGCGGCCTCCCGTCGTCATCCGCCGCGTCCGCGCGCTGCCGTGTCGTCGCCCTCATCCCGACGACGATCGGCGCGCTGCTCTCCGCGATCGGCATCGCCGGCATGGACCGCCTCGTCCAGCGCAATGTGCTCGCCATGTCCGGAAGGGCAGTTGAAGCCGCGGGCGACGTCGACACCCTGCTCCTCGACAAGACCGGCACCATCACCCTCGGCAACCGCGAGGCCGCCGCGTTCGTGCCCCTCCCCGGCATCGACGAGTTCCGGCTCGCGGACGCCGCCCAGCTCTCCTCGCTCGCGGACGAGACACCCGAGGGCCGCTCGGTACGGGCACGTCCGTACGTCGTCGCCGCGGCGCCCTGAGGTTGCCCGCGCGCTCGGCACCCCGCTCAACTACTTCGCGGACCGGACGAGAGCCCATCCGACGTCTTGATCATCGGGATCCTGGGCCCGACTTCGCCAGGAAGACCTATGCCCGCCCTCCATGCCTACGGCCCAGGGCGCTGCTTCGGAGCGCTCTGGGCCGGACCGCGGCGTCAGACCGCCATGCCTCCCATCTTCCAGACCGTCAAGGACGTGACGGTGCTGCCCTCGCCGAAGAGGTGTACGCCGAGGGAGTCCGTGCGGGAGGGGTACGCGCGGGTGGTGATGGAGCGGTGTGCGTTCGCGTACGCCTCGATGATCGAGCGGTCGACGAGCACCTCCAGGGTCAGCTTGCCGCCGACGAGGGCGAGTGGACCCTTCTGGATGCCGAGGTCCGGCACGGCGCTGGAGACGTTTCCGGACCGGGTCCGGTCCACTCCGAGCTCCGTGGCCGACGTGTCGTAGAAGAGGCGGGTGCGTTCCTCGTCACCCGGGCTGCGCAGTACGTCGAGGCCGAACTGGGCGGCGCTGCCCGCTTCCATCGTCAGCTTGATGTGGAGCAGGTCTCCCTTGACTGAGCCGAGGGCGGCGTTCGCGTCGGAGACGGAGGTCGGACTGTCGATGTTCACAAGGGCCGCGCCGTCGTGGAGGCCCGCGACCTCGGCCACGGGCTCGAAGGCGAGGTCGCCGTCCTCCCGCTGGGACAGCACGATCGGCAGGCCGGCGTTGTGTGCCCAGCCGGAGTCGTGGTGGCCCTGTTCGGAGCGGCGGTCCTGGGCGATGGTGAAGACCAGGGAGCGCCCCTTGTCGTCGACCAAGCCGCTCGGGCCGGTGAAATGGTCGCCGTAGTCGAGCAGTCGCGGCTCGGTGCTGTCGGGTGTCCACTTGCGGGAGCTGCCGTCCCAGACACCGACCCAGTAGAAGACGTACTTGCTGCTGTACTCGCCGGGACCGGCGGGGAAGGCCGGGTTGATGAGCAGTGCGCGGCGCTCGCGGCCCTGCGCGTCCTTCCCGATCGGCAGGAAGGTCGGCAGCTCCCACACCTGACCCGTCTTCGGGTGGGCTGCCACGTCGCCGACCATCAACGGCCCCGCGTAAGTCCAGTCGGTGAGGTTCGTGGAGGTGTAGAGAAGCGCCGTGCCGCCGATGTCGGTGCCCGACGAGGTCTGGACGCCCGAGCCCACAAGCTGGAACCAGGTGCCGCCCTCCTGCCAGACGAACGGGTCCCGGAAGTCCCCGAAGCGGATCTTGCGGTCCGCACCGACGTCGAGATCGGCCTTCTGGCTGATCACGAGTGTGGGGTGCATCTTCCACTCCGCGAAGTCGGAGTCGTCCGGGTCGGCGGGTCGGGCGAGGCCGACTGCCTGGTTGGGGCGTATGGAGTCGTTGCCGGCGGTGAACAGCAGGGCCGGGACACCGTTCGCGTCGAGCGTCGAGGCCCCGGACCAGACGCCGTCGGGAGCCACGCTGTCGGCCGTCGGTACGAGTGCGACGGGCAGGTCGCGCCAGTGCACCAGGTCCTCGCTGACCGCGTGTCCCCAGCAGATGTTGTGCCAGTACGGGCCGTGCTCGTTGTGCTGGTAGAAGAGGTGGTACTTGCCGCCGACCTGGATGGGTGCGTGGGGTTCGTTCATCCAGTGGTTGGGCGCGGTGAAGTGGAAGGCGGGACGGTAGCGGTCGCCTTCGTACCGTGAGCGGTCCATCTCCATGGCGGCGTCGGGGATCGTGCCGCCGGTGAAGGTGTTCAGGTCCGCCTGGTGGCCGGCGGCGACTTCGGCGCCGCTCAGGGCGCCGCCGTGCAGTTTCAGTTCGTCGATCAGGCCGTTGAACATGTTCACCGCGAACGTGCCGTTGATGACGACGGGTTGGTTGTGCCGGCCGATGAGCAGTGGAACGTCCGCCTTGCTCAGCCGGGCGGACGTCGGGACCGTCGCCTGGGCGACCGATTCCCCGTTGAGATACAGCCTGATCTGACCGTCGGCAGGGGAGAACACGGCGGCTACATGCGCCCACTTGCCCGCGGTCAGAGCGGCGGACTGCGGTGCGGCCACCTCGTACCAGGCGTCTCCCGTGCCGATCTCGAACTTCCAGACGCCATGCCTGCCGACGCCCAGGCTGAACCCGCGCCGGGCGCCCTTGTCCTGCTGGTTGATGATGACGGACGGATTGCCCTCGTCCCCCCACTCGAAGGCTCGCGGCGCGACCCATCCCTCGACGGTCAGCCCGTCCGTGGGAAGCGTGGTCTCCGCGGCCCCGCGCGCGATCCAGGTGGAGTAGCCGTCGAACAGCAGGGCGCCGGAGAGGACTCCGTCCGCTTCCTGCTTCGGGGACCACAGCGGGGCACTGTCCGGCTTGTAGACGGCGTCGTTGAAGACGTAGTTGATCGGATTCGTGGACTGCGTGACCTTTTCCCGCGTGGTCACACCGGCCCCTTCAGGGAAGTCCCAGTGGGCGGTGAGGTCCGCGGCGCGCGGCCCGTTGGTGGCTGCCGAGCTCCTGGTGGGGGAGGTGAGCGGGACGAGCGCGCCCCCGACGGCGGCGGCGGACAGGACGCGGAGGACGTTCCTTCTCTTCACGAGCGGCTCCTGAGTGGACGGTCGTGCAAAATCGATTTAACTCTCCGGACAGCAGGCATGGTTGGGCGGCTGAAGCTGCTAACGCAAGAGCTAACGCACGAGCTGACGCAGATCTGGTGGCATCAGGGCGCCTCAGAATCGGAAGTAGCAGTACACAAGGGTCACTTCTGTTGACTGCGCATGTCCGAGGCGTTGACACGGTGTGGCGTGAGCAGCATCCTGCGTCAGGCACTTGCTAATCCGATTTAGCGGAGATCGAGGAGTCAATGTCCGGGAACCGCGTGACCATGGCCGACGTCGCCCGGCGGGCGGGGGTGTCCCCGACGACAGCGTCCTTCGCGCTGTCCGGCCGTACCGACATGCGGATCTCGGAGGCGGCCCGCAGCAAGGTTCTGGCAGCGGCGGCCGAACTGGGGTACCGCCCCAACGCCACGGCGCGCAGCCTGCGGACGAAGTCGAGTCAGACCCTCGGCTTCGTCTCCGACACCATCACCACCACGCCCTTCGCGGGCGAGGTGATTCGCGGGGCCCTGGGCGCGGCGAGAGCCAAGGATCACCTGCTCTTCATCACGGAGACGGGCGGCGACCGGGCGGTGGAATCCGGCCTCGTCAATGGCCTCCTCGACCGGCAGGTCGACGCAGTCATCTATGCCGCGATGTACACCCACTACGTCAGTCCGCCCCCGGAGTTGCACGGCCGTCGCGTGCTTCTGCTCAACTGTCTGGCCCCCGGCTTCGACGCGCCGTCGGTGATCCCCGACGAGATCGAGGCCGGCCGGACGGCGGGACGCGCACTGTTGGCCGCGGGACACACCGCGGGGATCTGGGCCATCGGCGGCCATCAAGCGATCCCCGCGACGCCGGACGGCGTCTTCGCCGGGCTCGAGCGCATGCGTGGCCTGCAGGAGGTCCTGCGAGAGGCCGGAGCCCGACTCGACGGCGTGGTCGAGAGCGACTGGAATGCGGAGGACGGCTACCGCGAAGTGAGCCGCCTGCTCGCCGAAGGTCACCGCCCCCGCGCACTGGTGTGCTCCACCGACAGGGTGTCCTTCGGCGCCTACCAGGCTCTGGCCGAGGCCGGCCTGTCCGTCCCGCAGGACGTCTCGGTCGTCTCCTTCGACGACCAGGACATCGCCGGCTGGCTCAAGCCGGCGCTCACCACGGTCGCCCTGCCCCACCACGAACTCGGCCGCAAGGCCGTCGAGTTGATTCTCGGAGACGGTCCCCTGCGTGCAGAGACCCACCGCGTTCCCATGCCCCTGCGGGAACGCGACTCCATCGGGCCCGCCCGGCCCACGGGCTGACATCACATCCGGTGGGGCCGGGGTGCCACCCGACCCCACCGCAGTCCATCCGTGCCCTTCAATCAAGAACGGACGAACCTCAATGCGCAGAACCATCGTAATCGCAGCCTGCGCCGCCCTGGGGCTGACAGCCGGCGGTTGCTCCGGAACGGGAGATGCCTCGGGAGGCTCATCCTGTGACGGAAAGATCGACGGAAAGCGAACGATCAGCACCTTCTACCACGGTGGAGGTGAAGAGAAGAAGACGTTCCTCAACGTGGTCGACAGCTTCAACAAGAGCCAGGACCAGGTCACCGTGAAGGTGCAGAGCGTCCCCGAGGGCACGTACAACGACTCCGTACAGGCCGCCTCCGCATCCGACAAGTTGCCGGACGTCCTCGACTTCGACGGACCCAACCTCTACAACTACGCCTGGAACGGCGACCTGATCCCGCTCGACGACTGCATCAACGTGCGCACGCAAGCGGAGTTGCTCCCCTCGATCACCCAACAGGGCACCTACGACGAGAAGTTGTACGGCGTCGGCGCGTTCGACTCAGGCGTCGTCCTGTACGCGTACAAGTCCGCCCTCAAGAAGGTCGGCGCCCGCGTCCCCACCGGCGTCGACGACGCCTGGACCGCCGCCGAATTCACCGACACCCTCGGCAAGTTGAAGAAGGCGGGCTACGAGCGGCCCCTCGACATGCATATGTGGTACGGGCGTCAGGGGGAGTGGTTCTCCTACGCCTTCAGCCCCATTGTTCAGTCCGCGGGCGGCGACCTGATAGACCGGGACGGGTACAGGTCGGCGGCGGGAGCGCTGGACAAGCCCGAGGTCGTCAAGGCGATGAAGACCTTCCAGTCCTGGTACACGAAGAAATACGTCAACACCGAGGCCCAGGACGACACCCCGTTCCTCAAGAAGCAGAGCCCGATCGCGTGGAACGGCATGTGGGCCTACAAGAACGGCTACAAGAAGGCGGCCGGCGACGACCTTGCGGTCATCCCCCTCCCTGATTTCGGCACCGGCTCGAAGACCGGCATGGGGTCCTGGCAGTTCGGCATCACACGCAAGGCCGAGGACCCCGACGCCGCGGCGGCGTTCCTTGAGTACCTGCTCACGAAGAAGAGTCAGCTCTCCATGTACGACGCGGTGGGTGCGCCGCCTTCGACCGAGAGGGCGCTCAAGGAAACCGACATCTATGCCCCCGACGGCCCGATGAGCCTGGTGACCGACAGCCTCAATCAGGCGCCCGATGTGGCGGTGCCTCGTCCTCAGACCCCCGCCTACCCCACGATCACGCAGGCGTTCTCGCAGGCCGTCGATGACATCAGTCTCGGCAAGGACGTTCCCGGCGCCCTGAAGAAGGCGGTCGACACGATCGACCAGGACATCAAGGACAACGACGGCTACCCCGTCCAGTGAGACCGCCCGGTGCGGCGGAGACCTCCCCGACCCGCGCCGCACCGGGCACTTCACGCTCCACCACCGCACCACGTCCTGTGCCTTGAGGTGACCCACCATGTCCCACACCACCCTCGACAAACCCGCCCCGGCGCCGCCGTCGGCCCCCGTGGCCCGGCGCCGCGCAGTGTCCGGGGCGAGCAGCCGAGGCCGCGTCGTCGCGATCCTGTTCTCCGCCCCGGCCCTGGCCCTGCTGGCCGTCTTCCTGATCTTCCCGTTCGTCTCCGCCATCGTCCTGTCGTTCACCAACCAGCGGCTCGCCTCGCCTCTCCCGGTGGAGTTCACGGGGCTTGAGAACTATCAACGCATCTTCACCGACGGGCAGTTCTGGCGCTCGTTCGGCAACAACACGCTGTTCGCGGCGATCGTCGTACCCGTGCAGACAGCCGCCGCTCTGGCCCTGGCCGTCCTGGTCAACCGACAGCTGCGGATGCGCCTCTTCTTCCGCACGGTCTACTTCCTGCCCACCGTGACGGTGATGGCCGTCGCCTCGGTGGTGTGGAAGGTGCTGCTGCTCCCCGACTCCGGCCTCGTCAACGGGGTGTTGGGCACACTGTCCTTCGGAAATCTTCAGCCCGGCTGGCTGTCCAGCACGAGCTGGGCGATGCCGGCGATCGTGCTGACCTCGGTCTGGCAGGGCGTCGGGTTCCAGATGGTGATCTTCCTCGCCGGCCTCCAGGCCATCCCCGCCTCGCTCTACGAAGCGGCGCGGGTCGACGGCGCCAACGCGTGGCAGCAGTTCCGCCACGTCACGCTCCCGGGTCTGCGCAACACCCTGGTGTTCGTGATCAATGTGACGGCGATCTTCGCGTTCCGCCTGTTCGACCAGGTCTACCTGATGCCGCAGTTCCCCGGCGGGCCCACGGATGCCACCCGCACGATGATGCTGCAGCTGCTGCAGACCGGGTACACCCGGCGCATGATCGGCCAGGCGTCCGCCATCGCCGTCGTCTTCTTCCTGTTCGTTCTCGCCGTCACGCTGGTCCAGCGTCGGCTCGGCCGTGAGGAGCGCACCGTCCGATGAGTCTCTTCACCGCCTCCGGACGCCGCTCCGCAAGGTCGGCCGCGGGACGCCCCCGCCACACTCACAACCTTCTGCTGCATTACCTCATCTGCGGACTCATCGCAGTGGTGATGCTGCTCCCGATCGTTTTCATGTTCGCCGGCGCCCTCAAACCCAACGCGGACGTCCTCGCTGACGGCGGCAGTTGGCGCGCGCTGATCCCGCTGCACCCGACGCTCGACAACTTCATCAGTGCGTGGGAACGCTCGAACTTCGGCCGACTGCTGCTCAACTCCCTTGTGGTGTGCGGCGCCACGGTCGGGCTCGGCCTCGTCGTCAACAGCATGTTCGGCTACGCGCTCGCCCGTCTCCGCTGGACCGGACGCAACGTCGTCCTCGCAGCCGTGGTCGCGCTCATCATCATCCCGTTCGAGGCGCTCGCCATCCCCCTGCTGCTGATGATGACGGAGCTGGGCTGGCTGGACACGTACCAGGCGCAGATCGTGCCCTTCATCGCCAACCCGTTCTTCATCTACCTCTTCTACTCGTTCTTCCTCGCGCTTCCCCGGGAGCTGGAGGAGGCCGCCCGGGTGGACGGAGCCGGTCCCTGGCGGACCTTCCGCAGCATCATCGTGCCGCTGTCGAAGCCCGCGTACGCGTCGGTGGCGATTCTGAGCTTCCTGATGACGTGGGGGCAGCTCCTGTGGCCGGTCATGGCCACGCGGAGCGAGGACGTACGGCCGCTGCCGGTTGGCATGTCCGTCTTCCAGACGCTGCCGCCCCTGCAGTGGGGAGACATCATGGCGTTCGCCGCGATGATGACCGTCCCCACCCTCGTGGTCTTCCTGATCTTCCAGCGCGCCTTCGTTCAGGGCGTGGCGGCGCAGGCGGTCAAGGAGTGACCGCACACGCACAGCCGACGTCCGCAGTACCGAACGGCGTGCCGTCGCACGCTCCTTCTCACATCGAAAGGCGGCCCATGGCCGACGACCACATACGAGACCCGCACCTCCCGGAGGTGCACCTCCGGCCGCCGGCGAACTGGATCAACGACCCCAACGGCCTGGTCCACCACGACGGTTGGTACCACGTCTTCTTCCAGCACAACCCGCAGGCGCCCACGCACGACCGCGTTCACTGGGGCCACTACCGCAGCCGGGACCTGCTGCGCTGGGAACCTCAACCACTCGCGCTCACACCGGAGCTCGGGCGCCCCGACGAAGACGGCTGCTTCTCCGGCAACGCCGTCTCGCACGAGGGCAGGATCACCGCCTTCTATTCGGCACACCGAGTCGGCCATCCCTGGCAGCCCGTCGCCGCGGCCGACTCCGGCCCGGACGGGAGCACGTTCGTCAAACGGCCCCAACTCCTCGTGGCGGACCCGCCGTCGGGCGTGACGACGTTCCGCGATCCGTACGTATGGCGGGACGGCGACCGCTGGCGCATGCTCGTCGGCGCCGGCTGCGCCGACGGTGACGGCGCCGCACTCTCGTACACCTCACAGGACCTCGCCGAATGGACGTACGACGGCCCCCTGCACCGCCGGGCGGACGCAGCGCCGAGCGACTCCGGGATCCGCACAGGAGAGGCATGGGAGTGTCCCCAACTCGCTGTCTACGAGGACGGACGAGCCCTGCTGCTCACGAGCGCCTGGTACCAGCGCACGGGCCCGTCACACGTCGTGGCCTGGAACGGCCACCGGGACAGCGGCGACTTCCGGTTCGGGACCGCGACCCGTTTCGACCACGGACCCGACTTCTACGCCCCCGCCCTGATGCGCGCCCCTGGAGGGAGATGGCTGCTCTGGGGCTGGTCCTGGGAGGCGCGGGACGAATCCTGCGCCAAGGAGGCGGGCTGGGCGGGGGTCCTGACCGTCCCCCGGGAACTCACCCTGCGCGCCGACGGAAGCCCTCACCAGGCGCCGGCGCGTGAACTGGACGGTCTGCGGACGAGCACATGGCTGAAAGCCACGCGGGCACAGTGCGGGACCACATCCGTGCTCGGCAGCGTCGGTCCCGCAGCCGACATCACTGTCCGCGTCGGCTTCGCCGGGGACACAGCCTGGGGGCTGCGGATCATGTGCGGAACGGGAAGCGCCGATCACGACGACGCCGGTTACCTGGACCTGGAGATCCGTGACGGCGCGTTGACGGTCGACCGCGGGCACGCCTCAGCCGATGCCCGCGCCCACGTGGGCGCCTACCGAATGCCGCTACCGGAGCTCGTCCCGGATGGGGAGGTCGAGCTGCGGATCATCCTGGACCACTCCATCGCTGAGATCTTCAGCGGTTCCGGTGAAGCGCTGACCCTTCGTTTCTATCCGGCGCAGTGCGAGTCGTGGACCTTGGTGTCCCGCGGGCTCGCGAGCGACGCGGTCGACGTGACCGTGACGGCGCACGAGCTGCGGACACCGGACGCCGCCACTGCCGGGTAGGGCGCGCCGGCAGCATGCAGGTCCGGGGCCGTCGGACCGTACGTATCGCGCCGCCCGCGTGCGTACGGTCCGACGGCCTCGCACTCTGTTGCAGATCGTCCGGCGGGGTGGTTCTGCCGATGAGTTCACCGTCCTCGAACGGTCTGCCGAGCGACACGACCGTTCTCGACAGGAGTGCCATGTCCACCATCCAGCCAGTGATCGTGACTGCCGACCAGGACGTTCTGCTCGGCTTCTATACGAAATTGTTCGGCGCTGAGGAGATCTTCCGGGTTCCGGCGGAAGGCCCGGCCTTCTACCTCGGCTTGCGCATCGGCGACACCGACCTCGGGCTGGTGGCCAAGGAGAACCCGGGGACCGGGGCGGCGCCGCGGATCCTGCTCAGCATCGGTGTCGACGACGTCGACGAGACGCTCGGCCGGGTGGAGGCGCTGGGCGGTGCGGTCCGCAGCGGCCCCAACGACATGCCGTGGGGACAGCGCGTCGCCCACATCCAGGACCCCGACGGCAACCCGTTGAACCTCACTCAGCCGATCCCGGCCCGGTGACGCTGTTCCGGGGGGGGGCATGTGCTGGCGTCGGCCTGCCCACCCGTTGGCTTGATCAGCAGCTTTCCGCCCTGTGGCGTCAGTCATCACCGTTTCGCCAGGCGGTGACCCCACCCAGGCACGACGTCGTTCACGGCCGCCCCCTGGAGGAGATCGACCGCATGCCCATGCAGTGCCCCATCACTTTGACAAGGGAGTGCGGGACGAAGCCGCGCCCGGGTGAGGGCCCTGTCGTCGACTCGTTACGGATGCGCCTCCAGCGGGTCAAGGAACGTCAGCACGGAGGCGTCCTCCTCGATCAGCGGGGTGAGGGCGGCGTTGAACGGGCCGCCGTACGGGGCGTTCAGGTGCGCCTGGAAAGCGTCCTCGTCCCGGTACACCTCGAAGATCCAGAACGCGCGCGGGCTGGCTTGCTTGGTGTAGACGTCGAAGACGAGATTGCCTTCTTCCTCGCGCACCTTCATGGCGTAATCCCCGATCAGGCGGGCAACCTCGGCCTCCGTTCCCTCTCGGGCGGTGAACTCGGCGAGCAGGGTCTTCTTCACGTTCTCGTGTCCTCGTCGGTCGTGTGCGGAGCGTTGGTCACCGGCGTCACTCGTGTGCGGAGTCGAGGTGCCAGACCTCGGCCTTGTCCAGCATCACCGAGCCGTTCTCGGCGAAGACCTCCACCCCCTGGCTTTCGGGATCGGGGAAGATCTGGTCGGTGATCACGGCCTCGCCGCTGCCGCCGAAGACCTCGACGGAGGACCAGTCGACAAGGATCCGGAGCTTCACTTCGCCGTTCTTGGCCTTGAGCGGGGCTGTCTGAACGCCGGGGAAGGTGCTGTTGAAGTCGACGGCGCCGGAGCGGGTGCGGTCGACGTACAACTCCTGGGTCGTGGCGTCGTATCCGATGACCGTCTCCTCACCCTCGGCGCCGGTACGGACCTTCAGGCCGAAGCGTTCGGCGTCCTTGAGGGAGAAGGTCGCCTCGATGTCGAGTGCCTTGCCCCGGGCCTCAGGGCCGATCAGAGGCTTCGAGGCGCTCTTGACCGTTACGCCGGACGCCGTTGCCGGGCGGTTCTGCCGGAGCGACTCCAGGCCCTTGACCGGCTTGCTGGTCAGCTGGGCCCGGCCGTCGACAGTTCGCAGTGCCATTTCCCGGGGAGTACTCCCTGCACCACGCCAGGGCGAGGTGGGGACGGCACCGGCGTAGTCCCAGTTGTTCATCCAGCCGATCATGTACCGCTTGCCGTCCGGCGCGTTCTCCCAGGACACGGCCGCGTAGTAGTCCTTGCCGTAGTCGGCCCAATCGGCGCGCTGCACAACAGACTTGGCAGCGGTGTCTGCGGCGGTGAACTCGTCGGCGAGGATCTGGCCCCAGCCGGCGGTGTTCATGTCGACGATCTGGATCTGCGCCTGCCTACCGGCGTAGGGGCGCATGTCGAAGGAGGCCCAGTCCAAGGTCTGGCTGTTGGAGCCGGTGGCGCTGCGGACGACCTTGCCGTCGACGATCAGGTTGACGGCCGTCTCCCGGGAAACCGGCCGGGCCTGGGTGTCGGAGAGCATGAGGTGGTCGACGTTGAGGTGGCCCCAGCCGCCGCTGTTGTCGTCGACGATCTTGATCTGCGCCTTCTTGCCCGCCAGCTCGCGGACGTCCCACGAGGCCCAGTTGAGCGCTTCGGCGTCCTGGCCTGAGGTGCTGCGGACCACCTCGCCGTCGACGAGGAGTTCGACGGCGGTCGGGTTGTCGGAGCCGGCGGGGTGATTGCCGCCGCCAACGAGGAAGTTGACGTAGTCCTTGTCGATCGTGAACTCGGGCGAGGTGAGGGTGCCGGTGGGGGAGTCGCCGTTCAGGTAGCTGTTGACCAGGCCGTCACCCAGAAATCCTGAGACCTCCTGCTGGTTGGGGAGGGTTCCGGTGGCCGGTGCCGAGCCGAAGGCGTCCCCGGTCCTCGTCCAGTCGCCGTAGCTGCCGCCTTCGAAGTCGGCGAGGACCGTGCCCTCGGGCGGCGGGCCCTGGTCGATGACAGATCCGGGCACGTGCGGGTGCCGGCCGCCGCCGACCTTGAAGTTCAGGTATTTGCTGTCGACGGTGAAGGAGGGCGAGGTCAGGGTGCCGGTGCCGTCGTCACCCGTGTGGAAACTGTTGGCGAGGCCCTTGCCGTCGAAGCCGGTGACGGCCCCCTGCCCGTCCAGCGCACCGGCCGACGGTCCCTCGCCGAACGCGGTGCCCGTGGTCGTCCACGAACCGAAGTCGGCGCCCTCGAAGTCCTGCACCACCGTGCCGGTCGGCGGGGTGTAGGAGCCCTTGTCGTCGGCGGTGAACTTCTTGCCGTCGAAGTCGCCGACGAAGTACTGGGCGGCCGAACCTCCGGCGATGCCACCGGGGTTGATGTTGACCACCAGGACCCACTTGATGTTGTTCTTGTCCCCGTCGACCGCGAGGGGGAACAGGTCGGGGCACTCCCACACGCCGCCCGTCGCACCGGCGGGCCCGAAGTCGCTGAGCACGTCCCAGTCCTTGAGGTTCTTGGACGAGTAGAACCGCACCTTGTGCTCGGTGGACAGCGACACCGTCATCAGCCAGCTCTTGGTGGGCTCGTGCCACTGGACCTTGGGGTCGCGGAATTCCTTGGAGCCAATGTCGATGACGGGGTTGTCCTGGTACTTCGTCCAGGTGCGGCCCCGGTCCGTGCTGTAGGCGAGCGACTGGGCCTGTACGCCCGTGTCCTTGTCCGCACTCGTGTACACCGCCACCATGGGCGGGTTGTCCTTCGTACCGAAGCCTGTCGTGTTGTTCCAGTCGACGACCGCGCTGCCGGAGAACACCATCTCCTCGTCGTCGTGCGACAGGGCGAGCGGCAACTCCTCCCAGTGCACAAGGTCCTTGCTCACCGCGTGGCCCCACGACATGTCGCCCCAGGAGTTGCCGTTGGGGTTGTACTGGAAGAAGAGGTGGTACTCGCCCTTGTAGTACACGAGCCCGTTGGGGTCGTTCATCCAGTTCTTCTTGGGAGTGAAGTGGAACTGCGGGCGGTAAGTCTCGGAGTACGGCGGGGTGTCAGCGGCTACGGCCGGCGGGGCCAGCGGTGTGGCGGACAGGGCGCACACGGTCGCCACCGCCGCCAGCAACCGGATGCGGGCATGCCGGGATACACGTCCAGATCTCATGGGGTCTCCTGTGCTGCGGCCGTCCGCGCAGCGGTGCCGGCGGGCCCGGCGCGGACGGACCGGGAAGCGATCCCCTCGTCATCGGCGTCGTCCACACCTTTGGAGGGGTGTCATCGCTGACATGTGTCATCGATGACATCGGGTTGCCCGATGATGAGCGCAATCCGGCCGACGCGTCAACGCTTCGGTCAGAAACCGCTTGGCGCGACTCACCGATCCGTCAGGCGCCGCCGAGGAACGTGAGCTGCGCCAACTGCCTCTGCCTGGCGGTTTGGGGCCGGCGGTCGCACACATGGCTCTCTTCTGGGAACGCGGGCAGCCCGGGCGCGTAGCGGGCAGACGCTGAACGGATTCGGGCCCGCCAGGGCCACGGACGTTGCCGATTTGTGACGGGTGAAAGGCATTGACGTTGCCGGGGCGCGGAGTCCATCATCCTCGCCAGGCAGTGTCAACGATGACATAAGTCAACGATGACACCCGGGCGGCACACTCTGAATCCCAGCCCTGTGCCGCTCCCCATCCCACAGGAGCCGATCATGTCTCGCAGCATTCGTCTGTCCTCCTCCCTCTCCCTCCTCAAAGCCACCGCGGTCACGGGTGTGGCGGCCCTCGCCCTCACCGCCTGCGGATCCGGATCGGGCACCGCGAGCTCCGGATCGGGCAGCGTCAAGGTCGGTCTGATCACCAAGACCGACACCAACCCGTTCTTCGTGAAGATGAAGGAGGGCGCGGAGAAGGCCGCCAAGGAGAGCGGCGCCGAACTCTCCACCGCCGCAGGGAAGTTCGACGGCGACAACGAGGGCCAGGTGACGGCTATCGAGAACATGGTCGCCGCCGGTGTGAAGGGCATCCTGATCACCCCGAACGACTCCAAAGCCATCGTGCCCGCCATCGAGCAGGCCCGCGCCAAGGGTGTCCTGGTCATCGCACTCGATTCCCCCACCGAACCCGAGGACGCCGTGGACGCCCTCTTCGCCACCGACAACCTCAGGGCCGGTGAACTGATCGGCCGGTACGCCAAGGCCGCCATGAAGGGCCGCGAGGCCAAGATCGCCACCCTGGACCTGGCCCCCGGAGTCGCCGTCGGACAGCTGCGCCACGACGGCTTCCTCAAGGGCTACGGCCTCAAGAAGGGCGCCCCGGAGGTTGTCTGCTCCCAGGACACCGGCGGCGACCAGGCCAAGGGCCAGACGGCGATGGAGAACTGTCTGCAGAAGGCCCCCGGCATCAACGTCGTCTACACCATCAACGAACCGGCGGCCCTCGGCGCGTACACCGCTCTCAAGGCCAAGGGCCGCGCCGACGACGTCCTCATCGTCTCCGTCGACGGTGGCTGCACCGGCACCGAGGCCGTCAAGTCCGGCCGGATCTCCGCCACTTCGCAGCAGTACCCGCTGGTCATGGCCGCCAAGGGCGTCGAGGCGGTGGTGACGTACGCCAAGGACGACAAGAAGCCCAAGGGATACGTGGACACCGGGGTCAACCTCGTCACGGACCGCGGCGTCGACGGCATCACCGCCAAGGACTCGGCGTACGGCCTCAAGCACTGCTGGGGCTGAACCACCACGGTGCCAAACGCATTGCACTGATCGACCAAGGAGCCGAAAGCCTCATGAGCACGACCACCGCGCCCGAACGCGAAGCGGCCGCGCCGCCGCCGGCCGGACTGCGGCCCGACTGGCGCGCATTGACCACTCATCCCACAGCCGGCCCGCTCGCCGCACTCGTCGTCGCCTGCCTGTTCTTCACCTTGCAGAACGACCAGTTCCTGTCCGGTGGGAATCTCTCGCTCGTCGTCCAGCAGGTCATGGTCGTCGGCACCCTCGCCCTCGGCCAGACACTGATCATCCTCACAGCCGGCATCGACCTGTCCTGCGGTGCGGTGATGGCCTTCGGCACCATCGTGATGGCCAAGCTCGCCGCCGACGGCACGCTGCCCCCTTATGCCGCGATCGCCGCGGGAATCGGCGTCTGCGCCCTGTTCGGGCTCGCCAACGGCGCACTGGTGACCTACATCAAACTGCCGCCGTTCATCGTGACCCTCGGCATGCTGAACATCGCCTTCGCGCTCACCCATATCTACTCCGCCGAACAGACGATCACAGACCTGCCCGGCCCGCTCACTGCCCTCGGCCAGACCTTCCCGCTCGGCCGCACCGACATCACGTACGGCTCGGTCCTCACGATCGTGCTCTTCCTCGTTCTGGCCTACGCCCTGAGCCAGACCGCATGGGGCAAGCACACCTACGCCCTCGGCAACAGCCCCGACGTCGCCCGGCTGACCGGTATCCGAACGACCCGACTGCGCCTGGGCATCTACACGCTCGCCGGACTCATCTACGGCATCGCGGCCCTGCTTCTGGTCTCCCGTACCGGAGTTGGTGACCCCAAAGCGGGCCAGACCGACAACCTCGACGCGATCACCGCAGTCGTGATCGGCGGCACCTCCCTGTTCGGCGGGCGCGGCGTGGTGATCGGCACGCTCGTCGGCGCCCTGCTGGTCGGCGTGTTCCGCAACGGCCTCCAGCTCATGGGCGTCGGCTCCATCTACCAGACCCTGATCACCGGCGGCCTGGTGATCCTCGCCGTCACCGTCGACCAGTTCTCCCGCAGGAAGGCGAGCCGATGACACCGACACCCGTACTGAAGGCCCGCGGGCTCGTCAAGCGCTACGGCCACGTCACCGCCCTGGACGGAGCCGACTTCGACCTCATGCCCGGCGAAGTGCTCGCCGTGATCGGCGACAACGGCGCCGGCAAGTCCAGCCTGATCAAGGCACTCACCGGCGCACTCCAGCCGGACGAGGGCACCATCGAACTCGACGGACAGCCGGTGCGCTTCCGCGGCCCCCTGGACGCCCGCCGTCTCGGCATCGAGACCGTCTACCAGGATCTGGCGGTGGCCGCCTCCCTGGACATCGCCTCCAACATGTTCCTGGGCCGCGAGGTGCGCCGCCCGGGAGTGCTCGGCAGCGTGTTCCGCATGCTCGACAAGAAGCGCATGCGTGAGGAATCGGCCGCCAATATGGCCGACCTCAAGATCGGCCTCCGCTCACTCACCCAGGCCGTGGAGACCCTGTCCGGCGGCCAGCGCCAGGGGGTGGCGGTGGCGCGGGCCGTCGCATGGGCCCGGCATGTCGTCGTCATGGACGAACCGACCGCCGCCCTCGGAGTCAAGGAGTCGGGCCAGGTCCTCGACATGATCAAGCGGGTGCGCGACCGTGGCCTGCCGGTGGTCCTGATCAGCCACAACATGCCGCATGTCTTCGAACTCGCCGACCGCATCCACGTCCAGCGCCTCGGCCGCCGGGTGGCCCAGATCCGCCCGCAGGACCACACCATGGCGGAAGTCGTCGCCATCATGACCGGCGCACTCACCGTCGACGAGACCGGGGATACTGTCATAGCCGACTCCCAGGCCGCCAAGGCCGCCGGAGTCCAAGCCCACTGACGTAAGCCTGCGAGGTTCCGGCCGTTGCCCGCGGCCGGAACTGACAGGCCCTCAAGAAATGGTCTCCATGGCAGCGAGCCGCCGCCCCACCCTGGCCGACGTCGCCCGAGAAGTCGGCGTCAGCGCCAAAACGGTCTCTCGTGTCCTCAACGAGGACGGACCCGCCTCGGCCCGGACCAGGGAACAGGTACTGGCCGCCGTCGCCAAGCTCGGCTTCCAGCCGAACCTCATGGCCCGCAACATCCGCGTCGGCGGCCCGGACGCAACCATCGGCCTGGTCATCCCCGACGTCGCCAACCCCTTCTTCGGAGCCGTGGCCCGCGCGATCGAGGACACCGTCCGCGAACGCGGCCTGACTCTGCTCATGGGCTCCTCAGCCGACGATCCCGCCCGCGAACGCGCCCTGACGGACCAGTTCCTCGCCCGCCGCGTCAGCATCCTGATGGTCGTGCCGTCCGTCGGCGCCGACCACACCCACCTCAAGTCCCATCGTGAGGCGGGGCTCCCCGTGATCTTCCTCGACCGCCCCGGAGTCGGCCTGTCCACCGACCGCGTCGTCAGCTCCAACCGCGTGGGCGCCCACGACGGCGTAGCCCACCTCATCGCCCACGGCCACCGCCGCATCGGCTTCCTCGGCGACCTGCCCCTGAAGCTGTACACCCGCCGCGAACGCCTGGCCGGCTACCGCTCGGCCCTGGACGAGGCCACCATCCCCTACGACCGCTCGCTCGTCGCCAACGCCCACGACCAGCAAAGCGCCGAGGCCGCTACCGCCCAACTCCTCGACCTGGCCGATCCCCCCACCGCGCTGTTCGCCGGCAACAACATCATGGCGCTCGGCATAGTCGCCGAACTCGCCCGCACCAAGCGCAAGGACGTCGCCGTCGTCGCCTTCGACGACATCGCACTCGCCGAGGCCCTCGAACCGGCGCTGACCGTCGTAGCCCAGAACGCGCAAGAACTCGGCGAAGCAGCGGCGACCATCGCCCTGACCCGCCTCGACGGCACCCGCACCCGCGCCCGGACCATCACCATCCCCACCCGGCTGATCGCCCGGGGCTCGGGGGAACAACCGGCACCCGGAACGAACGCATGAGGCTTGACCAACGCCCGGTCACCACCGAGGTCGTTGGCGTACGTCAACGGTTCAGCCGGGGTCCAGTACTTGGCCTTCGGCGTCCAGTGTGGGCAGGGGGCCTCAGCGTTCATGGAGGGAGCTCATTGAGCCGACGGCATCGGAAACGGGGGCGTGTTGGACGGTGCCGCGGTGTCCCGTGTCCGCCCAGCATTTGAGTACGCGTCGGCGGAAGCCAGGACGTACGGGGAGCCAACCGCGCCAGTGAGGCCCCGTTACAGGCGACGGAGTGGGATTGCCAGACAAGACCTTCGCCGTCGACCTCGACCGCACCGCGGTCTCACCTCGATCGGGATGGGGACCGGGTCTGTGAACGCCTCGAGCGCCCGCAGCGGACGGCGTTGCTGCTTGGCGCCACCCTGCGGCGGATCGGCCCGAACGCCGACTGCTGGCCGGGGATGGTGCGTTGCGAACCGCCCCGACCGGCCAACCGGGCCGGAAGTGGACTTCCGGCCAGTACACGGCAGGGGCAGGATGCTCGGACGGGCCTGCGGAGGCCCCTCGCGGCCCTTCGCAAAGCCCGCCGGGAGCCCGTCGAAGCCAGGGAGGCAGCACGATGGAAACGCGAGCCCCAGGTGCCCCTTGGGGCGTCACCCGCATGGCGCCATATGCCGAGACCGGCACAGTGACACGGCGTACGCCGGTGATCGACCCCGAGACGCAGATCGCCGTCGTCGTCGACGAACACGGCCGTTCGGTCGAGCTCAACGACTACAACAACCAGACCAGCAGCAGCACTTCGAGCCACACGGGCACGAGCAGCGGCGACAGCCACGACTCCGACGACTCCCACGACGACGACCACGACTGATGGCCGCAGCTCCAGGCGGATCGGTGCTGGTCCTGACCGGCCCCGACGATGTGACCGCCGACCTGGTCCTGCGCATCCTCGCGAACCGCCGGGTCCCCGTCGTCCGGCTCGACCCCGGCAGGGACCCGCACGAGGGCGCTGCGCTCACCGCCAGGTACCGCACAGGTGACCGGAGCGGCACCCTGCGCACCCCCAGCCGCGCGCTCGACCTCGACCAGGTCCGGTCCGTCTGGACGCGCAGACCCTCACCCTTCGAGGGCCCACCCGAACTTTCCGGCCAGGAAAGGGAGTTCGCCGCGTCGCAGTCCTTCTGGGGCGTCGGCGGCATCCTCGCCTCGCTCCCCGGCGCCCACTACGTCAACCACCCCTGGCGCAACCGCGCGGCCGAGTACAAGCCCGCCCAGCTGGCCGCCGCCGGGCGCAGCGGATTCCTGCTGCCGAGCACGCTCATCACCAACGACCCAGAGCAGGCACGGGAGTTCACCGCCGCACAGGCCGGCGGCGCCGTCTACAAACCCCTGTGGAACACGCGGTACCAGGCCGACGGCGAAGCCCAACAGGTGTGGGTGCGGGAGGTGCGCCCGTACGAGATCAACGCGGCTGTGGCCGTCTGCCCGCACCTGTTCCAGGCCAGGGTGGACAAGGCCTACGACGTACGCGTGACGGCCGTCGGCGGGCGGCTGTTCGCGGTCCGGATCGACAGCCCCGATCTCGACTGGCGGCAGCGGCAGTCCCTCATGGAGTGCACCCCGATCACCGTCCCCGACCGGGTGGCGCACGCCGTCGCCGCATACCTCGACCAGTGTCAACTCGCCTTCGGGGCCTTCGACTTCGCGGTCACGCGTACCGGCGACTGGTACTTCCTGGAGTGCAACCCCAACGGTCAGTGGGCCTGGCAACCGGACGCCGTCACCGGTGCGATCGCCGAGGCCATCGCCGACCGGCTCGAGCACGGGCCCGACCTCACCGACCGGTAGCGCCCGCCGATCGCGGCCACGCGTCTCCCGGGTGAGCAGGGCGCACACCAGGCCGACCAGGGCCGCGCCCGCGATCGGCCACGAGGCACCGCCCGCCGCACCCAACAGCGCGCCGGCCGCCAGAGGCGCACGCAACCGGCGACCACACCGCCCAGCTGGTAGCCGATCGACGTGCCCGTGTACCGCACGTCCACGCTGAACATCTCCGCGTAGAGGGCGCCGCCGTCGGCCCGTACGTCCCGGCGTGCGCGACCGCCAGGGCGAGCAGCAGGACCAGCCGGACGAGGGTGGTCCGCCCGGTGGCGAGCAGCGAGAAGAACGGGAACGCGAGCAGCGCCGTGAAACCCGCAGCGGCCAGGAACACCGGCCGTCGCCCCACCCGGTCCGGCAGTGCCCGAAGAACGGCACCGTCACCGCCTCGAACACCGCCGCGATCAGCATGCCTGACAGCAACCCCCCTCGTGCCAGGCCGAGTTGGGATGGTCCAGTCTTCCGGCCTTGTGGCGTCGGCCAGCCGTTGGACGGACGATCGGCTTCCGGCGCCCGCTGGTGGACGTCGCCACGGCGGCTTCCACCAGCGAGGGCTCGGCCCGCGCGTTTACGCCTCGAAGCCCGACCGCGAGTACCTCGCCGAGGTACGTGAAGATCACCTGCGTAGCTGGTACCGGGAGCGCGACCTTCTGGCCCGGGACGATCTCTAGCGACCTGAGTCAGAGATTCTCAGGTGGTGCCGGCCGAGCAAGTGGTGAGACCTTGGCAGCGTCGACTGACATGCGAGCTCCGGCCGGCCGGCTGAACCACCAGGAGATCTTTGACTCAGGATGCTAGATCGGAGCGTCGTCGCCCGACCGATTATTCGGGCTCCTAATCTCCGGTCATGGCATCGGATGACCGGGAACGACGGTGGCGCCAGAGCAGCCCCGCGGAACTCTTCGACCGGCTGACCGGACGTAATCTTCCCCTCAAGGTCGTACTCTTCGCGGCCGGGCTGGTAACTGCGATCAGCAACCAAGAGCGCCTCGGTGAGGTAGTTGTGAACACGTACGCGGAGACCGACCCCTTCACTGAGTTCAGCAAGGTGTATCCACAGCAGATCGGCGTCGACCGGATCACGGTCCGTCCGTAGCTAGTGTCCTGAGTACCCCCTGATCGTTCAGCCGGCCGGCCGGAGCTCGGCCGCTGCTTGTGCTCGCCTGTTCACGTGGCCCGGCCTCCCGTCCCGCGCCTGCGTGTCCGGACGCAGGCGTGTATGTCTCCTCGTACGCGTCACCGCAGGCTCTGCATCACGGGCCGAAACGGAGGATCGGCGCTGGTGAACAGCGGTCCGGCCGGCATACCCGCTGTCGGATCAGCGGCCGGCCACCACCGGGTAGTGGTCCGAGAGGTCGGTGTACGTGTACACCTTGCCCCCGCTGGTCACGGACCAGGGAGCGCTCCGCTGCCTGACGACCTCATTGGTCCAGGCCGACGGCCGGGCGTGGTCCGCCCGGTGCAGGACGTGGTCGAGGTTCTCGCGCGGGTCGGTGGGGTAGCGCTCGGAGGCGATGGAGTTGTCCTGGGTGTCGAAGGAGTACGGGTGCCCCGTGCGGGTGGCGTCCGCCAAGCCGCCGTCCGCCAGGACCTTGGCGTACTCATCGCTGTGCGAGTCGACGTTGAAGTCACCCGCGACGATCACCTGCTCGTCGGCCGGGATGTCCTTGCCGTCCAAGAAGGCGTCCATCTCCTTGAACTGGGTGCTGCGGATCCGGGCGGGCTCGCCGGTGGCGCAGCTGGGGTCCGTGGCCTGCGCATGGGTGCCGACGACATGCACCTTGGCGCCGTTCACGCTCAATACGGCATACACGAAGCCCTTGTTGGCCTGTGAGTCGGCGCCGCAGGCCTCCTTGTACACGTACTGCTCCTGGCGAAGGACAGGCCACTTGCTGAGCATGGTGACGCCGCCGTCCTCCGGGGTGAGGGACGAGTACGCCCCGCTCGTCGCGTCCCATCCGCTGGTGCTGCGGCCCATCACGGGCGTCTGGTAGGGGTACTGCGCCGCGGAGTTCGACTTGAGGGCCTCGGAGGCCGAGTTGTCGAAGGCCTCCTGGACAACCACGACGTCGTTGCCCTGGTAGAAGGATGCCGCCGGGATCTCCTTCGCCCGGTGGTCCTGGCCCCAGTTGGGGTAGAGCGCCTTGCTGAGGAGGAACGAGTTGTACGTGAGCACCTTCGGGTTCGGCGGATCGGCGCCCGGAGCGGTGGGTGCGGTCGTGACCGCGGCCTCGGCGACGGTGGGAACGGCTTGGCTCATGCCCTCGGCGTTGGGGTGGAAGGGGGCGAAGCCGTTGTTGACGACGGAGGGGAACAAGCCCTCGATCCACTTGGTGGAGGCGGGCCGGCAGGCGTCATGGCCGATGCTCGGCGTGCGCAGGTCCACGTAGGTGGCGCCGTGCGAGTCCGCCTGCTCGGCCATCCGGCGATTCAGCCGGTCCATGTTCGCCTGGACGTAGTCGGCGTCTTCTCCCAGGATCGGGACGAAGGGGTGGCAGCCGCCCGGCTTGAATCCGGTGGGGTAACCGACCATCAGGATGCGTGCTCGGGGAGCGCGTTCGCGGATCTTTTCGATGACCGTGCCGTAGGTGGAGGCGAAGCTGTCGATCTTCTTCGCGTACTGGTCGACGCCGCCCTCGGTGAACCTGTCCTTGCAAGACGCGCCACTGGACAGGAAGTTGGTACAGGCCTGCACGAGACCGACGAGGCCGATGTCGTTGCCGCCGATACCCACGGTGACGAGTGTGGTGTCCTTGCTGAGCGCGTCGTACTGGGGAGCCGCTGTGCCCGAGACATTGCCGGGCTGGGAGTTGGCGAAGTCCTCGGTCCGGGCGCTGCTGCAGGTGACGTCCCGGAACCGGGCCGTGTCCACGTTGAGCCGTTCGGCAAGCAGCGCCGGGTAGTTGACGGACGAGCGGGCGCATGTCAGCAGCTCGCTCTGCGGGAGGACCAACGGGCCCGCGGAGAACGAGTCGCCCATGGCGACGTACTCCTGCGACTGCGGCTCGACGGCCTTGTCCGTGTCCTCGTTCCCTGTCACGGCCTCGGCGCTCCCGGCGAAGCCGGTCAGGGCCACCGCCGCGGCGAGTGCGGAAACCGCGGCCGCGAGCCGCCGTCTGTTCCGGTGCCCGGGTGCATACTGGGGCATGTCTGCCTTCCCACTTGAGCGTGATCTGCCGCGCCCTGTGCAAGGGCGGATCAGCAAGGGCGGATCAGCGGCAATCAGCGGCACGGCACCGCCGCCTGCTGCGCCGGTGCCGTGGCATGGATCGATGCCGGAAGGACAGGAGGTCCCGTCGAGGTCCGGCGCCAACTGGGGCTCTCTGGTCCGGGCTCAGTCCACCGTGAACTGGTGCGATGTCCCGGTGAACGAGGAAATCGCCCCGGTCAGGCCGTTCTTGGCGTCACCGGAGTGCACGATCCGGTAGGTGCCCGACGGTGTGCCTGCCGCGATGTCCCAGGTGATCGTTGCCGTGGATTCCCCCGTCACCGCGTTGGTGCGCTTCCAGCGGTACTTGGTCTGCCAGTCGCCGTCGTCCAAGTAGCGCGTCCAGGCGCCGTCTTGCAGCCTCTGCACCTCGAGGAACGTCTTGCCCACCCGCAGATTGTTCTTCGGGTGTCCGGTGACGAAAACCACCGTCGCGGTCTGCCCCGTGCGATAGCCCGCCTCGGCGTCCGTGAGCACCTGACCGAATCTGCGCGTAAGGCCGGGGGTGTCGAGCACCACACCTGGCTGCAGGTTCAGTTCGCCGAGGGCCGGCTTCGGTGGCCGAGGGCCAGGAGGAAGAGAGGCACCCGTGCTCAACGCCGAGGCCAGCTTGGCGAATTCCTGTTGGTAGGCGGGCGTGGTGTACCGGCCGAAAAGCGTGGACGCGCCCTCGTAGTGCTGGGCCTCGTACTCCTCGGGCGTGGCGACGTACTGGCTGTAGCCGTTCGTGTAGCCCTGCATCAGCACGTTCCGCAGCGGCACGCCGAGCTCCTTCGCGACGGCGCGGCGAATGCGCAGCCCGGCCACGATGGTGTACTCCGCCGGACCGCCTACGAGGTACAGCTGGCCGATCTTGAGGAGCTGCAGAGGGAGCACGTTCGGCGTCGCCCCGAGCAACCCGCCGGGGATGACGGACGTCTTGGGCGACTGTTCGTCGGCGAGCCACTGCGGAACCGCGTCATTGATCCGGTCGATCAGCGGAGCCAGCGGGGACGGCGTGCCCTCGAACAGGCCCGGGATGCCCGGCCCGTCCTCCGTGCTGCCCGCCAGCATGGACAGGCCGATGACGCCGGAGCTGGTGTGATGCTTCCTGCTGTCCGGGGTGTACCGGCCGTCGACCTGGACCTGTGACATGTCGACGTAACGCATCCGGGAGTCGATGCTGCCGCTGATCGCGGTGTCGGCACCGTCGTAGATCTTCTTGGCGGCGGCGAACTGCCGGGTCCCGATGATCCGCGTGTTCTCGAACTCGTCCTCGGTCGGTCCTGATCCTGGCTTCAGGTTGAGGTTCGGCGACATGTCCCCGGAGTTCGTCTGCGGGAAGGCTGCCACGAATCCGGGGGAGTGGTCGAGGTAGCGCACGCCTTCGGCGTCGTGCTCCCACGCGTACGCGGCATAACCCTTGTTGTCGCCGCTGATCAGCGTGTTGGTGTTGGTCATGGACGTGGGGTGGGTGGGAAACCAGCTGATCGCGCCCACATCGGCGCCGCCCTGCCGGAAGCGCAGCACGGTCATCGCGGGGTCGATGCCCTGCGGGAAGGAGTCCTTGTCCGACTGAGGGTTCCGGTCGAAGGCGGCACGTGAACGGTTGACGCTCGCGTTGGTCAACTCACCGTGGCCGAGGGAGATCGTGCCCGGTCCGAGGTCGGCGTGGGCGGCCGTGATCGCCTCGACGATGCCGGACACCACGGCGTCGAAGTTCTCCCGCTGAAACCCGAGCATCGACAGGTTGTACGCGAGGTCGTGACTGCACCCGCCGGGGCCGGCGTGCGTGTGGGTCGCGCTGAGCGACACGTTCTGCTCGGTGTAGGTGGTGCCGAACGACTCGGCGAGCTTCGCCAGTACAGCCTGGAACACCGCGACCGGCAGGATGCCCTGGTCGGCGCTGCACCAGGCGACGCGGTTGCCGCCGGTGCGGTCGACGATCACGAACGCGCGTGCACGCAGCCGCTGGTGGATGCCGGTGGTCTGCTGCTGGGGCATCGAATAGCCCATCATGCCGCTCTCGGCCGCGGCCCCGGTGATGTCGGAAATGCCTCGACCGACGAGGTACGGGGCGGACGCGGACGCTGCGGCCGCAGCGGTCTGTCCGCTGCCGAGTGCCAGCACACCCCCGGCCGCGACCATCATCTGCAGGCCTCGCCTGCGGGTGAACTCGGGTGTTCCCATGACGATCGTCTCCACGGTGTTGAGGTGAGCTGGTTGCGGTCAGCTGATCGGGTTCAGGGGGCGGCCGGCCGGTTGCCGGTCCGCGGTGACGCCCTCACGGAGCGCCGAGACGGCCGGCAGGCCGAGCAGAGCGAGTACCGCGAGCAGAAGGAAGGCCGGAGCAGGGCGGTGGACGAGGTGGCCGACGACGGTGGCGATGACGAGGCCGCCCACGTTGCCTGCCATCCAGATGAGGCCGGTGGCGGTGCCCGCTGCCTCCCCCGTGCGGCGTTCGGTCAGTTCCAGGGCGATCGGGAGGCCCGGAAGCAGGACGAAACCGATCAGGGTGAGGGAGAGGAAGCCGACCGCGACGCCTGGTGCGGCCGCGAGCGTGGCGACAGCGGCGCTCGTCACGAGCAACCCCCCGGCGAGTACGCCGAGTTCCTTGCGGAACCTGGCGGCAAGGACGGGTACGACCGCGCAGCCCGCGACGCCCGCGACGACGTTGACCAGCAGGATCAGGCTGGCCGTCGCCGCACTGACACCCGCCGGGGCCAGGAGCGCCTGCGCGAACGTGGTGAGCGCGATGAAGACGCCGAACGGAATGAAGGCGAAGGCGCACAGACGGCGGATGAAGCCGTCGGACCAGGCGACTCGGAGGGCGCTCAGCCCGGCCGACGGCGCCACATGCCGATGTGCGACCGGCCGGCCAAGGGTGAGCAGGAGGGCGAGTGCGGCGACGGCCGAGAACGCGGCGCCCCCGGCGGTGAGAGTGGCGAGCCCGTCGGCTCCGGGAAAGAGCGCGGCCAGGACGAAGGCGATGACCATTCCGGCGAAGGTGGCGGCAGTACCGGCCGCGATGCCGGTGGGGCGGTGCCGTTGGGCGAGGTAACGGCCGGTGAGGCCGGTAAGGGCGTTGAGGACGAGAGGCTGCGCCACAGCGACGACGATCTGGCCTGCGAGGAGCCACAGGTAGGTGTCACCGACAAGACGCAGAACCGCGCCGACGGCGGTGAGAACGGCTCCGGCGGCCAGACCGCCGCGGAACCAGCGGTCCAGGACAAGACCCGCCGGGATGGCCAGGACGACGTACAGGAGCGGGAAGACCTGGGCGAGCCAGCCGATGGCGGCCTCGGAGACGCCGTAGTGCGACGCGGCCACCGTGGTGACGCCCGCGTAGGTGAGCCAGAGGATCTGGGTCGCGGCCCCGACACATGCGTAGGAGACGATGACCGACCAGCGACTCTGTGAATCAGCCAAAGCACTGCCCTCCACCGGGCTCCTGCAGGTCCGTGGTCGCAAACCGTAGGGAGCCTGAAGGCAGCGGGTGAAACAACTGTTTGGGAAGCGACCTACAAGGGCTGGTTGTGAGTGGACGGGAACGGCCGCTCGATGGAGCTGACCACGGCCGTCTCGGCGGCCCCGACCTCTCGCGTCACCTGCAGGAACCACTCCACCGCCGCAGCGAGGTGCCCTCGCCGCCAGGCCACCGCGAGCGTGGAGCCGCAAGCACCGTCGAGCGGGACATATCGAACGCCCGCGTGCGGCGTGTAGCGCGCCGCGCCGGCGACGGTGACGGCACAGGCCCGGCCGGCCGCGACCACCTCCATCTCCTCGGTGTGGGAACTGGTCAGCGTGACCACGCGCGCCGCATCCCCGCCGCGATGGGCGTCCAGCGTCCACTGACCCCGCCAGGCGGCATCCTCCGTCCGGCCGACGACGAGGGGCTCACCCGCCATCTCGGCGACGGGGATGCTCGTACGTCCGGCCCACCGGTGGCCACTCGGCAGCGCGGCGACCAAGGGCTCCACGAACAGCGGCTCGGACTCGATGTCCGGCGCGGAGATCGGCAGGCGCACGAGAGCGACGTCGGACGAGCCGTCGGCAAGACCGGCGGAAGGGTCGGCGAAGCCGTACTCCCGCATGTCCAGGCGGATGCCGGGATGACGACGCCCGAACTCGGCCACGATCAGCGAAGTCAGCTCCAGCGCGGCGCCGATCACAAAGCCGAGCTTCACCGTCCCGCTCTCGCCGCGGTCCGCCGCACGGGCCGCTTCCACCCCCACGTCGAGTGCTGCGAGGGACTGACGGGCCGCGGTCAGCAGGGCCTCACCGGCCGGGGTGAGCTCCACGCTGCGCGTGGTGCGGCGCAGCAGCCGGACGCCGATGTCGCCCTCGAGCTCCCGGATCTGCTTGCTCAGCGCCTGCTGGGTGACGTAGAGGCGGTTGGCGGCACGACTGAAGTGCAGCTCCTCCGCCACGGCGACGAAGTACCGCAGTTTTCGGCTGGAGACATCCACAACCAGGGAGTGTAAGTGCACGCTCATCTTGCTGTTTCTCACCGTGCAACGGCGCCCCTACGTTGCTGGAAACACCACCCGAGGCGACAGGAGTGGCATGAGCGCGACCAGCACGGAATGGCGGAACTGGAGCGGCAGCGTGCGGAGCAGCCCCGCGCGTGTGGTCGCCCCCGCGAGCACCGAAGAGGTGGCCGCCGCGCTCAAGGACGCCGGCCGCGACGGCCTGCGCGTCAAACCCCTGGGTTCCGGCCACTCCTTCTCACCGGTCGCCGCGACCGAAGGTGTGATGCTGCGCATGGACCGGCTCGACGGCCTCCTCTCCGTCGACCGTGCGAGCGGTCTGGTCACGGTGCAGGGCGGAATGCCCCTGTACCGGCTCAACCCGCTCCTCGCCGAGCACGGCCTCGCCCTGGAGAACATGGGCGACATCGACCGGCAGACGATCACCGGAGCCATCTCCACGGGAACGCACGGCACCGGCGTCGGCTTCGGCAGCATCTCCACCCAACTGCGGGCCATGACCCTGGTCCTCGCCGACGGCTCGACCGTCCACTGCTCCGCCGACGAGCGCCCGGAGCTGTTCGCCGCCGCCCGTGTCGGGCTCGGAGCGCTCGGCGTGATCACCAGCGTGACCCTCCAGTGCGTCCCGGCCTTCGCGCTGCGGGCCGTCGAGGAGCCGATGCCACTGGACCAAGTCCTCGACGAACTCGATGACTTGGTGGACGGCAACGACCACTTCGAGTTCTTCTGGTTCCCGCACACCAGAACGGCGCTGACCCGGCGTCTGACCCGCCTCCCCGCGGACACTCCGCTCCAGCCCGTCGGGCGCCTCCGGGCCTGGTTCGACGACGAGTTCGTCACCAACACCGCCTTCGAAGGGCTGCTCCGCCTGGGCACCGCGTACCCCCGCACGGTCCCCGGCATCACCCGCCTTGTCACGGGCGCGCTCTCCGGCCGCGAGTTCACCGACGCCTCGCACCGCGTCTTCGCCTCCCGGCGTGATGTGCGCTTCCACGAGGGTGAATACGCCTTCGCCCGGGAGCACGCCGCCGATGTCATCCGCAGGATCGCCCGCTGGGTGGACACCCACGACGAGAAGGTCGCCTTCCCCCTCGAAGTGCGGTTCGTCGCCGCCGACGACATCCCGCTCGCCCCGACGTACCGGCGCACCAGCGCCTACATCGCGTTCCACCAGTACCACCGGATGCCCTACCAGGGGTACTTCGACGCCGTCCAGGACATCTTCGACTCCGTGGACGGCCGCCCGCACTGGGGCAAGATGCACCGCCTGGACGCGGCGCGCCTGCGGACCCGCTACCCGCGCTTCGACGCATTCGTCGCGCTGCGCGACGCACTCGACCCCACCGGCGTATTCCGCAACGACTACCTGGACACCGTCCTGGGCGCCCCCTCTGCCGGCTAGGAGAGAGACCATGTCCGTACTCGCGTCACACCGACCCGCACTCGCGTCACACCGACCCGCCACCGGCGAGGTCCTCGCCCACATACCGCACGGCAGGGGCTGAGCCGATGCCGGAAGCACACACCACCCCCGCCGGATTCGCCGCACTGGAGCGGGCGACCAAGGACCTTCAGCCGCCGTTTGCCGTGGTCGACCTCGGCGCCCTGCGCCACAACGCGGCCAGCATGCGGCGCCGCGCCGCCGGCAAGCCCATCCGCCTGGCCAGCAAGTCGGTACGCTGCCGCGCCCTGCTCCGCTCGGTGCTCGAACTGCCCGGCTACCAGGGCATCCTGGCCTTCACGCTGCCCGAAGCACTCTGGCTCGCCGACGAGTTCGACGAGTTCGACGACGTGCTCATCGGCTACCCGACTGCGGACACCCAGGCCCTGCGCCGTCTCGCGGCGGACGAGCGGCTCGCCTCCCGGATCACGCTGATGGCGGACTGCGAAGAGCACCTGGATCTGCTCGCCACGGCTGCCGAGGCGGGCGCGCACCCGCTGCGCGTCTGCCTCGACCTCGACGCCTCCCTGCGCATGTTCGGCGGCCGCTTCCACTTCGGAACACGACGCTCCCCGCTGCACGCCCCCGCACAGGCCCGCGCCCTCGCCCGCGCGGTCCAGGCCCGCACCGGGCTGCGGCTGGTCGGCGTGATGTCGTACGAAGCGCAGATCGCCGGGGTCGGCGACAACGCTCCAGGTCCGGCACTGCAACGCGCCGCCATCCGCTCACTGCAGCGTGTGTCCCGCGACGAACTTGCCCGCCGCCGCGCCGCCGCGATCGAGGCCGTGCGCTCCGTGGCACCACTGGAGTTCGTCAACGGCGGCGGAACGGGCAGCCTGGAGAGCACCTCCGCCGAACCGGCCGTCACCGAGCTCGGCGCGGGCTCCGGACTCTACGGGCCCGTCCTGTTCGACATCTATGCCGGCTTCCGCCCCCGCCCGGCCGCGTTCTTCGTGCAACCCGTCGTCCGCCGCCCGACGCCCGGCCTGGCCACGCTCCTCGGCGGCGGCTGGGTCGCATCGGGAGCGGCGGGGTCCGACCGTCTGCCCACACCGGTGTGGCCGACCGGCCTGCGCCTGACCCGCATGGAGGGCGCCGGCGAGGTGCAGACCCCGCTGACCGGCCCCGGCGCCGCCCGCATCGGAGTGGGGGACCGGGTCTGGCTCCGCCACACCAAGGCCGGCGAACTCTGCGAGCGCGTCAATCTTCTGCATCTGGTCGAGGACGACCGGATCGTCGAATCCGTTCCGACCTACCGGGGTGAGGGCCAGGCCTTCCTCTGACTCCCAATTGCCCCTGCGAGTCACTGGGGCCTGTCTCGTCCGCCGGACCAGGGCCCACACCTCCCTGCCTGGGACACCAGCGGTTCGGGAAGCGGCTCCGGGGAAACGGACTGGCCGAAAGACCGGCACCGCGCCCCGGCCGACTTCACCAGCAGACCTCACTCGATCGCCTGGGCCTGGTTGCGGCCAACGGGCCCTGGCATCGCGGCGGAGCGTCAACTCGGCCGCAGCAACCCCCTTGTAGCGACCGGTTCGACTGCGCGGCGAGACGCGGCGGCCGTGGGTCCGGCATCGTGGGATCCGTATCGCCATCGGGACACTGGAGGGGCCATGGCGTGGACCACGGAGGAGTTCGGGAAGTCCCACGACGGCTGGGTGGGCGCCCTTCTCCCGGACGGAACCGAACCGAAGCAGGTGTACCTGGACCCGGGGAGCGGGGCCAACTTCCATGAGACGCGCGAGTGGTGGGCCTACCGGGGCATCTTGAACAGGCCCATGGCCGCGAGGGTCCGTGGCGCGTGCTCGTGCGGGTGGCGGGGCGAGACGCAGTATCCGATCGACTGGGATCAGATCGGCTCCTTCGTGCAGGACTTCCCCTCACCCGAACCGTTGACTGACTGGGAGCAGCACCTGGACGAGGTGGAGGCGCGCACCATCCCGCTGCCCGACGAGCTGACCACGCTGCTGGAGCAGGTCGAGGAACGCTTGGAACTCCTCGTACAGGACTCTCCACTTGCCGTCCTCAAGGCTGTGGCCGCACTGGAGCGGGCGACCAAGCGCTTCGGACGCCAGGCCGCCGCCTACACGGAGGCGGACGGGCTGTCGGACGAGACCGTCGCGACGGCTCTTGGCCTGTCAGCAGCGGACGCCCAGTCCCGGCTGCTGCGCTATCACTTGACCCGATAGCGCGGCGCCGTCCTTGTCTTGCTCGTCGCCCACTTTGGAGGCACGCCAGCAGTCGGTGCACTCCTGCTTGGCGAGCCACTCGGCGAAGCCCGCAGGACGGTCGGCTGCCCGATCGGAACGGTGCACTCCAGGCGCGGCGCTGCCGGAGGGGAGCGGTGAGGTAGCCGTACCGGTGCTCCCGTTCGGAACCACCGTCCGCAGGCGGGAAGGACGTCGCGCTGATCCACGCGAGGATGCGTGGTCCCTCCTGCTCGAAGGTGATGAGGGCGTTATCGATGTGCATGGGCTTTTGCCGTTGCCGGACGACCCCGGGGCGACGGCGTGAGCCGCAGGCGCGTGGAGGCTGGAAGGGGAGTGGTGGCCCATGAGCATCCGGCGATCGGCCGGTTGGTGCTGCCGCGACTCGGTGCCAGGAGCGTCAGCGGGAACGACCAGGGGCTGGCGGCGACGCCGGTGGCGCAGGAGGCGAGCGGCCAGCACCCCGCGGTTGCCGGAAGCGGACGGGGTGAGGGCCACCCGCCGAGCCTGGGGGCCCGTCGCCTCCACCCGGCCCGGCTGCCGCGAACTCGCATGCACCACCGGCAGCGAGGCCGCCTGCCTATGCACCACCGGTAGCGAGGCCGCCTGCCTACGCGACTACGAGGCGATACGTATCCGGATCGGGATCGCCTGTCCCGACGGCCGTGAGGAACGCGGCCTGAGCCTCGACGAGTGCATGAACGTCCCCTACGGGCGCACGGCCGTACGCCAGGTCCACCGCGCCACCGGCCACCCCGATCCTCGGTGCACGATCGCGATGATGATCAGGGCCAGGCAGAGCGTCATGAGGGCTGCCCCCTCGGTCGGTTGGGAAGCTCAGCAGCGGGCCGGCTGGCGTTCGCCGTTCGCCCCTGGCTGGTAGGGGAGGTCGTAGCGCCGGAAGACCGCCTCCTCGTCCTCGGCGGGAAGTACGTCGTCGCTGCCGATCGAAGGGCACTGCTTCACCAGAGCCTTGTCATGGGCGACCTCCACGTAGCCCGGCCCCACCGTCGCACCGTCAGGTCGCACTGTTAGGGGGACGAACACCAGACGGTGTCGGGTGGGCAGGCCGAAGCGGATCGTGGCCATGGCCGGCTCGGTGCTGGTGTCGACGTGAACCGCCTCCAGTGCTCACCGATCCCGTGGCCCCGCGCGTCCGCCACGTCGTGGGTTCTCCACTCACGGCTGTCTGCCATCTGGATCACGTCGACTCCTGACGGTGTGCCGCTGGTTCGGGAAGCGTGGCGACAAGGATCTCGGCGGCCTGGGTGACGTTGTCGGCTCGGACCGCACGGGCCATGGCGTCACGTGCCGCGTCGGGTGTCGTGTCCGGCGGCACCACCAGGAGGACGAAGTGGTCGTTGTCGCCACGGGTGATGAGGGCGGTGTCGTCGCCGACCGGGAAGGAATCGAGCCGCACGACACGGTCGTCGACGATCACACGCGTCGGGACCTCCTCCCAGGCGTCCGTGTCCAGGCCGACGCGCGTGACGGGGCCGAGGTGTGCGGTGAGCGCCCGGATCAGGTCGGGCAGCTCGGTCGCGATGTCGCGGGAGCGGGGCCACCAGGCGCCGTCGAGGACGCCTTCGCGGGAGTGGGTCGTCTGCAGCCGGAGCAGGGCCGTGCCGGGTTTCACCGCTCGGTGGATCTCGTCCGGAAGGAGCTTCCGAGGGGTGGGAGTGTCGGATTCGGCCATGGTGGTCCGCCTGCCTGCGCGGGGCCGCCGACACCTCATGGCCGACGAGATACCGCCGTGGTCACACGGTACTCCGGGCCTGCGGTCATGCCCGCGGCCATCGGCCGGGCGGTGAAATCGCCTGGTCAGAACGGCTCGTCCGCCCACCGGCCGGAGTACGCTGAAGGTACCGGGAGTAACTCGAACACCCGCTCCCACGCGGACGTCGTTTCCGGCGATCATGGCACTGGGCCGCCCTGCAGGACGGCCCAGAGACGGGTCCGCGATCATGACCACCAACGCCGCACCCCTGCTTTCGGCGCGCCTGTCGCTGACACCGAAGACCGCACTCGCCGGCCTCTTGGATGGCGCCTGGTGGCCTCGTTCGCGTGACCTCACCGCCGAACTTCCGCCCTTGGCCGACGCGCTGGAGAAGCGGTACGGACGCATCACACGCGTCACGGTGAACCCCAGCCGCTGGCCCGTCATCCCGCACAAGGTTCCCGTCACCGGGCACACCGTGCACGTCGGCTGGTTCACCGAACAGGATCCCGACAAGGTGATCCTGCTCTCCTACACCGTCAGCCGCTGCGACCTGCTGGTGATCCCACCCGAGACCGAACCCGCTGCGGCCGCCCGGCTCATGGCCGCCGCCGCCATCCCCGGCAGCGTCCTGGCTGCCGGTGCCCTGATGTCCGAGGAGGCCGCGACCGGCCGCCGTATGCGGGACGCCCGCAGCAGCGAGGACGCCTGGGAAGCCGACGGCGGGTCCGCCCTGCCGCCACTCCGGCACCCGGTCGACGGAGCACGGATGATCATGATGCAGAGCAAGCCGTGGAGGTGACGTCATGGAGACCCTGATCGTGCTTGCGGCAGTCGCCCTGCTGATCGCGCTCGGCACGCGCCTGATCCACCGGCTCAATGCCCAGCACGACGCACGCATCGCGGCCCACCACTACGGCGAACCCTTCCCGGCCACCTCCCGGCCGCCCGGCTACAGCCGGCACACGCCGGCAGCGCAACCCTCTCGCCGCAGGCTCACGGGCACCTGGCCGTGAGCCCCCCGGACCACTCCTCCTCCAGAAGGCCGCGGGTGGGGCACCCGACACCCGGGACAATCCACCCTCCGGCCTCTCGCGCATGAAAGGACTCGGTCATGGCGACACTCCGCGAGCGACAGGTCTACCGCGAACGGGTCCTGACCGCCCTCTACGAAGCCACCGAAGGCAACCGTCTCCTCGGAGTCCCGGGGCGGAAGCTGCGGAACGACCTGCGCATCCCGGACGAGGACCTGGCCGCCGCCTGCACCTACCTCGCCGGCGAGGACCTGATCACCGTCGACTGGGAACCGGGCAACACACCCGCGATGGTCTCCCTCAGCCACCAGGGAATCCGGCGCATGGAGGCCGAGGAGGAAGAACGCGGCTGAGCCGGACTGCCCACGGGCCCGCTCTCCCTCTCGGCCCGTCCGGCCCGCAGTCGTAGAATGGAACGTGGATCGAGCACGCTCACGTGCGGAGATCCGGAAGGGCGGCCTCAGCGGAGTGAATGCGCTGGGGCCGTTGTGACGACCGTCGCCATGAGGCCCGCGCACTCGATGTCATGTCGCCGCCCGGTGCTGGTGGGAAGCCCTGCGCCTCTGGACCACATACCCCGGTCACGCCCCGGTACGGACGGCCTGCACCTGCAACCACGAGCAGCCGACGCCCGTGCAGGTCGCGATGGCTCAGGCGGCGGTGTCGCAGCAGCGTATGGGGTACCGGGCCTCGGGACTGGTGCGGAACGCCTTCTACTTGAGGGGCAGCTTGGGGACTCCCCCCGGTGGATCGACGGGGGCAGTGTCCCGTTCGACCCGAGGAAATAGCGCATGACCGCCGGTGTGCGGGACCCGCTTCGCCCTGGGCCACGGACACCGCAGGGACGCGGTCTATGACCGGCCCGCGGTGAACTTCCACCGGAACGGCTGTGCCGTGGCGTTGTAGCGATGTTCGAATGCTCGGAGCCGGTCCCGGACCTCGTCGAGGTTTGTGAAGTCGTTGGGCGTCACGACCTTGCGCTGCACGATGGAGAAGAAGATCTCTACCTGGTTCAGCCAGGAGGCGTGGACAGGAGTGTGGACCATGACGGCGTTCGGGAACCTGGCGGCCAGGCGGTGTATCGCTGACTTGCCGCGGTGCGAGCAGCCATTGCCAACGATCCAGAACACGCGTTTCGCACTCGTGTAGGGCTCGCTGGCCGTCACTTGCTCGACCAGTTTCATGAACGGCACGATGCCGGTGCTCCGTTCACAGTGGCCGAAGACTTCGGCCCGGTGGATGTCGTAGGCGGCCAGGTAGGCCAGGGCGCCGCCGCGCCCGTAGGTGTGGTTGACGCGCATCGCGCGGGCCTGGCCCGGGGCCAGGGTGGGATGGCAGCGACAGCGGGCTTGGATGGAGGTCTTCTGATCTGCGGAGATGACGTACTCGTCTTCGCCGAGCGGGACGCCGTCGAGGATGCGGGCGTACAGGTCCAGGACCCGTTGAGCGGTGGCGCGGAAGTTCGGGTCGCGGATGAAGATCCAGGAGCGGTGTTGCCAGGGCTTGAGCGCGTCGTCCTTGAGTCAGCGGCGCACCGTGGAGGCGGAGATCGTCTCGGTGATGGCCGGGGGGCCTCGCGCGCGAGCTCCGGGCATGACCAGCGTGAGAGCGGAGTTCCAGTCTCGGTGGGCAACTGACAGGCCAGCGCCTTGACTTCGGCGATCTGCAGCCAAGGGAACGTCGGCGGCCGCCCCGACCGCTTGCGGTCGGCCAGGGCAGACACCCGGTCGGCCGCGAACCGGCAGCGCCAGCTACGCACGGTGTCCACGTGTAGGCGGGTTTCGGCGGCGATCCGGGCGTTGCCGCGGCCCCGTGCCGCCAGGAGCACGATCGTCGCCCGCCGGCGTGCCTGGTGCGGGGTCTTGTGGCCGTAGGCCATCTTCTTGAGCCGGTGGCGCTCGGAAGCGGTCAGCTCCACGGGAACGGCAGAGCACGTGGGCATGGAAGGAGGGCGGCCCATCTCTCGGCGGCGTGGACGGCAGTAACGGGGCCGACTTCACTATCTGTGTCGTCAAGATGTAGGGGCACCCCGTTACCGTCTTTACCGTCTTCGTGGCCCGCAACGGGGCTCCTGGCCCCGGGACCCGAGCCCGCACAGCTCAGGCGGCGCCGTCCAGCACCGCGACCTCCAGTCCGCCCAACCGCGCCGGCTCCGCGATGACCTCGATCTTCGCGATCCGGTCGTCGTCGGTGACGGTGAAGGCGAGGACCAGCCGCAGCCGCCCCTGCGGCGCCATCGCAAGCCCCACCGCCCCGTCGAGCAGCGCGAGGCCCGTGAACCGGGCACGTCCCGTCGCCGCCATCGCGCCCTGCGCCACCGTGCTGGCCCCGCTGACGAAGATGGGCTCGGGGGTGGGGACGACCATCTTGTCGGCGTGCAGCACCACACCGGGGTGGAGCAGCGCGACCAGGGCCTCGAAGTCGCCGCTCCGGGTCGCCGCCAGGAAGGCCTCGGCCACCTTGTGCTGGCGACCCAGGTCCGGCGCGGGCACTGCGGCGGCGTTGCCTTTGACGCGGCGCCGGGCGCGGCTGGCGAGTTGGCGTACCGCGGCGGGAGTGCGCTCCAGCATCGGGCCGACCTCGTCGAAGGGCACCTGGAACATGTCGTGCAGTACGAAGGCCAGCCGCTCCGGTGGGGCCAGCGTGTCCAGGACCACCAGCATGGCCACGCCCACCGCGTCGGCGAGCAGCGCCTCCTCTTCCGGGTCGGCCACGTCCTTCTGGGCGCGGGCCGGGTCGGGAACGTAGGAGTCGAGGGGATCCTCGCGGCGGTTGTCGCGCGAGCGCAGCATGTTCAGGCAGAGCCGGGAGAGCACCGTGGTGAGCCAGGCGCCGAGGTTCTCGACGTCGCTCGTGTCGGAGCGGTTGAGGCGTATCCAGGCCTCTTGGACCGCGTCTTCGGCCTCGCTCAACGAGCCGAGCATCCGGTAGGCGACCGCGCGCAGCCGGGGGCGTTCCTCCTCAAAAAACGAGATCAGCGATGCGTTCTCGTTCATCTGTCACATTCCTCGGTCGCGGTGGGTCGTAAGAGCAGACGACGAAAATTTAGCGGCCCTGCTGGGAGTTGCACCCCCGGCTCGAACTCTGGAGCAATCATGACGACATCGACGATCCTGGTCACCGGTGGTACCGGAACACTCGGCAACCACGTTCTCCCACTCCTTGTCGAGGCCGGCCGCACGGTGCGGGTGCTCAGCCGGAACCCGCGGGAGAACAAGAACGGCGTCGAGTACGTCGCCTGCGATCTCCTCGAGGGGGACGGCATCGACGCCGCGCTTGAGGGTGTGGAGACAGTGCTGCACCTGGCGGGCGGGCCCAAGGGCGACGACGTGGCGACCCGGAATCTGGTGGCGGCCGCCCAACGGGTCGGGACCGTCAGGCACTTGGTCTATATCTCGGTGATCGGCTCGGACACCGTGCCGCTCGGCTACTTCAAGGCCAAGCTCGACTCGGAGCAGGCGATCGCGGACTCGGGCATTCCGTTCACGACGCTGCGGGCCGCCCAGTTCCACGACCTGGCGCTGAAGGTGGTGGAGAAGATGGCCAAGATGCCGGTGGTGCCGTCGCCTGGAGGGCTGCGCTGGCAGCCGGTCGACTCGCGCGAAGTGGCCGCCCGCCTGGTCGAGTTGACGCTGGCCGTACCGGCCGGCCGAGTACCCGACCTGGCCGGGCCCGGCGTGTACTCGCTGGGCGAGCTGGCCCGCGGCTACCTCGGGGCCCGCGGCAAGCGGCGTCCCCTGCTGCCGGTGCGGTTGCCCGGGAAGGTCGGCAAGGCCTACCGGGGCGGGGACAACCTCGTACTTGAAGGGGCCACCGTGGGCGCGCGGAGCTGGGAGGACTTTCTGGCCGAGCGGGTTGCCGAGCGGGTTGCTTAGCCGGACCGACGCGGGGCCCCGACGACGGTGATCGCCGGGGCTCCTCGTCCGCTGACCTCCACCTCAACGGCCGACTCTGAAATCGCCCTGGATGAGACCCGGCGGAACGTCTTCGTCGCTCAGGTCAACACCCGAAGGACTTCCGGAGCCGACCACTAAGAGTTGTCCCGCTAAGCGTTGTCCCGCAATCCCGCGAGGTGAGGGTCATGCGGTGTCCGGGTCGGTGCCGATGGCACCGGCCGAGTGAAGCGAACGTCCGAGGTCTCCGGTGAGGATGCGGGGGTGGCGCCGCCACCACCACAGGTCGGGACCGGGCAACCTGTGGAACTTGTCGAGTGCTTGGCCGTCGTCGTCGATGGTCGCGGCCTTGTATCGGCCGTCCAGGCCTTTGATCTGCGGGGTCCAGAGCTGGACGATGTGTTCGTCCAGCAGGAGCCATGCCTCGTGCAGCCAGTTTCGGCAGTAGAGGTCGTTGGTGTACTCGTCGATGTCGTCGCCGTAGCCGCGCTCGATGGAACTCACCAGCGCGGCCCACGCGTTCACCATCTCAGTGACGGTGAATGCCGTCCGCCAGCCGCGCTGGTGCAACAGCTCTCCTACCTCGGTTTCCGTAGCCACGGGCGTGAGGCTCTCATGCCGAATCCGTGCGGGCGACTGAGATATGTCCCGGCAGAGACCAGCAAGCGTCGCAGCGTGATCAACGCCCGATCGAGGACCGGGCACTGAAGGAGCAGGCACGTGGATCTCCTGGGCACAAGGGCCCGGGTCTGGAGGGGCGGGCTGGTGCCCCTAGCTCGAAGGCGAGCGGCACTGCGAGGACCCGGTGAGTGGGCACTCAGGGACAGAGTCCGCAGATTCTGGGATTTGGAACTGCCGGAGATCGCTGATACGCGCCGTTGCTCGCCCAGGGAGCCCAGATCGCCGACGGAAGGAAGGGCACCGGTGTCCCGCCGCAGCGGGACACCGGGCGGTCAGCAGTGGGGATTCTCGGTCGGCCGGTCAGCCTCGGTAGCGGCCTGGAGCAGCTCGGTGAGGTTCTCCGGCTCGGAGGACCGGTGCGCGGTCACACGCGGCGGGCGGGCCGCAGAGTGTCAAGGCATGAACATGTCATACAAGCGGCAAGTGGCACCTCTGGCCTGCGGCGTCCGGTTGTAGCTCAGGCCGATGTCCGGGCGGAGTGGGGGGTCGAAGAC
>NZ_JAAAHS010000129.1 GCF_009908195.1 Streptomyces boluensis | reverse complement strand
CCCCCACCCCTTCCCCATATTCACACCCTGGAGCACCCGTGCGTACGTCCCTCGTCCTGCTCTCCGCCCGTCTTCTCGACCCGCTGACCGGCGGGTTCCTGCCGCAGAGTGCGGTGGCTGTGTCCGACGGGCGGATCGTCGCGCTCGGGGACGACCGTGAGATGCGGGCGCTCGCCGACGCCGGGACCACCGTGGTCGACCTGGCAGGAGCGGTCGTCACACCCGGCCTCGTCGACGGACATCTGCACCCGGTGTCGGGCGCCGAGCTGACCCACGGGCTCGACCTGTCGGCCTGCGCCATCCTGGAGGACGTACGGGCCGCGCTGGCGCGTGCGGTACGCGGGCTCGAGCGCGGTGAGTGGCTGCAGGGCTGGGGTCTCGACCCGAACGTGTTCGGGGACCGGCCGGTCGAGGCGGCCGCGCTCGCGCCGGTCCTGGACGGCGTCCCCGCACTGCTCCGGCTGTTCGACGCGCACTCGACGCTGGCCAGTCCGCGCGCCCTGGAACTCGCGGGCGTCGACGGCCCGCAGGAGTTCACCCAGGCCGCCGAGGTGGTCTGCGACGCGGACGGGCGGCCGACCGGGCTGCTCCTGGAGGACGCCGCCTGCGAACTCGTGGAACGCGCCGCGCCCCAGCCCACCCGCGCGGAGCGGAGGCACCGACTCGCCGCCGTACTGGGCGAGATGGCCGCCTCCGGCCTCACCGGCGGCCACGCCATGGACGCGCACGGCGACAGCCTGGACCTCTACGCGGAGCTCGATTCGGCCGGGGAACTCCCGCTGCGGCTGCGCGTCGCTCCGTGGTGCCAGCCCGGTGTGGACGCCGACGGGGTACGCGCCCTGATCGACCAGCAGAACGCGGGCGGTGCGCTGTGGCGGGTGGACGGCGTCAAGCTGTTCATGGACGGCACCATCGACAACGGCACGGCCTGGCTGGAGCGCCCGGACTGCCACGGCGAGTCCACCCACGCCTTCTGGCCCGACCCCGAGGCGTACACCCATGTCATCGGCGAGCTGCACCGGGCCGGGGTGCCCACGGCGACCCATGCCATCGGCGACGCCGCCGTACGCCACGCCCTCGACGCGGTGGCCGAGGCCGGGGGCGGCGCGGGCAGTGGCGTGCGGCACCGGGTCGAGCACATCGAGACCGTGCCCGACGACACGCTGCGGCGCTTCGCCGAGCTCGGTGTCCTCGCGTCCATGCAGCCCACGCACTGCTGTGACTTCACCCGCGCCGACCACACCGACAACTGGTCGCGGCGGCTCGGTGAGGAGCGCGCGGGCCGCGCCTGGCGCTGCCGCGACCTGTGGGACTCCGGCGCCACGGTGGTACTGGGCTCGGACTGGCCGATCGCCCCGTACCCGCCGCTCGCGGTCATGGCCGGGGCCCGGCACCGCCGCCCAAGCCGCGACCTGACGCAGCCGCCGCACGGTCCCGAGCAGGCCCTGACCGCGCTCGAGGCGCTGCGCGCCATCACGGTCAACGCGGCCTACGCGGCGGGCGAGGAGGACCGGGCCGGGCAACTGGCGGTCGGGCACCGCGCGGACCTCACGGTGTTCGCGGAGAACCCGCTGACCACGGCGGCGACCGAACTGCCCGAGCTGCCGGTCCTGATGACGGTCCTTGAGGGCCGCACCACACACCGGGCCGCCACGCTCTGAGCCCCCGGGTCCCGTGATCGGTCCGGTCACGGGTCCGGTGATCGGTCCGGTCACAGGTCCGGTGACCGGCAGGTCGCCGGACCTCTCGCAGGCCAGGGCAGGCCGACACCCGCCCGGACCCGCGCCGAATGATCTCGCCTATTCCGTGAGGCAGTTGGGCCGCACACCCCGTTCGGCGGCGCCCGCCGGCAAGTACCGGATCTGTGCCGCATCCGGCAGCGCCCACCCCGAAAACCCCAGCTACAGGAGTACGGCAGCGTCTTGCCCGTTATCGCCGCGTGGGTGAATAAACACACCATTTGCTCGCGTACGGGTGGAGATCCGAAACCGGCCGGGTAACAGTGGCCGAGGTCGGGCGCCGTGCCCGACAGCCAGGCAAGTGCGTGAGAAGTCGGGCGGATACGCCGCCCACTGGTGGACCACGCGCCCCTGCTCCTCACGAAGGGAAACTCATGGCCTCTGTCAAGATGGGTGTGGCTGGTCGTACCGCTCTTGGTGCGGTTTTCGCAGCGAGCCTTGTCGCGACGACCGCCGGTACGGCCCACGCCGCAGCGGGTGAGAGCTCGGCGTACGGCGCGAAGGCGTCGCTGGGTCCCGTCACCATCGCCGAGACCGTCAAGTCCGCGTTCCCGGGTGGCCCGCCGTCCGCCAACCTCGCCTCTCTCACACTCCCGACCATCGGCTCCATCAACGCGATCGAGACCACCGCGACGGGCAACGCCTCGGACGGGACCACCCATTCGACCGCCCAGACCGCCGAGGCCTCCGTCAACCTGGCGCTCGCCACCGTCAGCGCCGACGCGATCACCGCCACCTGTGACGCCACACCCGGTTCCACGCCGGTCGGCTCGGCCACCGTCACGAACGGCGCCGCGACGACCCCGCTTGGCATCGGCGACATCACCTTCCCGGCCAACCCGGCCCCGAACACGACGCTGACACTCCCCGCCGGCCTGGGCGAGGTCATCCTCAACGAACAGATCGAGAACGGCGACGGCTCACTGACCGTCAACGCCATCCACCTCAATGTGGCCTCGCCCTCACCGTTCGCGGGCGAGCTGGTCATCGCGTCCACCACCTGCGGTGCGGGCACGGCCGACGGCGGCAAGATCACCAGCGCCGCGGTCGACCAGGACGGCGAGCAGCTCGCGGGTGTCGCCTTCGAGTTGAGGAAGCCGGGCGCCACCGCCCCGTCCTGCACCACCAACGGCGAGGGCACCTGCGACTTCGCCAACCTGGAGCCGGGCACGTACGAGCTGTGCGTGACCGACGTTCCTGACGGCTACGGCCTGCCCAAGCCGCGCTGCAAGGAGGTCGTCATCGACGGCAACAACCGCTTGGTGCGCTTCGTGATCCCGGGGGAGAACGGCAAGAAGGCCTGACCGCCTCACGCCCTTGAACGGGGCGGGTGGCGCGGCTGACACCAGCCGCCCCACCCGCCCCGCTTCTGTGTGTGCCCGCCGGACCAGGTGGCGTCGGGCACACAGAAGCGGGCGGAGTGGCTGGTTCAGCCACGCCGCCCGCCGCTTCGCCCGCCACTCCGCCCGCCGCTTCGCCGCCTGCGGGATTCTCCGGGTCGGCTACCGGAGTGCCGCCTCAAGCTCCGCCCGCGACGGCGGCACGTCCGCCGTCGGGTCCTCGGCGATACCGTCCGCTCCGAAGCCCTGGGCGATCAGCACATCGTCCGGGAGGCCGCCGCCGTCGCGCTTGCCGGTGCCCGGCTTGGTGCCCCAGACATACACCCGGTCACCGACCTTCAGCAGGTTGAACAGCCGCTTGGCGTCCGCCGCGTACATGTTCACGCAGCCGTGCGAACCCGACTTGAACAGGTCGGAGTACGTCCCGTGCAGCGCCTGCCCGCCGTTGAAGAACTGCGAGTGCGGCATGGGGGCGTTGTCGTAGAGCGTCGAGAAGTGCCGGGCGCGCTTCACATAGATCTTGTGCCAGCCGCGCCGTGTCTCGTACCCGTCCTTGCCGCTGCGGATCGGGACGGGTGCGAAGACGACCTTGCGGCCCTTCTGCACCCACAGGATCTGCCGGTTGAGGTCCACACACGTGACCCGGTACGAGCGGACCGGGCACTTCCCCTCAGCGTTGGGGTTCTCCCTGACCTCGTGGACGAGCAGCATCCGGTACGTCTTGAGGTCGGCCTTGCCGTTGGCCGGCTTCAGGCCGAGGCGCTCCTGGAGGTCGCGGATGGCGACGCAGTCCTCGGTGGACTGCACACCGTCACGCGGCAGGCCCAGCTTCTTCTCCAACTGCCACTGGTACGCGCCGGAGGACGCCGTGCAGGGCTTCTCCGGTGCGTTCGTGGGCTGGGTCTGCTGTGCGTGGGCGGCCGTTGAGGCCAGTAACTGACCGGCCAGGACCGCGGAGCAGGCGATCAGCCCGGCAGCGGTGGACAGGGGTCGCGACGTCACGACGCGCACCGACCTTCCTCCCTGAGACAGGGGGTCGAAGAATGAGGCACTGCCTCGGTTGTAAGCGCGTGCGTGGGGGTGCGCCGGACAACTGCTCCGCATGGCCGAGCAATTCAGGTGCACAGTTCACCTGTGTCGTTGCGCGCGTATCGACCCGTTCCGTGCCATCGCTCCGGCCCCGGACGGACGGCCGCCGGTCCCCCGTACCCCGGTAGGCCGCAAGTACCTTCGGTGGTACGGGAGTTGGCCGACGCGTATCGGCGGTGACGTGGCGTTCGTCGCAGCGCGGGCCGTACGGCACCTGAGTGATCGTTCTGCTGACATGCTCGTCGGTGACCGTGGGCCCGTACGGCCAGGGTTTGCTACCGGTGGCAGCGACGGAATGAGGCGGAGACGACGATGGCCGACCACGACCTGTCGGGGTTCGAGCGCGGCTCGTTCACACACGGGGGCGTCACCCATGACGTACTGCGGCGCGGCACGGGGCCCGCCGTCATCGTCATCGCGGAGGTGCCGGGCATCACGCCGAAGGTGCTGAGGTTCGCCGCGCGGGTGGCCGAGATCGGGTGCACGGCGGTGCTGCCGGTGCTGTTCGGCAGGCCCGGACGCGACCCCGACCCGCGGGCGCACGGGAAGCTGCGGTCGAGCGCGTACATGGCGTCGACCATTCTGAAGGTGTGTGTGAGCCGGGAGTTCACGACGTTCGCCCTCGGGCGCAGCTCCCCGGTGGTGGACTGGCTGCGGGGCCTGGCCGCGGCCGAGCACGAGCGGTGCGGCGGGCCCGGTGTGGGGGCCGTCGGCATGTGCCTGACCGGGGGTTTCGCACTGGCGATGGCGACGGACGAGCGGATGCTCGCGCCGGTGCTCTCGCAGCCGTCGCTGCCGCTCCCGCCGACCGCGCGCAACCGGCACGGGATCGATGTGTCCGCGGCGGACCTGGCCGTGGTCAAGGACCGCTGCGCGCGGGACGGGTTGCGGGTGCTCGGCCTGCGGTTCCGCGGCGACAAGCTGGTGCCGGGCGACCGCTTCGCGTTTCTGCGCCGGGAGCTCGGCGAGGGGTTCATCGCCGTGGAGTTGGACGACGCGGACGCCGACCCCGATTCGACGATGACGCCGCACTCCGTACTGACGGAACACCTGGTCGACGAGCCGGGGCAGCCGACCCGGGCCGCGCTCGACCAGGTGCTCGACCTGTTCCGCAGCCGGCTCCTCGAAGCCGGGGACCCGCTGGGCGCGGAGGACGAGGGCGTGGCCTGAGGGGCTGCGGGGGACGGTGCCTGGACGGGACGCGAGGACTTTGCCTGGACGGGCGGTGGGCGCCGGACCCGTACGGGCCCTCAGCAGTACAGATCGTGACGTATCGCTGCTTACCGTGTGGGAATGCACGAGCCGACCGATCCCGAGCGCCCCCATCCGCCGCACGGAGCGCACGGCCGGGTACCCACCCGCCGGGAGCGCTGGGAGGCGTTCAAGGAGTCGCCGTTCCTGCCCGCGACCGTGCTGGTGTTCATCCTGGCGGCCGCCGCCGGCCTCTTCGCCGGCAGCTATACGTACTCGATGGCCGACCCCACGCCCAGGCACGTGCCCGCCGCGGTGGTCGGGGTCGCCCACGATTCGGCGCGCGGCAAGGCGTTCGTGGACGGCATGGAGAAGGCGCTGGACGCGACCCTCGCCCTGACGTCCTACGACACGTACGCCGAGGCCGAGGAGGCGGTGGACGAGCAGCGGGCGTTCGCGATCCTCGATGTGCACGGGCAGCAGCGGGTCACGCTCGCCGTCTCCGGGGCCTCGGGCGCCTCGGTGGCCCAACTCCTCGCGGAGGCCGGGGAGTCGGTGGGGAAGCAGCTCGGTGTGCCGGTGACGGTGCGGGACATCAACCCGATGCAGCCGGGCGATCCACGGGGTCTGGCTATCTTCTACATCTCGCTGGCCGCCGTGATCCTCGGGTTCGTCGGGGCGATCCAGCTGAGCGTGCACGCGCGGAGCCTCAATCCGCTGGAGCGCATCGGCTTCACGGTGGCGTACGCGCTGCTCGGCGGGTTCGCCATCGCCATGGTGGTCGACTGGTGGCTGGGCGCGGTGAATCTGCCGTTCTTCGAGTCGTGGCTGATCCTCGCGCTGACGATGTTCACCTCGGGCATGGTCTTCACCATGTTCAACACCCTCTTCGGGCGCTGGGCGATGCTGCCCACCTGGGGCCTGATGGTGCTGCTCGGCAATCCGTCGTCGGGCGGCGCCGTGTCCTGGCCGCTGCTGCCCTCGCTGCTCGGGCACATCGGGCAGTGGCTGCCGCCGGGGGCGTCGGTCAACGCCCAGCACACGGCGGTGTACTTCGGCGATCATCAGCATGTGTTCCCCTTTCTGGTGCTCGGCGGCTGGGCGCTGCTCTCCTGCGCGGTGTTCTGGTTCTGGCGGCACCGGCACCCCGGCGGCCGCGCCCCGGCCCCGGCACACGCCGCGGCTTGAGCGCGCGGGTGCGGGCACAGCAGGCCGCCCGGCGGCCGCGGGGCTCGGCAAATCCCTTGGCGCGCCCCGCCGTTGATTGCCTAGGGTGCCGCCATGTCCCACGCCAAGACCTCCTACGTGTGCCTCCCCTGCCGCAGTTCGTACAAGCAGCCGTACGACCGGCAGCGGGAGCGGCGCTGTCCGCGGTGTGCGGCGCCGATGATCCACGCGGGCTCGGCGTTCGCGGCGCCCCGCCGACGTGACGTCGCGGCCTGGCGGACGGTGTCGGTGCTGCTGCACGCGGGCGCGGGGTTCCACAAGAGCTGCTGCGGCGGGCCTGGTTACCGCCCGCGTTCGCTGCGCGAGGTACGGGAACGCCTGACGTACGCACGGCGCAGCGGCGTACCCCTGGTCCGCGTGCTCACGTGGGACGAAGTGCCCTGAGAAGTGCGGTGCGTGGCCCTCAGGGCTGCCCGTCGAGCAGGTCTATGCCCAGCGGGGTGAGGGTGTGGCGTACCCGATGGCGGTCTCTGGTGCTGTTCACCAGTCCGGCTCGGCGCAGCACCGCCGCGTGTTCGCTGGCGGAGGACAGCGACACCCCGGCGAACTCGGCCAACTCGCTTGTGGTGCGCGGTTCCAGGAGCGTCTGGAGCACCGCCGCCCTGGTGTGGCCGAGCAGCGGCGCGAGCCGTCCGCAGGGCGCCACTGGCACCGTCCGGCGCACCACCCTGGCCGGGTAGACGAGGACCGGGTGCAGCGTTTCATTGAGGAGCGCGACCGGTGTCCTGCGGCAGAAGTACGAGGGGACGAGCAGAAGTCCGCGCCCCTGCAGGTACACGTCCCGGTCGACGGGGTAGTCGGCGCACAGGACCGGTGACCGCCAGTGCAGCATCGGTGCGAAGGTGTGCAGCATCGCCTCGGTGCCGACCTGGCACTGAGTCCGTGTCCGGGTCATCCGGTCCCGGTCGACGCGGGCCGCGATGTCCGGCCAGCGGGGCGTGAGCACGGACGCGTGGTACTGCTTCAGCGCCGTGCCCAGGTGGCGCAGCGCGCCGGTGTCGCCGTCGCCCAGCGAACGGGCCCAGGTGGGAAGGGAGTTGCCTTCGGCGAGCAGTCCCATTTCGGTGTGGAGCCGGCGGCGCGGTGTGCGCAGTACGGCCTCGATGCCTTCGTCGAGGCCTCCGGCGGCCGCGGCGGGCGTGAGGAAGTCCGGAAAGTATCCGCGTCCGGGCATCAGTGGGGCCAGCATCCGCTGGGCCTGCCGACTGGCTCGGCACGCTCTGCGGCGCCAGGCGTCGAGCAGTGGTTCTGGCCGCCTTTCGTGAAGTTGTTGCATGCTCAGGACGGTTTCCCACAATGGGTCCGGTCCGTCCGCGATCCGTGTGCGCGCCAGGTCACCGGCGCTGAAGTGCATTCGCAGCACGACTTCCCCCGAAGTCCCCCGAGTTGGTTCCCAAGAAGGCCGTTCTCCGGTCTCGCCCGATCGGCGTGAGAATGACCGTTCTCTCCTGGCGACTGTAGTGCTTGAGAACCGCGGTTCTCAAGGAGTTGGACAGGGCGCGAGAGGCGGTGCGGGCGCATTCGCGCCGCCGCGGAACCCGGTCGCGCGCTCCCCCACGCCCTCCCCCACCTCTCCACGCCCTTGCGGCCACAGCGTGCGGACCGCATGCCGAGGGCCCATGGACAGAGCGCATCCGGAGGCGCGAGAATGACTGTTCTCACGCCGCTACCGGCGTGAACTCCACGTTCCGGAAGGCGTTTTGCAGTTCATGGACGACGATGCGGTCTCCCATGTCGTGGCGGTAGCGGACGACCTCTTCTTCACTCATGGCGTGCACGCGGTGACGATGCAGCGGATACGGGCCGAGGCGGGGGTGCCGCTGAAGAAGCTGTACGCGATGTTCCCCTCCAAGGACGAGCTGCTCGCGGCCTGTCTCCAGCGCCGCGACCAGATCGCCAGGACCGGCCTGAGGGAGCGCGCGAGCGGCGCCCTGTCGCCGGTGGAGCGGGTGCTCTCCGTCTTCGACTTCCTGGACGACTGGTTCCACCAACCGGGCTTCCACGGCTGTGTGTTCGCGGGGGCGTTCGGCGAGGCGGGCGCGGCCGCGCCGGTGGTGACGGCCGCCGTGCAGGCACACAAGCGGAGCCTGCTCGAGCTGCTGACCGAGCTGGTGGCGGAGGCCGGACCGCCCGACGCGGAGGCGGTGGGCGCGCAGCTCGCCGTGCTGTTCGACGGCGCGATGGCGGTGGCCACGTTCACCGGGGACACGGACGCGGCCCGGCACGCACGGCACGCGGCCCGCGCCGTACTCGACGCGGCGCTGGTGCCGGCCAGGAACTGATCCGGCCGGCCTCGCTCCACCGCATCCTCCGTACGCTCCCCCGCATCTTCCGTACCCCGCCCGGCAGTTGACGTATGCCGATGTCAGTGCGTCCCGATACGATCACGCCCCATGAACGACGACGTGCGCAACATCGTGCTCGGGGTGATAGCCACCGGGGTGGCCACGGCCATCGGCTGGTTCGCCCGTACGTACGTGTGGCGCCGCAGGCTCCGGCGCAGGCAGCGGTTCTTCGGCCTCCCCGACAACGCCGACTGTCTGCTTGTCGTCAACCAGTCGGCGGGGAGCGCGGGCGGCTGGACGGTGGCGCGGCGCGATGTGTTCGCGCTGCTTGAGCTGTACGCGTTGATCAAGGACTGCGGTGCGAATGTGCAGATCGTCGCGCACGACGGGATACAGCAAGGGTTCGGCGAGCGCACCGAGTTCTGCGTCGGAGGGCCGGTGTCCAATCAGCGGATGGCGGCGCATCTGCGGTCGCTGCTGCCCGGTGTGGAAGTGAACACGGACTCCGCACCCGGCCCCGACCGGGGCGCGATCCGGGTCGGCGGCGAGTGGTACCGCTGGGAGCGGGGCGCCACCGAGCACGTTCTGCTCGCCCGGCTCACCGCCGGACAGGCCGGTCCCGACGCCCGCCCGGTGTTCCTCGCGTCCGGGCAGCACTCCAACACCAACCACGCCGCGGTGCGCTATCTCGCCCGGAACCACGGCAAGTTGATCCGCAAGTACGGCGACGCCTCGTTCTGCCTCGTGCTCAAGGTCATCAACCCCGATGCGTACGGACCCGATGTCGTCGAGCTCACCGCCGACGTCACCCGGGCCGCGCTGACCCCGGCGCCCCGGTCCTGAGCGGCGTTGTCAGTGGTGGCCCGTACGGTCGTGGCATGACCATCGGAATCGACCTGACCCTCGACTGCGCTGACGCCCAAGTCCTCGGCGCCTTCTGGAAGACGGCGCTCGGGTACGTGGACGAGCCGCCGCCCGCGCCGTTCGCCACGCGTGCGGAGTGGCTGGCGCACCTCGGCCTGCCCGAGGGTGACGCGGCGGACGGGGCGTGGCTGTGCTCGCCGGAGGGTGTGGGTCCGCGCCTTTCGATCCTGCGGGTGCCCGAGCCGAAGACGGCGAAGAACCGTCTGCACCTGGACATCCGGATACCGGGCCACGGCACGCCCGCCGAGCGCTGGTCCCGGATCAGGGCCGAGGCGGAGCGCCTTGTGCGTGCGGGCGGCCGGGTCCTGGCGGAGGTCGACGAGCATCACGTGATCATGGCGGACCCGGAGGGGAACGAGTTCTGCGTGGCCGCCGCCCCGGCCGCGCGTGGATGAACGGGCCGGTGGGACGCGGCCGCCGACCGGCTCGGGCGGCAGCTCCGGGAGCGCGGGGCGGCGGCGGTGACGCCTGGCGCCGTATCCTCCACAGCAGGGCCGGGCAGGTGAACGTAAGGACGGAAGCACGTGGCGGGTAGTACGGAACGGATGTCGTTGAGTGCGCAGGCGCGCGAGGCCGTGCGGCAGCGCATCGTCGACCGCCGTTACGCCCTGGGGGCCCGCCTGGTCGAGCGGGAGATCGCCGAGGAGCTGCGGATGTCCCGGGTCCCGGTCCGGGAGGCGCTGCGCGCACTCGTCGCCGAGGGACTGCTCGAGCTGCTGCCGCACAGCGGGGTGCGGGTGCGGAAGCTCGAACGGGCCGATGTACAGCACCTGTACGAGGTGTGGGAGCCGCTGGCCGTACAGGCGTCGCGGCTCGCTGCGCGCCGGGTCGCGGAGCACGCCCCCAACGACCCGGCGGGCCTGACCCGGCTGCGGGCCACCCTCGAGCACGCGGACGCGGCGTCCCAGTCCGACGACGCGGCGAAGGAAGTGGCCGCGCACACCGCCTTCCACGAGGGCATCGTGGCACTGGCCGGGAATCCGCTCCTTGAACGGATGATGGAGCAGTTGAGCTGGCAGTTGCAGCTGCTGTTCGGGATGCGCGCGGAGCCCGACCACATGCGGGCCCAGCACCACTCGATCTTCCGGTGCATCGCGGCGGGCGACGAGGAGACGTCGGCGGCGGGCACGCTGCTGCACGTCCGGGACAGCCGGGCGGTGGCCCTGCGTTCGCTCTTCGAAGGAGAGCGTGACGGAGGGCGTGACGGAGAAGGTCCGTCCGAGTCCTGACGACGGTCGAGCGGCCGGCTCGCGAGCACCCCGTGGTCCATGGACCGGGCCTCGCACGCCGCTGATCTCCTCGTATCGACATCCACGTCGGTATACCAAGGTGAAATACCCTTGTGGATTTTCCCGGCACAATCCGGCAAAAGCCTCACATCTCTCGGGAGGCTCCTTGCGCGATTCCAGGATCGGTATACAAACTGACGGACGCGGGCCCTCCGCCCTTCCCCGGCTGTCCGCTTCCGTCACCCGCTCATCCGTCCTGGAGCCACCCATGTGCGTCGAGAACACCCCGCCCCCTTCGTCCCGGCTCACACGGCGCGGCATCCTCGCGGGTGCGGCCGCCCTCGCGGGCACCACCGCGGCGCTCTCCGCCGGGGCGCCCCGTGCCGCGGCGGCCGACCGCTCCGGCCGTACCGAGCGTCCGGGCCGGGCGACCACGGGTGACCTGGTCATCGAGGGCGGCACGCTGCTCGACCCGGCGACCGGCGAGGTCACCGAGGACGCGGTGGTCGTCATCGTCGACGGCGTCGTGCGCGCGGCCGGCGCCCGCAGCCGTACGCAGGTTCCCGACGGCATCGAGAAGCTGGACGCGCACGGCAGCTGGATCCTGCCCGGACTCGTCGAGGCGCACATCCACCTGAACACCGCGGCCGAGGCGCGCGAGGCCGTCCTGAAGGGCGCCACCAGCGCCCGCAGCGGCTCAACCAACTTCTACCAGGACATCGCCGTACGGGAGTTGGCGCGGCAGGCGCCGCAGCTCGCGCCGCGGCTGCGAGCCGCCGGTGTGTTCGTCACGCCCGACCTGGGCGACACGATCCTCGCCGACCCCGACCTCACCCCGCTGGCCAAGCTGAAGGACGGCGTGCGCTCGCCCGAGGCGCTGCGCCGCGTCGTCGAGGTCAACCTGGCCCGTGGCGCCGACGTCGTCAAGACCCGCGTCAACGAGCGCGCCGGTCTGCCGGAGCAGAACCCGCTGGCCCAGGTGTACGACCGCGAGCAGCTGTCCGCGATCGTCGGGGCCGCGCGGCGCGGCGGCAAGGGCGTGCTCTGCCACAGCTACAGCGAGAAGGGCTGCCACGACGCGGTCATGGCGGGCGTGCGCTCCGTCGAGCACGGCGCGTTCATCGGCGAGCACACCCTGCGCGAGATGAAGCGCCGCGGCACGTACTTCACGCCGACCCTCTCCGCGATGGCGGGCATGGTCGGTTCCTCCGACCCGATCCTCGCCGAGCGTGGCCGTACGTTCCTGGCCGCCGCCAAGAAGCGCGCGCTCGCCGCGCACGAGATGGGTGTGCCGCTGGCCGCGGGCACCGACTCGTCCGGCGGTGAGATCGACCCGATCGGGCGTGAGGTGGAGCTGATGCGCGAGGCCGGTCTGCCCGCGCTCGACGCGATCCGCACCGCCACCACCAATGCCGCGAAGCTCCTCGGTCTCGAGGGCACGGCCGGGCGTCTGGCCCGCGGCTTCGCCGGTGACGTGGTGATCGTGGACGGGGACCCGCTGGCCGACGTGCGCGTCCTCAAGGCGCCCAAGCGCGTGGTGCGTTCCGGCATCGCGATCTGAACTTCCTTCCTGGCGTGGGCGGATGGCCCCGGCGTGAGCCGAGTCCGCCGCCCGCCCCGCCGATCCCGTACGTCCTCGTTCATCCCGAAGGAGACCCCACATGACTCCCCTGTCCCGCCGCGGCATGATCGTCGGCGCCGCCGCCCTGGCCGGTACCGCGACCGCGCTGTCGGCCGGTGCCGCCTCGTCGGCCGCTCCGGCCGGTTCGCGCGGACGTGAGGACGACCGGCCCACCAAGGCCGTGGTGTTCCGCAACGTCCGGCCGTTCGGTACGAGCAAGCCCGTGGACCTCACCGTCGTCGACGGCCGCATCACCGACGGTCCCGCCCCGCACGGTGCGCGGGTCATCGACGGTGGCGGCCGGGTCGCCCTGCCTTCGCTCGTCGACGCGCACATCCACCCGGACAAGACGTCGTGGGGCGGCGACTGGGTCTCGCGCAAGCCGGCCGGGAGCATCGCCGAGTACTGCGAGCAGGACGTCGAGCTGTTCAAGTCCCAGAAGCGCACGGTCGGCGAGCGCAGCTACGGCCTGATGGCGCATGCCGTGACCCGCGGCACGCGCGCGATGCGCGCGCACGTGGACGTGGCGCCCGCGTACGACCTGGCCGGTGTGGAGGGCGTGGCCGAGGCCCGCAAGAAGCTGTCGCACGCGCTCGACGTGGAGATCGTGGCGTTCCCGCAGCACGGTGTGGTGCGTACGCCGGGCACGGCCGAGCTGCTCGAAGAGGCGGCGCGCGGCGGTCAGATCGACTTCGTCGGCGGCATCGACCCGATCAGCTTCGACCAGGCGATGGACGAACAGCTCGACCTGGTCTTCGGTCTGGCGGACCGGCACGGCATCGGTGTCGACATCCACCTGCACGACCGGGACGAGAAGGGCCTGCAGGTGATGCAGGCGATCATCAAGCGCACGCGCGCGCTGTCCCTGCGCGGCAAGGTGAACGTCAGCCACGTCTTCTGCCTGCCGGGCCTCTCGGACGCCGACCTCGGCAAGATGGCCGAGGACCTGAGCGACCTGGACATCTCCCTGACCACGGTCGCCCCGAACGAGTCGCTCGTGCTGCCCGTCGGCAAGTTGCAGGAGCACGGCGTGCGCGTCGGCCTCGGCTCGGACGGTGTGCGCGACTCGTGGAGCCCGTTCGGCAACGCCGACATGCTGCACCGCGCGCACATCCTGGGCTGGGTCACCGACGTCCGCCTGGACGACGAGCTGAACCACGTGTACGACGTGGCCGCGCACGGCGGCTCGGACGTCATGCAACTGGACCGGGCCGACCTGAAGCCCGGCTCGCCCGCCGACTTCGTCCTCGTCAAGGGCGAGGGCGCGCCGCAGGTCGTGGTGGACATGCCGCAGCGTGACCTGGTCGTGCACGGTGGCCGCGTCGTGGCGCGGGACGGCGAGCTGGTCTAGGACCTGCCGGTGCCCGCGGGCACCCTCGTGTCCCCCTCGCCGGGGCTCCGCACGGAGCCCCGGCGAGGTGTTTTCGCGAGGCCGGCCCCCAGCTCCCGGCTTCGTTGTCAGTGGTCGCCCGTACGGTTGTCCGCACCGCTGGTCGGCGGCTCGCCCGGGTGGCGGGCGGTGCCGGCGGGACGACGGCGAGTGAGGGGTGTGGAGCGTGCGGGGCGGGCTTGGCCGGGGATTCGGGTGGCTGTGGGCGGCGTACGCGGCCAGCACGTTCGGGACGTATCTCGCCCTGGACGCGTTTCCGATGATCGCGGTGGTCGCCCTGCACGCGGGGCCGACGCAGGTGTCGCTGCTCGCTGCCGCCGGGCTGCTCGTGGGGGCCGTGGTGGCGGTGCCGCTGGGGCCGTGGGTGGACCTGCGCCGCAAGCGCCCGGTGATGATCGCGATGGACCTGGTGCGGTGCGCGGCGCTGCTGACCGTGCCGGTCGCGTATGCGCTGGGGCAGCTCGGGTTCGGGCAGTTGGTGCTGGTGTCGGTCGTGGTCGCGGCGGCGGAGATCACGTTCCGTTCGGCCGCGGGCGCCTGTCTCAAGGGTCTTGTGGCCCCCGCTGATCTGCTGGCCGCCAACAGCCGCTTCGAGGCGACCACTTGGACGGCCACTGTGCTCGGGCCGCCGCTCGGCGGTGCCGCGGTCGGGCTCGCCGGTCCGGCGGTGACCGTCGGGGCCAACGCCGTCAGTCATCTGCTCTCCGCCGTGGGGATCCGGGCCATCGGCGGCGACGAGCCGCACCCCGCGCGCGGCGGCGCCCGTTCGCGGCTGCGGCGGGGCGATGTGCTCGACGGCTGGCGCGGGATTCTCGGCGACGCGGAGCTGCGCCCGCTGTTCTTGAACACCACGCTGGTCAACGGTCTGATCATGGCGCAGGCACCGCTGCTCGCCGTCCTGATGCTGGGCCCGCTCGGCTTCGCTCCCTGGCAGTACGCGCTCGCCTTCGCGGTGCCGTGTCTCGGCGGGCTGCTCGGCTCGCGGCTCGCCCGTCCGCTCGTGGCGCGCTTCGGGCGGCACCGGGTGCTGCGTACGGCGGGCACGCTGCGGGTCGTCGGGCCGCTCGGGCTCGCCTTCGTCGGGCCAGGCACGGGCGGCCTTGTCCTGGTGATGGCCGTCGAGTTCGGGCTCATCACCGCCATGGGCGTGTTCACCCCGGTGTTCAGCACGCACCGACTCGAACGCACGCCGACGGAGCGGGTGGCGCGCACCCTGTCGGCGTGGACGGTCACCGGCAAGCTCAGCATCGCGGCGCTGACCGCCCTGTGGGGGCTGCTCGCCGGACTCACCGGCACGCGCGTGGCGCTGGCGCTCGCGGGGCTGCTGCTCCTCGCCACTCCCCTGCTGCTGCCGCGCCGCGAGCACGCGGAGACCCCGGAGATACCGCAGACACCGGGTGCTCCGGAAGCTCCGGACGCCGCGACCGGCCATACGCGCTGATACGTGCCGACGTGCCGACGTGCCGACGTGCCGACGTGCCGCCTGAAATGCCCGTACCTCGAAGGGAGTTCCCGTGACCCAGACCGCCGCCGTGGTCCGTCTCGTCGCCGAGACGTTCGGCGCGGACCTCATCGGCATGTACCTGCACGGCTCGGCGCTGCTCGGCGGGTTGCGGCCGCACAGTGATGTCGACGTGCTGGTCGTGGTGCGGGAGCGCACGACGGCGCGGACCCGGCGGGCGCTGGTCGAGGCGCTGCTGCCGATCTCGGGCGATCGGGCCGACGGCGGTCCGGCCCGGCCGGTGGAGCTGACGGTCGTGGTGCAGCGCGACGTACGGCCGTGGCGTTTTCCGCCGCGCTGCGAGTTCCAGTACGGGGAGTGGCTGCGCGAGGCGTACGAGGGTGGCGTGACGCCCGAGCCGGAGCCGAGCGCCGACCTCGCCCTGCTGTTCACGATGGTGCTCCAGGGGGACGCGCCGCTGGCCGGACCGCCGCCCGCCGAGGTGCTCGACGCGGTGCCGTACGCGGACGTGGTCCGTGCGCTGCGGGCCGGAGTGCCGGAGCTGTTGGCCGAGTTGGGCTCCGACACCCGTAACGTCCTGCTGACCCTGGCCCGGATCTGGTCGACCCTGCGGACCGGGACGATCAGCTCCAAGGGGGCCGCCGCCGACTGGGCGCTGGCTCGGCTACCGGAGGAGCACCGGCCGGTCCTCGCGCACGCGCGTGCCGTCTACCGGGGTGACGCCGAGGAGTCCTGGGAGCCTCTGCTGCCCGCCGTCGGCCCGCATGCCGCGTATGTCGTCGCGGAGATCGAGCGGGCGGCGGACGAGGCGGAGGCAGGGGGTGAGGCGGAGGCAGAGGGCGAGGCGGAGATATTGGGTTGCGGACCGCCCCAGCCCTGACCGGCTACGGGGACAGCGGGCCGTACCAGACCGTCGTCGGGTTGCAGAACTCGCGGATGCCGTGGCCCGCCAACTCCCGCCCGTACCCGGAGCGTTTGGCTCCGCCGAAGGGGAGGCCGGGGTGGGAGGCGGTCATGCCGTTGATGAAGACGCCGCCCGCCTGGAGGTCGCGCACGCAGCGGGCCATCTCGTCCTCGTCGCGGGTCCAGACGTTGGAACTCAGCCCGAAGGGCGAGTCGTTGGCGAGGGTGAGGGCCTCGTCCAGGCTGTCGACGCGGTACAGCGTGGCCACCGGGCCGAAGGCCTCTTCGCGGTGGATGCGCATGGCTTCGGTGATGTCGGTCAGGACGGTGGGCTCGTAGTACCAGCCGCTGTCGAGCCGCTCGGGCCGTCGGCCACCGCACAGCACGGTCGCGCCCTTGGCCACCGCGTCGTCGACGAGTTCCTCCAGGTCCTTGCGTCCCTGTTCGGAGGCGAGCGGGCCGACATCGGTGTCCTCGGACATCGGGTCGCCGACGGTCAACTCCCGCATCCCGGCGACGAACCGCTCCCGGAACGCGTCGTGCACGTCGGTGTGCACGATGAAGCGCTTGGCGGCGATGCAGGACTGGCCGTTGTTCTGTACGCGGGCGGTGACCGCGGTCGCGGCGGCGCGGTCGACCTCGGCGCCGGACAGCACCAGGTAGGGGTCGCTGCCGCCCAGTTCCAGGACGGTCTTCTTCACCTCGTCCCCGGCGACCGAGGCCACGGCGCGGCCCGCGGGCTCGCTGCCGGTCAGGGTCGCGGCGGCCACACGCGGGTCGCGCAGGATGCCCTCGACGGCGGCCGAACCGACCAGGAGCGTCTGGAAGCAGCCCTCGGGGAAGCCCGCGCGCCGGAAGAGTTCCTCCAGGTAGAGGGCGGTCTGCGGGACGTTCGACGCGTGCTTGAGGAGGCCCACGTTGCCCGCCATCAGGGCCGGGGCGGCGAACCGTACGACCTGCCAGAGCGGGAAGTTCCACGGCATCACGGCGAGGACCACGCCGATCGGGCGGTAGTGGACGCGGGCGCGGGTGGCGCCGGAGTCCTCGACGTCGGCGCGGGCCGGCTCCTCGTCCGCGAGCAGAGCCTCGGCGTGCGCGGCGTACCAGCGCATCGCCTTCACACACTTCGCGGCCTCCGCGCGGGCCGCCTTCACGGGTTTGCCCATCTCCAGGGTCATGGTGCGGGCGACCGGGTCGATGTCCTCCTCGAGGAGGTCGGCGGCACGTTCGAGCAGGTGGGCGCGGTGGTGGAAGCCGGTGAGGCGGTACTGCCGGTACGCGTCATCGGCCGCGGCGAGCCGCCGTTCCACCTCGTCGGGGGTCAGCGCGTCGAACGTCTTGGTCGTCTCGCCCGTGGCGGGGTTGACGGTGGCGATGGGCATGGGGCTGCTCCTCCTCGCGTACGGCACGGTCTCCGGCCTCACCCCTGACCCTCGCGCGCCCCGGCCGGTGCCGCAACGTCGGCCGCCGCCCGGCCGGGGTGAGTACGCTTCCGGCGGGGGGAA
>NZ_JAAAHS010000128.1 GCF_009908195.1 Streptomyces boluensis | reverse complement strand
GGGGTGGCCAACTCGCGTATTCCATACGGGAGTTGGCCTTGAAGGTCGACGTGCGGACCTGTGGCCGGAGCGCGGAAGGGCTTCAGGGGAGGAAAGGTGAGGTGCGCCCGGCTCGGGGTGATCGGTCAGCGGCCGTCAGCGGCTGGTCAGTGATCGGTTGCCGGTCGGCTATCGGTGGCCGGTCGGCGGATCACCGGATCAGGGGGCCACTGGGCTGGGGCCGGCCGGGAAAGAGACCAGAAGCGCAAGCGCGGTCGGCTCAGGCGACGCGCGGCGTCAGCAACACGCCGTGCGGGCCCCGGAGACGGGGCGACACAGCATGGTCGAGACACGCAGCAGATCCACGTGACGACGCGACACCAGGCAGACGGACATGGCGGCATCCTCGCCGGTAGCGGCGGCGGACCACAACCGGCATCCGTATGCCGGACGTGGTCGTCCCGTATCCCGGGACGACGAGGGCGACGTCCGGAACCTGAAGACGGCTTCAGGTGGCTTCAGGCTGGCTTCAGGGTCGGTCGGGGAGATTGGTTCCCGTCGAGAGCGAACGAACCCGGCACACCGCACCATCCACGTCTGACGCCTACGTCCCGGACCCGGCAGGGAATGCCGTACGGGGACAGGGGAGGAACCTCATGAAGCGCAACATCGTCATCGCCACCGTCGCGGCGGCCGCCTTGATCGGCGGCGGTTCGGCGCTCGCCTTCGCGGGCAGCGGCGACGGCGCCGAGGGCCGTGCCGATGCGCGGACCCAGTCGCAGAACCAGTCGGGCGGCTCCCAGGTCACGCTCCAGGACGACGACCGCGACGACCGCGACGACCGCGACGACCGCGACGACCGCGACGACCGCGACGACCGCGACGGTAAGGACGACGACCGGGACGGTGCCGAGGCCCGCGGCGCGAAGCTCACCGCCGCGCAGGCCGTCGAGGCCGCGCTGAAGGCCCAGTCCGGTACGGCCGTCTCCGCCGAGCTCGACGAGGACGATGCCGAGGGCGACGACGGCAACGGCGACGACAGCGCGGAGCGCCTGGTCTGGGAGGTCGACGTACTGGGCAACGGCAACGCCTGGCACACCCTCCACATCGACGCGTCCACCGGCAAGGTCCTGTCCCGCGAGACCGACGACGACGCGGACGGTGCGGACGACGCACGCGAGGCCCGTGCGGCGCTCAAGGACGGGCGGACGACCGCGGCCCAGGCCGCGGAGGCCGCAGCGGCGAAGGGCTTTGTCACCTCGGTCGACCTGGACGACGACGGCCGCGCCGGACACGTCTCCGAGGGCTGGGAGATCGAGACCGCCGACGGCAAGGGCAACGAGCGGGACTGGAACGTCGACGTGGCCACGGGCAAGCTCACCGCCGACCCGGACGACCGTGACGACCACCGCGACGACAACGACAACGACAACGACTGACCGTAGCGCTGCCCGAGGTGCCGTTCACAAGCCCCACTACCAGAAAGAGAGTTGGGCGTGAACAATGCGGAAGACTTTCGTGGTGGCGGCCGCGCTCCTGGTACTCGCGTCACTCGACTGGGCCTATAGTCGTCGCATGGCCCAGAAGGTAATTACGACATACGTGGACGACCTGACCGGCGAAGAGTCGGCGCATATCGCCACGCACAGCATTCTCGTCGACGGTGCGGGTGTGGAAATCGACCTCACCGACGAGAACTACGAGAAGCTCCTCGAACTGCTCAACCCCTATCTGCACGCGGAGGGGGCCCGCCGGGTCCGAGGCGGCGCGAAGCCCAAGGGGAAGCGCAAGCCGGCGACCGGCAAGTCCGACGACTCGTCGGCGATCAGGGTCTGGGCGAGGGAGAACGGCTACGAGGTCAGCGAGCGGGGCCGCGTCCCGGCCGCCGTCCGCGAGGCCTATGAAACGGCCCGTTGAACGCCTGACCGCGTGAACGCCTGATTCGCACAAGCTGAGCCATCGGACCGAGTTCTCTGTACGTAGCGATACGAAACGATACGGAGCCGCACGGAGCCCGAAAGGCGCCCACCCCACGAGGGGCGGGCGCCTTTCGGGCTTTCGGGAGCGGAAGTCGAGACTTCCCGTGGGTCGAGTGCGACAACTCCCGTACGGCGTGAGCGGGAAAGAAGTCGGCACGGCCGAAGGACCCCCGGAGACGGCTACTCGGTACCGCTACTCCCTTTCCGTTTCCCGGAGTTGGTACAGCTCGGGCACGGAGACTTTGATGGGCTCCTGAGTCGTGCGCGCGATCACGACGACCGCCGGCTCGTCCGGGTCGGGGTTCTCCTCGCGGTGCGGGACGAACGGCGGTACGAGGAAGAAGTCGCCGGGCCCCGCGGCGACCCGTACCTCTTGGGTGCCGTCGTGGTACACGAACACGGGGTGCCCGCTCACCACGTAGATCCCGGCCTCGGACGCGCCGTGATGATGGTTGTCCGTGGCGCTCAGCGGCGGGTTCTCCACCAGCCCCATCCACAGCTTCCGCGAGCCGACCGTGTGCCCGCTGATCGCGGCGAAGCCGTCCAGCTCACCGGCTCGTACGTGATGGACGCGATCCGCCGTAGGCTTCCGCTCCCCGCCGTTCCCGTGCGTGTTGACCGTGCTCATGGTGCGCCTCCCGTCGATGGCGGCCGTTCACTTCCTCCCGGCCGGGCATCAGAGTGCAACTGCCGTACGGGGATGGGCAATTGAACTTGCGGGAATGGCAATACGGAGCCCCGGGTGAGGCTCAGGTGGTGCACTCCTCCCGGCGAACCCGGAACGTTCAGGCGAGGGGGGTGCGTCGCATCGCCCACAGTGTGGGGACCCCGCCGCGGTTGATCTTCAACGACCGGCGGCCGTCACCACCCCCGCCGCTCCGCCGCCGCGTGCCACCACAACGGCGGTGCCGGTCCAGTCACTTGAGCCGTCTCCTGACCGGGATGCAGCCCGAGCCGCCGCAGCGCGTCCGCGTGCGCGGAGACCTCGAACCAGCCGCGCCAGTGCCCGTCGTCGCCGTGTGCGCAGGTGAGGTCCACGCGGAGTTCGTGCGGTTCGAAGGGCATCCAGTCGATGCCGCGCTCACGCAGTCAAGCCCGCGCGGCGCCGAGGGGGCGGAGTCCGCCCGGCACGTTCTCGTGGGCGGCGATGCTGATCCAGTCGGGATTCCGGGCGCTCATGGCCTCCATGATGGCCGACCGCCGGTTCCACGCGAGAGCGGCACCGCCCCGAGGTCAGGGGGCGGCGCCGCTCACACACGCGTCACGCGAGACTCATACCGCGCTCACGCCGACGGAAGCGCCGCTTCCACCGCCGCCACCAGCTCCGCCGCGTCCGGTTCCACCCTCGGGCCGAAGCGGACGACCGTCGTCGCGCCGGGGGAGAGGACGAACTTCTCGAAGTTCCAGCGGATGTCGCCGCTGTGGCCCTCCGCGTCCGTCGTCGGGACCAGTTCCTCGTAGAGCGCGTGCCGCTCCGCGCCGTTGACGTCCGTCTTCTCCGTCAGCGGGAACGTCACGCCGTACGTCGCCGAGCAGAACGTCGCGATCTCCTCGGCCGTGCCCGGCTCCTGGCCCATGAACTGGTTGCAGGGCACGCCGAGCACCGTGAAGCCGCGCGGCGCGTACTGCGCGTGCAGCTTCTCCAGGGCCGCGTACTGCGGGGTGAGCCCGCACTTGGAGGCGACGTTGACGACCAGGACCGCCTTGTCGCGGTACTGCCCGAGGTTCGCGGGGCCGCCCTGCAGGGCGTCGATCTCCACGTCGTAGAAGGACATGTTTGCTCCTTGCGTCCAGTGCTGGGCCGGGGTGGCCGTCAGGGTCAGGGGCCGTGGTGGCTCTCCTCGATTGTCCCTGAGCGAAGTTCGTTCCGAGGGGTAGGCCCGGGTAGGCCACCCGAAGCGCTTGTTATACGTACTGACAAGAACTTCCACGGGGCGAGCCCCGAGTGGAGCACCCTCTACGGCGCCGCGTGCTGGCGGGAGTGTGGTGTCGGCGGCCAGCGACAGCCGCTGGACGCTCACCCGTTGACGCCCTGGGAGGGGTCGGGCGGAGCGCTCCGCCCGCACCGCCACCGCCCGGAAACGCGTTGCCGCACCAACCCGGCGCCGGTTAAGGTCCCGCCCATGACTGCCGGGTCGGCCATGGGCCACACACGAAGTGGGTACCCGGCCTCGGTGTGAGCCCGAGGCGGGTGCGAGCCCCGCCCCCTCTCCGCGTACGCGATCCCCGGCGCCCCGCACGGCGCGCCGCACCTCGGAATCCCGGAACCGGAGACATCCCACTCATGACCGCGACACCGCCTGCACCCGAACTCCCCACCACCGTCGCCCACTTGAACCACCTCGCCGTGTTCGCGAGCGACCGTCAGCTGTCCGCCGAGTTCCTCGCCGCGATCCTCGGCCTGCGCGTCGGCGCCCCCTTCGGGCCGTTCCTGCCCGTCGACCTGGGCAACGGCGTCACCCTCGACTACTACGAGAAGCGCGACGAGCCGATCCAGTCCCAGCACTACGCGTTCCTCGTCCCCGAGGAGCGGTTCGACGGCATGATCGCCCGGCTCGACGCCGTCGGCGTCACGTACTACGCCGACCCGAACCACACCGAACCCGGCCGGATCAACCGGCTGTTCGGCGGCCGCGGCGCCTACTTCGACGACCCCGACGGTCACAACATGGAGATCATGACGCGGCCCTACGCGCGGCCGTGAGGGAGGGTGCGTGGGCCGGCCGCCCAGAGTGCATCGGGCATAGGATATGCACGATGCATGCTGCATGTACGATGCACCTCGTCCCGCAGGAAGCACATCCCGGCAGGAAGGCGAGGCGGCCATGCCCACCCCCCACTCCCCGCTCGACGCACCAGGAACCGACCCGGACGCGCTCCGCGAGCGGTACCGCGCCGAGCGGGACCGCAGGATCAGGCCCGAGGGCAGCCGCCAGTACGAGCCGCTCGCCGGGAAGTTCGGGTACTACGACGAAGACCCGTACGCCGAGGGCGAGTTCAGCCGCGAACCGCTGCGCGACCGGGTCGAGGTGCTGATCGTCGGCGGTGGCTTCGGCGGGCTGCTCGCCGGGGCACGCCTTCGGCAGACCGGGGTCGAGTCGGTCAGGGTCGTGGAGAAGGGCGCCGACTTCGGCGGCACCTGGTACTGGAACCGGTACCCCGGCATCCACTGCGACATCGAGTCGTACATCTACCTGCCGCTCCTGGAGGAGGTCGGCTACGTCCCGCGCTGGAAGTACGCGCCGGGCGAGGAGATCCGGCAGCACGCGCGGGCCGTGGGCGAGACCTTCGGGCTGTACCAGGACGCCTGTTTCCGCACCCAGGTCACCGAACTGCGCTGGGACGAGGCCGCCGACGAGTGGCTGGTCGGCACCGACCGGGGCGACGCGATCAGGGCCCGGTACGTGATCACCGCGAGCGGCACCCTGAGCGAGGCCAAACTGCCCGGCATCCCCGGCATCGAGACCTATCAGGGCCACACGTTCCACACCAGCCGCTGGGACTACGCGTACACGGGCGGCGACGCGGACGGGAACCTGCACAAGCTCGCCGACAAGCGGGTCGCCCTCATCGGCACCGGCGCGACCGCCATCCAGTGCGTGCCCCATCTCGGCGCCGACGCAAGGGAGTTGTACGTCTTCCAGCGCACCCCGTCCTCCGTCGACGTACGCGGCAACCGGCCCACCGACCCCGACTGGGCGGCCGCCCTCACCCCCGGCTGGCAGCGCAGGCGCCGCGACAACTTCCTCGCCCTGGTCACCGGCGGCCACACCGCACAGGACCTCGTCGACGACGGCTGGACCAGCAGCGCCCGCCTGCAGCAGAAGCTCGTCCCCAGCGACAGCTACCAGGACATGCCGGCCGAGGAGCGCGAACGCGCCTACGAGGCCGCCGACTTCCAGAAGATGAACGAGATCCGCGCCCGCGTCGACGCCGTCGTCGACGACCCGGACACCGCCGAACTCCTCAAGCCCTGGTACCGCTACATGTGCAAGCGGCCCACGTTCAGCGACGCCTACCTGCAGACCTTCAACCGCGCCAACGTCACCCTCGTCGACACCGCCGACAGCCACGGCGTCGAGGAGATCACCGCCACCGGGGTCGTCGTCGGCGGCACCACGTACGAGGTGGACTGCATCATCTTCGGCACCGGATTCGACGTCGGCCGCTCCGGCGTCACCTCGGGCCGGCTGCCCGTGCACGGCCGGGGCGGCGTCACGCTCGGCGAGGCCTGGCAGCGCGGGCCGCGCACCCTGCACGGCTTCTACACCCACGGCTTCCCGAACCTGTTCCAGCTCGGCCCGATGCAGAACGCCGCCTCCGTCAACTACGTCCACATCCTCGACGAACAGGCCGTCCACGTAGCCGAGGTGATCGCCGAGGCGCGCGAGTGCCGGGCCCGGTACGTGGAACCGAGCGCGGCCGCCGAGCAGGAGTGGGTCGACACGATCCGCGAGAACTCCGTCGACCTGTACGCCTTCCACGCCGAGTGCACCCCCGGCTACTACAACAACGAGGGCATGCCCCGGCCGCGCAACGAGTCGTACGGCGACGGGCCGGTGGCCTTCCACTCACTGCTGCGCGAGTGGCGCGGCGGCGGTGGCATGAAGGACGTACTCGTCGACGCCGAACCGCGGGAGAGTGAGTGAGCACCGCGACGGCCGGTGCCGCGCGGGCCAGCCGGTACGGGGAGACGCCGGGCCCCACGTCCCGTACTGGACGGAGCGTGCGCCGCCTCAACGCCCCCAATCCGCTGTGGGGTTCGAACGGCGTCGCCTTCGGACCCGACGGACGGCTGTACGTCGCCCAGTTCCTCGCCGGCCGCATCAGCGCCCTCGACCCGGCCACCGGCGAGCTCGACGACGTGGTGCCGATGGGCGGCCCCGTGCGGTCCCCTGACGACCTGGCCTTCGGCGCGGACGGCTCCATGTACATCGCGGACCTCGTGCCGGGCCTGGTGTGGCGGCGCGCCCCCGACGGCGCGTACACCGTCGTCTCCGACGAGGTGAAGGTGCCCAACGGCATCACCTGCGTCGGCGACCGTCTCTTCGTCAACGAGATGCGGATGGGCGGCCGCCTCCTCGAACTCTTCCCCGACGGCGGCGCCCCCCGCGTCCTCACCGAAGGGCTCGCCTTCGGCAACGCCATGCAGCTCGGCCCCGACGGCCACCTGTACTACCCGCACATGGTGACCGGCGAGGTGTGGCGCATCCCGCCCGACGGGGGAGCGCCCGAACGCGTCGCCCAGGACGTGCACGAGCCGGTCGCCGTCCGCTTCGACCAGGGCGGCGTCCTGCACGTCCTGTCGCGCGGCGAAGCCGGTCTCGTCACCCGGATCGACCTGCACGGCAGCGGCTCCCGCACGGTCCTCACCAGCGGCCTCACCGGACTCGACAACGCGGCCTTCGACCCCGAGAACCGCATGTACGTCTCCAGCTTCGCCAGCGGCGGCGTCACCGAACTCCACCCCGACGGCCGCACCCGCACCGTCGTACCGCGCGGCCTCGACGGCCCGTACGGGGTGACCGTCGATCTGGGCGGCACTGTGTACGCCGCCGACCACTACCGCGTCGCCGTCCCGCCACCCACCCCTGCTCCGGACGGCGCCGACCCGGTAGAGACCCCGCTGCTCCGCCCCTTCGCCCACGGCATCACCGCCGCCGCCGGACTGCTCCATCTCGCCTCGCAGTACGGGGAGGTGACGACGTACGACCCGAAGACGGGCACCACCCGCGTCCGCGCCCAGGGGCTGCGCCGACCCACCGGCATCGCGGCCGGGCCCGACGGCACCCTCGTCATCGCCGAGACGGACGCCGGACGGATCGTCACCCTCGACGCCGACGACACCCTGACCGTGCTCGCTGAAGGACTGCCGCGCCCCGTGGACGTGGCCCTCGACGCGGACGGGCGGGTCTACGTGAGCGACGAACTCGGCGGCACGGTCCTCAGGATCGACGGACCCGAAGGCCCCGACGCAGCAACCGACGCGGCCGGACCCGTCACCGTCGTGGACGGGCTCGACGCCCCGCAGGGCCTCACCGTCCTCGGCGACGAACTGTTCACGGTGGAGACCGGTACGCGCCGACTCCTGGCCGTGTCCCTCAGTACGGGTCAACTCCGCGTCGAGGCCGAGGAGTTGCCCGTCGGACCGCCGCCCGGCACCGTGCCCCGCGCCGAAGCGGCGCTGTTCACCCACGCCATGCCGGGCCTGCCGCGCCCCTTCGCGGGCGTCACCGCCGCCCCCGACGGCACCCTGCTGCTCGCGGCCAACGGCGAGGGCACGGTGCTGCGCCTGTCACCCCGCGACGCGGGCTGACTCAGGTGGTGGTGTCCGGGACGATCCCGGACACCACCTTGCGGACGGCGGCGCGCTCCGGTGGGGTGCCGTTCCGGTCGGCGAACAGCAGATGCCCGGTGCCGACGAGCATGGGCGCGAGCGTCTCGACCTCGGCGTCCGCCGGGATCCGGCCGAGCTCGCGCTCCGCCGCGAGATACCCGGCGACCATGGCCGTGGCCTCAGTGAGCAGCGGAATCCCGACCGGAGTGGTCCCGCGCAGCCGCGCCCGCAACCCGTCACGGGACGTGACGAGGCCGACCATCGCCACCGCGACCGAGCCGAACAGATCGGTCAGCGCCTCGGTCACGTGGTCGACGACGCTGCCCGTGCCCGCGGCGGCGCGCAGCGCGGCCGACCGGTCGTCGATCCGGCGGACCCGGTCGAGGACGAGCTCCGCGAGAAAGGCGTCGAAGTCGGCGAAGTGCCGGTGCAGGACACCCTTGGCGCAGCCCGCCTCGGTGGTGACGGCCCGGCTGGTCAGCGCGTTCGGCCCGTCCCTGAGCAGGACGCGCTCGGCAGCGTCGAAAAGCTGCTCGCGTACGTCGCGGATGGCGACCCCTGTCGGCACCGTGTCGACCTCTCTCCGTGCTCGGTTTCGTAGGCGCCCTTGAGCGAGTGGGCGCCCGCCCACTACAGTGGGCACATGCCCACTGTACCGTCGGGGCGCTCAGGCCGCCCCTCGTACGATTCCGATCAAATCCGGCGCACGGCACGCTCGTTCGGCACGGACGCGGCCCGCTACGACCGCACCCGCCCCCGCTACCCCCAGGCCCTGGTCGACCGGCTCGCCGCCGCGGCCCGCCCCGCACCGTCCGTGCTCGACGTCGGCTGCGGCACCGGCATCGTGGCCCGTCAGTTCCGCGCGGCGGGCTGCCACGTGCTCGGGGTCGACGTCGACCCGCGCATGGCGGAGCTCGCCCGGCGCGATGGTACCGAGGTCGAGGTCGCGGCGTTCGAGACCTGGGACGCGGCGGGCCGCACCTTCGACGCGGTCGTCTCAGGGCAGACCTGGCACTGGCTCGACCCCGAAGCGGCCGCGGCCGCCTCCGCCCGCGCGCTGCGCCCCGGCGGCCGGCTCGCCGCCTTCTGGAACGTGCCCACGATGCCGCCCGAACTGGTCCGCGCCCTGGTCGCCGTCTACCAACGGGTCGCCCCCGACTCCCCGTTCGCCCTGGGGGAGCGCGCCGAGGACGCGTACGACGAGATCCTCACCCGCGCCGAGGACGGCATCCGCGCCACCGGAGCCTTCGGGGCACCCCAGCGGTGGCGCGACGACTGGAAGCACACCTACACCCGCGACGCCTGGCTCGACCAGATGCGCACCCACGGCGCACTCACCCTGCTCGCACCGGAGCACGTCGCGGAGGTCCTCGCGGAGGTGGGCGCCGCGATCGACGCGCTCGGCGGCACGTTCGCGATGCCGTACACCACGGTGACGGTCACCGCTGTCCGTACCGGCTGAACGCGCTAGAGGGAGACGCCCCCTACAACTGCCGCAGATGGTCCCGGAGCGTGCGCGCGACCTGGGCCATCAACGCCTCGGCGCCCGGCTGCGCCTGGGCCGGTACGCGGGACTCGGTGAGGACCGCGACCGCGAAGGCCTGGCCGTCGGTGTGCTCGACGACGCCGATCTCGTGCCGGAGGTTGAGCAGCGTCGCGGTCTTGGAGGACCAGGTGGTGGCGTCCGAGGCGAAGTCCGGGGCGAGGCGCTGGCGCAGCACGTTGTGGGCCATCAGCTCGCGCACCCGCGCCGCCGACTCGGCCGGAACCTTCGAGGGCCGCCACAGGGCCTGGAGCAGATCCACATACGCCCGCGCGCTGCCGTTGCTGGCGTGGCTGATGTCGAGCTGGGGCACCCGGTGGCCGCTGCCGCCGGTGCCCGAGTCGATCGCGAGGGCATGCGCCAGATGGGCCTGCGCGGCGCCGAAGCGTTCCGCGGGCGTGTCCGTGAGCTCACCCATCGCATGCCGCACGGTGATCCCGCGCACTCCGAACTCGCCCAGGATCTCCGCCACTTGACCCGGCGGCGTGAGCGTGAACAGCGCGTCGGCGGCCGCGCTGTCGCTGAGGCACATGCTCAGGTACAGCAGGTCGTCGACGGCGATCCGCACCGGATGCCGGAAGCGCCCGATCCCCGTCGGCCCCGGAGCGGTCGCCCGTCCAGGGCGCACATCGAGCGCCGTCGCACCGTCCAGCTCACCCCGCCGGATCCGCTCCACCGTGGCAAGGGCGAGCGGCACCTTGGCCAGCGAGGACGACGGCAGCGGCGTGTCCGGCTCGATCCCCAGCTCCGTACCGGTGTCCAGATCCCGTACGAGGACACGGCCGCGCAGCCCGCCCTCGTCAAGCAACTCCCGCATGGCGCGCAGCAGTCCCTCGGCGCTCATGTCCGCACTCCGTCCGCTGTGGCCTGCGTGGCTTCCGTGGTTTCGGTGGTTTCCGTGGCTTCTCCGGTGGTGGGCCCGCCTGGTGTGGGGGAGCGGTCCGGCTGCCACGGGTCCGCGCCGAGACAGCGGGCCACGGCCGCGCCCAGGCGGGCCGTGAGCTGCCGCGGGTCGTCGTCCGCCGCGGCGGTGAGGGCGTAGCCGCGTACGAGCGCCGCCTCGCCGAGCGGGCGCCAGCACAGGCCGAGCTCCTCCGCCTGCGCGGGCGAACACACCAACAGGTCGAGTGTGCACAGCACTTCGGCCGCCGCCGTCGTCAGATCGGCGCCCACGGCGAGCTGCGCGGGCCGCAACCCCAGCGCGTCCCGCAACCGCGCCAGCGGATCCCGCACATGCGGTACGTCGTCCTCCGGCTGCACCCACACCCGCCGCGCCCGGCTGCCACCGGTCCGCCCGAGCCGCAATGTCTCCAGGTAGACGCGTCGCACCCCCGGATCGTCGGCCGTGGCCACGCCGAGCGGCACGGACCACGTGGCGTCCCGCTCCGGTACGGCCACCAGCGCGGCCCGCACCTGCTGCGCGTGCAGGAGGTCCATGCGCTCCGCCGGTCCGGCCACGCGCAGGTCGAGCGTGATGTCGTGGCCGCGCGCCTCGGCGACCAGGCGGGCGAGCCGCGCCGGGGGCACGCTGCCGGGCACCGCGAGCCGCCACGGCCGGTGCCGCGCGGCCTTCGCCTCGTGCGCAAGCACCTCGGCCGCCTGCACGAGCCTGCGCGCCGCGGGCAGCATGGCGCGGCCGAACGGCGTCAACACCGCACGCCGGCCGGTCCGTTCGAAGAGGCGCTCCCCGAAGTGCTCCTCAAGCGCGGCCACCCTTCGGCTCGCCACCGGCTGCGACATGCGCGCCGCCGCCGCGCCCACGGTGAAACTCCCGTACTCGGTCACGCTCACGAACGCGCGGCACGCCCCCACCAGATCCACGGCCGCACTCTATGCGGATACGGCATGGAACGGCACGCGGACGTATTGGACCGCATGACAGCCCGCCGGTCAGAGTGGCTCCGGCAGCGACGGCCGGGGTCGGAAAACACCCCGGACCGCACCTTTTCCCCTGCCCGCGCACGCGGCAAGGGGACGACCCGGAGGTACGCAACCATGCGGCACAACAGCCGTGTCCGGCCCGCCCTGCGCGGCGCGGGCACCGCCCTCGCCACACTCGTCCTCGTCCCCCTCGCGGCCTGCGCGGGACCCACGGAACCAGCGGCGGCCGACCGGGGCAAGGAGTCCCAGGCCACGGCCACGGACAAGGGCACGGACGAGGTCGCCGCGTACTCCCGTGAACTCAAGGCGCTGGAGCGGAAGTTCGACGCACGGCTCGGCGTCTACGCGATCGACACCGGCACCGGCCGCGAAGTCGCGTACAACGACAAGGAGCGATTCCTCTTCGCCTCGACCTTCAAGGCCCTCGCTGCCGCCGCCGTCCTCGACAAACACTCCGACCGCGACATGGAACGGGTGGTCACCTACGACAAGAGCGACCTGGTCGAGAACTCACCCGTCGCCGAGAAACACGTCGACAGCGGCATGACCCTCAACGAACTCTGCGACGCCGCCGTCCGCTACAGCGACAACACCGCCGCCAACCTGCTTTTCGAGGACCTCGGCGGCCCCCGCGCCCTCGACGCAACCCTGGCCGGGCTCGGCGACGACGTGACCCGGATGGAGCGCATCGAACCGGACCTGAGCGACTGGGAACCGGGCAATGACCGCGACACCAGCAGCCCGCGCGCACTCGCCGCCGACCTGCGCGCATACGTACTCGGGGACGCCCTCGACCGGGGCGACCGGGACCGGCTCACGAAGTGGCTGCGCACCAACACCACCGGCGGCGCCCTGATCCGCGCGGGCATGCCGAAGGGTTGGACGGTCGGTGACAAGACCGGCATGGGCAACAACTACGGCATCCGCAACGACATCGCCGTGGTCTGGCGCCCCGACGCCGCGCCCCTCGTGGTCGCCGTCCTGACCAACCGTCACAAGCCCGGTGACAAGCACGACGACAAGCTGATCGCCGACGCGGCCGAGGTGGTCGCGGACACCCTGTCGTAACGGGATACAGGGAGCGGGGCGGGCCGGGCACCTCAACAGGCGTCCGGCACCTGCCACTTGACGCCCGCCACTTGACCCTCGCCGTGCGCTACTTGCCGGCGAGTACAGCCCGTACCGTCTTGCCGCCGTCGCCGTCCGGCACGACAAGGAGTCGGCTCGACAGGGCCTCGACGAGCGCGATGCCGCGTCCGCCCTCCGCCGACGGGGAGTGCGGGCGAAGGCGGGGGTGGCCCCGGCCCGAGTCGTGGACCTCGACGACGAGTTGGTCACGGGCGTCCACGGAGAGTCGTAGCCGACAGCAACCCTGGCCGTGCCGGGTCGCGTTGGTGACCAGCTCCGACACCACGAGCAGGGCGCTGCCCGCGTCGTCGGGTCCGTGCCCGCGACGGCCGTCCCGTCGCAGGAACATGCGCGTCAACTGCCGTGCCCCGCTTGCCGAGCAGGGCTTCCTTGGCAGGTGGTACTCGACGCGAGCGGTGCGCCTGGGCGCACGCATGACGCTCACTCCTCCCCACTGCGAGGCTGGTTCTACACCGTCACCCCTTCCCGGATCGAACGGCCCGCAACCGGCGTTCGAACGAACCCGACTGGCGCAATTCATGCCATCGCCCCGTCGCCACCCCACCTCCTCCGAGCCGAGTCTTGGGTACGTTGACCCGATTCATGCACTTATGCATTGAAGGGATGAGCCCATGGCTGGAGTACAACGACGGACCGTGCTCGCGGTGCTCGGCGGCACCGTCGCGTTCGGCGGCACGGGTCCGGGAGCGGCACACGCCGCCGGGGCCGGCGCCGCGCCCGCCGAGGCCGTGGGGTCCGCCGGATCCGCCGTCCCCGCACGCGCGGCGGCACCGGCCCGGCCGTACGACCACAAGTACAGCCACAAGTACGACGACAAGGTCGAAAAGCTCCTCGCGCGTATGACAGTCGAAGAGAAACTGGGTCAACTCCAGCAGCTGTCCTGGGCGTTCGCCACCGGGCCCGGCAACCCGGACAACAGAAAGGTCGAGGAGGAGGCCCGCGCCGGACGGCTCGGTTCGGCGCTCAATGTGTTCGGCGCCAAGGACAGCAACACGCTCCAGCGGATCGCGGTCGAGGAGTCCCGGCTCGGCATCCCGCTGGTGTTCGGCCTCGACATCATCCACGGCTGCTGGACGACCTTCCCCATCCCGCTCGCCCAGGCCGCCGCCTTCGACCCGGCCGTGGCCGAACGCGACGGCGCGGTGTCCGCGAAGGAGGCCCGCTCCAACGGCGTGCACTGGACGTTCTCGCCGATGATGGACGTCACCCACGAGCCGCGCTGGGGCCGGATCGCGGAGAGCTGCGGCGAAGACCCGTATCTCACCGCCCGGTTCGCCGCCGCCAAGGTCCGCGGCTACCAGGGCGAAGACCCCGAAGGCCCCGACGGCCTCGCCGCGAAGGACCGCGTCGCCGCCTGCGCCAAGCACTTCGTCGGGTACGGAGGCGCCGAGGGCGGCCGGGACTACAACACCGTCGACGTGTCCGAGTCCCGCCTCCGGAACCTGTATCTGCCGCCGTTCCAGGCCGCGTTGAAGGCCGGGGTGGCCACCGTGATGGCGGCGTTCAACACCGTGAGCGGCGTCCCCGCGCACGGCAACTCACACATCCTCACCGAGATCCTCAAGGAGCAGTGGACGTTCGACGGGGTGGTGGTCAGCGACTGGAACGGCGTGCAGGAACTCGTCGCCCACGGCTTCGCCGCCGACCCCGCCGACGCCGCGCAGCTCAGCCTGAACGCCGGTCTCGACCTGGAGATGGTCAGCACCACTCTCGCCGACCACGGCAGGCAACTCCTCAAGGAGGGCCGCATCCCCGAGGAACGCCTCGACGACGCGGTGACCCGCGTCCTGCGCCTCAAGTTCGCCCTCGGCCTCTTCGACCAGCCCTACGTGCGGGAGTCCGAGGCCGTGGACGCGCCCTCCAAGGACGCGCGCGCGGCGGCCCGCGCGACGGCCGCGCGCACCATGGTGCTCCTCAAGAACGACGAGAACACCCTGCCGCTCGACCGCTCGGCGGGTTCCATCGCGGTGGTCGGGCCGTTCGCCGACTCCAGCGACCTGCTCGGCACCTGGTCGTTCCCGGGTGCCGTGGAGAAGTTCCGCTCCGTCAAGGTGCTCGACGCTGTCCGCGAGGCGGCGCCGGACGCGAAGGTCACGTACGCGCGCGGCGTCGACCCCGAGGGCCAGGACATCGCGGGCATCGACGAGGCGGTCGCCGCGGTGCGGTCGGCCGAGGTCGCCGTCGTTGTGGTCGGTGAGCCCCCGGCCATGAGCGGCGAGGCCGCCGCGCGCAGCGACATCGGGCTGCCCGGCGCGCAGGAGAGACTGATCGCCGCCGTCGCCGGGACCGGCAAGCCCTTCGTCGTCGTCCTCGTCGGCGGCCGCCCGCTTACCGTCGGCGGTTGGCTGAAGCGGGCCCCCGCCGTACTCATGGCCTGGCACCCGGGACTCGAGGCCGGGAACGCCGTCGCGGACGTGCTGTTCGGCGCCGTCAACCCGGGCGGCAAACTCCCGGTCTCCTTCCCCCGCGCCGTCGGCCAGATCCCGGTCCACTACAACCACGAGAGCAGCGGCCGCCCGTACGCGCCGGACAACAAGTACACCTCCAAGTACCTCGACCTGCCGCACGGACCGCAGTTCCCCTTCGGCCACGGCCTCAGCTACACCACGTTCGCCCTCGGCCAGCCGGCCCTCAGCACCGACAGGATCACCGCCGACGCGCTGCGCGCGGGCGACACCGTCGAGGTCGCCGTGACCGTGAAGAACACCGGCAGGCGCAAGGGCGACGAGGTCGTCCAGGTCTACGTCCACGACCTCGCGGCGAGCATCGCCCAGCCGGTGCGCCGACTGCGCGGCTTCCAGCGCGTCACCCTGGACCCCGGCAAGAGCCGGACCGTCCGATTCCGGCTCGGCGCCGAGGACTTGGGCTTCTGGACCAACGACCCGGCCGGCGAACTGCGCGTCGAGCCGGGCGCCGTCGACGTGTACGCGGGCAGCAGCTCGACGGCGAAGGCCAGGGCGACCCTGACGATCGGCTGACGTCCACGCACTGACCTGCGCAACCCCCCACGAGGACAGCCCCGTTCCGACCTAGGGACAACAGGCGGCGGGCAGGCAGCGTGCCGGGTGGGCAAGGCGCAGGAGGAGTGAGTGATGGAGAACGGCGATCCGGGCGTGAAGATCGTCCTGGTGGTGCTGATCGGTGCCATCGGTACGTACGTGGCGTTCGTCAACCCGCCCCTGGGCGTGGCCCTCGCGGTCGGGGCCGCCGCGGCCGCGTGCGTGGCGCAGCTCCTGAGGTGAACCCGTACCGGAACGCTCCGCGGACCCCCGGCCCCGAATTCGTGGCGCGGAAATCCCCCCTCGCGGAGCGCCCGCGCCGACCTATGGGGCGGGGGTTCGCACCACCCGAGGACAGAAAGGACCGGTCCATGGCTCAGGGACCCGTGACACGAGGAGAACGCGGCACGGTGCTGCGCGTAGCTCCCCGTGCGACGGTGCCGACGGCTTTCTCCGGCGGCGATGACGTGCCGTCACAGAGGTCGGACACTCAGGACGAGCAGTACAAGGAGGAATCCCTCGACGACGAACTGCGCCGGCTGAACGGCAGAATCCGCCGATGGGTGGTGCAGGACGGACTCAGCCGGCATGTGGACGAGATCGCGCAGAACGCTCTCGTACGCGTCTACCAGGCGCGCACCAGGCCGGACTTCGCCTACCGCCAGGCCGACGGCGGAGTGGGCTTCGCGTACCAGTGCACCCAGTTCGCGATACGGGACTTCTGGGCGGAGCGGAAGAAGGAGGGCGAGCGCCGCACGCGCTTCCTCACCCACCCGGAGCCCCGGCTCCTGGGCGAGGCCGAGGACGGCGACCTGGGCAGGCTGCTCGACCAGCAAGCCCTGCGGTCGTTCCTGGAACAGCACTTGCCCGACAAGGAGCGCGAGGTCTACTGGCTCCGCCACTACCGGGAGATGCAACTCCGGGAGATCGCCGCGTTCCTGAAGATCGACCGCGGCACCGTGCGCGCCAGGCTGCAGCGCGCGGAGGAGAGACTCACGCACGTCAGGGATGACTTGAAGGACTAGTTCTTCCCTAGGGTCCACGGTCGCGCGACGCCCCGTGGGCCCGGGGGAGGGGGTATCCCTCCTGGTTCGATTCAAGGAAGGAGTGAGTTCGTGCCAGAGTCTGCCAACACCACGCACGAGGCTCTCCTCGCAGGGGTGCGGGAGAGCAACGCGCGTATCGCCGCAGAGTATGGCGACGTGACTGATCCCGAGTGGGAGGCGACGCTCGCGGTCGTCACCGCTCGCGCGACCCGGAGGCCCCAACGGGCACCGGACACCGGCCCGGAGGGGTGGCACGGGGCGCCGCCGCCAGGGCCGGTACCGCACCTGTCGGCGGCGCTCTAGCCGCCGCGGGTCCAGGGGGAATCAAGGGGCCCGTGCTCGTCTTCCGTCCACGGGGGAACGGAAGCCCGGCGCGGGTCCCGCCGCCTCCCGTGGCGTGTCCGCAGGGCGGGAACATGCCCCCATGTGAGGTTGAACGCATGGCACTTGACGAGTGGAACGACCCCGATGACACGGGCGCGGCGCGTTCGAAGGACGGGCACGGTACGGGGCTCACGATGGCCGGTGCCGCCTTCCTCTTCCTCGTCCTGCGGCTGTTCGCCGTCGCGCACTACGACTGGCACACCGCCTTCGCGGTCCTGCACACCATCGACCTGAACGACAGCGTCGGCATCGTCCTCGGCACCGTCATGGCCGACTCCCTCGCCACCACCGTGTTCTTCGCGCTGCTCGTACCGGTCGCGGTGCTGCGCCTCGCCGTCAGCGTGTACGCGGCGGACCAGGGCGCGCCGGGCACCCGGCGGGGCGCGCCGCCGCACACCCGCCCGGACCTGGTCAGCGCCGTGCTGCTGCTCATCGCGCTGCTCGCCGTCGGCGTGTACGTGATGACGTTTCACGCCTGGTGGCTGCCGCCGATCGTCGCGGCCGCCTGCGCCCTGCTGCTCGGCTTCGCCTACGGGGTGCGCGCGGGCGGCGCGCTCCGCCGGGCGGCGCTGTGGGCCAGCCACCACCTGGGCACCCTGCTCGTCCTCGTGCTCCTGGTGGGCGCCGCGACGGTCCGTACGCCCTGGGTGCCGCTGGAGCGGATCGAGTTGCGCGGCGGGCCGACCCTGCGGGGCTATGTGATGCAGGCCGAGCCCGGCTTCCTCAAGGTGCTGACCGCGAAGGACCGGGAGTTCCTGATCCTGGCGGACTCGGCGGTCGCGTCCCGGGCGGAGATCACCGAACACTGACCGCCGCACAAC
>NZ_JAAAHS010000127.1 GCF_009908195.1 Streptomyces boluensis | reverse complement strand
GATGTCCCCGAGCCCCACCCCACCAGAGCCACCCGCAGCACCCTCGCTCTCCTCCTCGTCCCACGACGCCGCCACGATCCGCCCCGCGTCCTCCAGGGCCCGCCCCACCGCGTCCGCCACGGAGGCGTCGGCCGCGCGCAGCCCGGCCCCGCGCAACCACACGGTGGGCGCGGGCGCGGCACCCACCGCGCGCCGCCGGGCGAGCGCCGCAAGTTCCGTCGTACGGCCGCTGCCGGGCGGTCCGACGAGCCCGAGCACAGCCGCCGCCGACGCGCCACGCTCCGCAAGGAACGCCCCGAACTCCGCCTCCACATCGGGCCGTTCGACCGCCCGCTGCTCCGCGCGCGGCCCGTCGGAACCCACCGAGGTGGCGGTCAGCTGCAGCACTCCGGCGACATTGAGGGCATCGCCGTACGCGGGCACCGTCGCGGCGTTGCGGTCCAGGAGCTCGGCGAGCGGCCCGCCCGGATCGGCCGCCGCGACCTGCCGCAACGGCACCGCACACCCGGCCGAGCGGTGCCCGAACGGGTTCGGGGCGCCCTCGGACGAGCCCACCGAGGCGGGCAGCAGCGCGGTACCGAGCACCGCGACGACCGCCCCCGTGACCGGGTCGACGACCGGCCCACCGGCCGCACCCCCACCGAGCCGCAGCGCGTCGCTCCCGTCGGTGCCGATCGCCAACTGCAGTGCCGCGGGCAGCAGATGGACCCGGTCCGTCGCCGTGTACGTCACCCGCGACCCGCGCGCGAGCACCCGCGCCTGCCGCCAGCCACCGGCCGCGATCCGTACGTACGCCCCGGTGGCGAGCGTGTCCCGCGCCGCCACGGGCAGCGGCCGCACCCCGAGCCCCCGGCTGCGCACCAGCGCGAGATCGGCCTCCGGGAGCGGTACGACGTCCGCGGCGGTGACCACACAGGTGCGCTCGCCGGGCGCGTGCAGCACGAGCCGGGCCAGGCCGTCGACGGCCTCATGGCTGGTGATCACCGTGCCGAGCTCGTCCGCGACGAATCCCGTACCCCTCGGCCGCCCGGCCAGATCACAGATCCGGACAAGCCCATCGCCGTCGCCGGACCGGGAGCCCTCTGCCGCCATCCCCGAACCTCCCCACCCCTGCGTCCTCGACGGTAGGCCGATGATGATCAGCGGCGCAGGCCTCCCGCCGGATGCGCCCCCCGCGCACCCCGCGTTCACTCCGCGCGCCTGCACGATGGGGTGAACGGCGCCCCGGCCGGGAATGCGCGGCCGCGAACGCGAAAGAGCGGGCCCCGAAGGACCCGCTCCACGAAAGCCGACACAGCAACCGGCACAGCCGGAGCCTCAGCCGAAGACGGCCAGACTCTTGGCCTTGCCCTTGAACCCCTCGACGAGCGCGATGAACGTACCGTCCGGATCGAAGACGGCGACCGCCCGCTGCGAGCCGTACTCGTCGGGGATCTCGATCCGCACCCCGTTGAGCAGCAGCCGCGCCCGCTTGGCGTCCACGTCCCAGCGCGGGAACGCGGCCGTGGCGGCGTCCGCGACCGGCATCACGGTCAGCTCCTCCTGGAGCTGGTCGAGCGTGCGCGCCGAGTCGAGCTTGTACGGCCCGACCCGGGTGCGACGCAGCGCCGTGAGATGCCCGCCGACCCCGAGACCGGCCCCGAGGTCACGGGCCAGGGCGCGGATGTACGTACCGGAGGAACAGACCACCGAGACGACCAGGTCGAGCACCGGCGTACCGTCCTCGGCGACCGCGTCCCGCACGTCGTGGACGGCGAACGACGAGATGGTCACCGGCCGCGCCGGGATCTCGAAGTCCTCACCCTCGCGGGCCCGCTTGTAGGACCGCTTGCCGTCGATCTTGATGGCGCTGACCTTGGACGGCACCTGCATGATGTCGCCGGACAGCTTGGCGATCCCGGCGTCGATGCCGTCCCTGGTCACCCCGGACGCGTCGGTGGACGAGATGATCTCGCCCTCGGCGTCGTCGGTGAGGGTGTCCTGACCGAGCCGGATGGTGCCCAGGTACTCCTTCTCGGTCAGCGCGAGATGCCCGAGAAGCTTGGTGGCGCGCTCCACGCCGAGCACGAGGACGCCGGTCGCCATCGGGTCGAGCGTGCCGGCGTGCCCGACCTTGCGGGTCCTGGCGATGCCACGCATCTTGGCGACGACGTCGTGCGAAGTGAAGCCGGACGGCTTGTCGACGATCACAAGTCCGTCCGGCGTGGTGTTCTGCTTGCTCATTCCGCGGCGTCGCCAGCCTCGTCGTCGTCCGGCTTCTTGTACGGGTCCGCGCCACCGGCGTACGCGGCGCCCGAGGACGCCTCACGCACCTGCGCGTCGGAGGCGCGCGCCTTGTCGAGGAGGTCCTCGATGGTCTTGGCGGTCTCCGGCAGCGCGTCGGCCATGAAGGTCAGGGTCGGGGTGAACTTCACCCCGGCCGCTGCGCCCACGGCGGACCGCAGCACGCCCTTGGCGCTCTCCAGGCCGCGGGCCGCGTTCGCCCGCTCCTCGTCGTCGCCGTAGACCGTGTAGAAGACGGTCGCCTCCCGCAGGTCACCGGTGACCCGGGTGTCGGTGATCGTCACATGCGAACCGAGGCGCGGGTCCTTGATACCGCGCTGCAGCTTCTCGGCGACCACCTCTCGGATGAGGTCCGCCAGCTTCTTCGCCCGCGCGTTGTCGGCCACTGGTCCGTCTCCCTTTTTCTTGCTTGTACTCGTGCGTCAATCATCGTCGCCGTGGAGCCGCCTGCGCACTGAAAGGAGCTCCACTTCGGGCCGGGCCGCCACGAGACGCTCGCAGCGGTCCAGTACGTCAGAGAGATGCCCAGGGTCCCCCGACACCATCGCGACACCGATCTCGGCCCTGCGATGGAGGTTCTGGTCGCCTACCTCCGCCACACTCACGGAGAATTTCCGGTGCAGCTCGGCGACGATCGGGCGGACCACTGAGCGTTTCTCCTTCAGCGACCGTACGTCGCCGAGGAGCAGATCGAAGGACAGAGTCCCCACATACATATGTGTCCGGATGACCCGCCGGTACGGGTTCTGTGAATGTGAAGTCCCGCCCGCGTACGGCAGTTCGCCGCTCGGCGTGGACATCGAAACCGTACACGCAACGGCCGGGGCCGATCGACGGAATATCCCCGTCGACCGGCCCCGGAACGCGGTGCTTGATCAGCCTCGCGGCTTCTCGCGCATCTCGTACGTCGCGATGACGTCGTCGATCTTGATGTCGTTGAAGTTTCCGAGGTTGATACCGCCCTCGAAGCCTTCGCGGATCTCGGTGACGTCGTCCTTGAAGCGGCGCAGACCGGAGATGTTGAGGCTCTCCGCGATGACCTTGCCGTCGCGGAGCAGGCGCGCCTTGGTGTTGCGCTTGACCTCGCCGGACCGGACCAGGACACCGGCGATGTTGCCCAGCTTGGACGAGCGGAAGATCTCGCGGATCTCCGCCGTACCGAGCTCGACCTCTTCGTACTCCGGCTTGAGCATGCCCTTGAGGGCCGCCTCGATCTCTTCGATCGCCTGGTAGATGACCGAGTAGTACCGGACGTCCACGCCTTCGCGCTCGGCCATCTGCGCGGCACGCCCCGCGGCGCGCACGTTGAAGCCGATCACGATGGCGTCGGAGCCCATCGCCAGGTCGATGTCCGACTCGGTGACCGCACCCACACCGCGGTGCAGGATGCGGATGTCGACCTCTTCGCCGACGTCGAGCTGGAGCAGCGAGGCCTCGAGGGCCTCCACCGAACCGGACGCGTCGCCCTTGATGATGATGTTGAGGTCCTGCACAAGGCCGGCCTTGAGCACCTGGTCGAGGTCCTCGAGGGACACCCGGCGGGTGCGCTTGGCGAACGCGGCATTGCGCTCACGTGCGGCACGCTTCTCGGCGATCTGACGGGCCGTACGGTCCTCGTCCACCACCAGGAAGTTGTCACCGGCACCCGGCACGTTGGTCAGACCGAGGACCAGGACCGGCGTCGAGGGCTCAGCGACCTCGACGTTGTCGCCCTTGTCGTCGAGCATCGCGCGGACTCGGCCGTACGCGTCACCGGCGACGAGGGTGTCACCGACGCGCAGCGTGCCTCGCTGGACGAGGACGGTCGCGACCGCACCCCGGCCCTTGTCGAGGTGCGCCTCGATCGCGATGCCCTGTGCGTCCTGCTCCGGGTTGGCCCGCAGGTCGAGCGAGGCGTCGGCGGTGAGGACGACGGCCTCGAGCAGCGAGTCGATGTTCAGACCCTGCTTGGCGGAGATGTCGACGAACATGGTGTCGCCGCCGTACTCCTCGGCCACGAGGCCGTACTCGGTCAGCTGACCGCGCACCTTGGTCGGGTCGGCGCCCTCGACGTCGATCTTGTTGACCGCGACCACGATCGGCACGTCGGCCGCCTTGGCGTGGTTCAGGGCCTCGATCGTCTGCGGCATCACACCGTCGTTGGCCGCCACCACGAGGATCGCGATGTCGGTCGACTTGGCACCACGGGCACGCATGGCGGTGAACGCCTCGTGACCCGGGGTGTCGATGAAGGTGATGCGACGGTCGTCGCCGTTGACCTCGGTCGCGACCTGGTAGGCACCGATGTGCTGGGTGATGCCACCGGCCTCGCCCGCGACGACGTTCGTCTTGCGGATCGCGTCGAGGAGTCGGGTCTTACCGTGGTCGACGTGACCCATGACGGTCACTACCGGCGGACGCGAGACCAGGGCCTCGTCGCCACCCTCGTCCTCGCCCCACTCGAGGTCGAAGGACTCGAGCAGCTCGCGGTCCTCCTCCTCGGGGCTGACGATCTGAACCGTGTAGTTCATCTCTTCGCCGAGCATGGTCAGCGTCTCGTCGGTCACCGACTGGGTGGCCGTGACCATCTCGCCGAGGTTCATCATCACCGCGACGAGCGACGCCGGGTTGGCGTTGATCTTCTCGGCGAAGTCGGTGAGCGAGGCACCGCGCGACAGGCGAACGACTTCGCCGTTGCCGCGAGGCAGCATCACGCCGCCGACCGACGGGGCCTGCATGGCCTCGTACTCCTGGCGCCTCTGCCGCTTCGACTTACGACCGCGACGCGCGGGACCGCCGGGACGACCGAAGGCGCCCTGCGTTCCACCGCGGCCACCCGGGCCACCGGGACGGCCACCGAAGCCGGGACGGCCACCGCCGCCACCGGGACGACCGGCGAAACCGCCGCCGCCACCGCCGCCACCGGGACGACCGGCGAAACCGCCGCCACCGCCACCGGGACCGCCGGGACGACCGGCGAAGCCGGGACGACCGCCGCCGCCGCCACCGCCGGGACGACCGCCACCACCGGGACCACGGCCACCGCCGGGGCCACCACCGGGACGCGGGCCGGCAGCGGGACGCTGCGGCATCATGCCCGGGTTCGGACGGTTACCCCCGCCGGGACGGGGACCACCCGCACCGGCCGCGCCGCCCTGCGGGCGAGGCATGCCGCCCGGAGTCGGACGGGCACCGCCCTGACCCTGCGGACGGGGACCACCCTGGCCGCCGCCCTGCGGGCGCGGGCCACCGGGAGCACCGCCGGGGCCACCGGGGCCACCGGGACGCGGGGCGCCACCCGGACGGGGCGCCTGCGGGCGCGCCATGCCGGTGGAACCGCCGGACGTGAAGGGGTTGTTGCCCGGACGCGGGCCGGCGGGACGACCACCGGGACGCGGGGCACGCTCGCCACCGGGGCGCGGGGCACCGGGACGGGACTGACCCTGGCCACCCTGGCCGCGCTGGTCACCCTGACCGGGAGCCGGACGACCTGCGGGCTTCGGGGCGCCGGGGCGCGGGGCCTGACGCTCCGCGGGCTTGGGCGCCGAGGCAGCGGCCGGGGGCGCGCTGAACTCGGGCTGCGCCGGGGCCGCCGGGGCGGGCTTGGGCGCCGCCGCGGGCTTGGGACCAGGCGTGGGACGCGGGCCCGGAGCGGGCGTCGCGGGCTTCTCCGCCGCGGCCGGCTTGGGGGCCGGTGCGGGCTTGGGCGCGGCAGGCTTGGCGGCCTGCGCGGGGGACGGTGCCGACGGCTTCGCGGGTGCGGCCTTGCGCGGCGCCGCGGGCTTGGCGGACTTGCCGCCGCCTGCACCGGAGCCGGACTGCAGCGCGTCAGTCAGCTTGCGTACAACGGGCGCTTCGATCGTCGAAGACGCCGAACGGACGAACTCACCGAGTTCTTGGAGCTTGGCCATGACGACCTTGCTCTCTACGCCGAACTCCTTGGCGAGCTCGTATACCCGGACCTTAGCCACTTCGCTCCTTTTAGGTCCGGGTTACCGCCGGACCGTCGCTACTTCATGGGCGTACTCATCGCGTACTCATCGAGTGCTCATCGCAATCTCGACCTACTTCCAACTCGCGAGGTACCAGCAACCGCGCGGCGGTTTCCGCGCGGACACATTTCTTACGGTTGCACCTGCTCGACATACCGGCTGAGATCCGCGGTGTCGAGCGGTCCACGGACGCGGAACGCCCTGAGGAACGCACGGCGACGGACCGCCATGTCGAGACAGACCAGGGCGGGGTGCACATACGCACCCCGGCCGGGCAGCGTACCGCGAGGGTCGGGGAGCACGCGGACTCCTTTTTCGGAGCCCTCGTCCTCGGCCATCACGATCCGCAACAGATCGGTCTTGGCCGCTCGCTCCCGGCATCCCACACACGTGCGCTCAGGGCATGCTCCGGCATGCGTCCGGCCAGACACGCTTAAGTCTACCTCCCCGCACCGACCTCACCCGTGTGGGGCAAGAATCGAACGGCTGTCGTCTCGATCTAGGCGGAACCCGGCGTGATCTCGCCACGCCGGATCCCTTCGTCGTGCCGCGGACCTGGACTCAGTGCTGGTCCGCGGGCTGCTCGGTGTCCGGACGGATGTCGATGCGCCAGCCGGTGAGGCGGGCGGCCAGGCGGGCGTTCTGCCCCTCCTTGCCGATGGCGAGCGACAGTTGGTAGTCCGGCACGGTCACCCGCGCCGAGCGGGCCGCGAGGTCCACGATCTCGACCTTGCTGACCCGGGCCGGGGACAGGGCGTTGGCCACCATGTCGGCCGGGTCGTCGGACCAGTCGACGATGTCGATCTTCTCGCCGTTCAGCTCCGCCATGACATTGCGCACACGGCCGCCCATCGGGCCGATGCAGGCACCCTTGGCGTTCAGGCCGGAACGGGTCGAGCGGACCGCGATCTTGCTGCGGTGCCCGGCCTCACGCGCGATGGCGCAGATCTCCACCGAGCCGTCCGCGATCTCCGGAACCTCGAGCGAGAACAGCTTCTTCACCAGGTTCGGATGCGTACGCGAAAGAGTCACCGACGGACCGCGCACGCCCTTGACGGCACGCACCACGTACGACCGCAGGCGCATGCCGTGCTCGTACGTCTCGCCCGGGACCTGCTCCTGCACCGGCAGGATCGCCTCGAGCTTGCCGATGTCCACCAGGACGTTCTTCGGGTCGCGGCCCTGCTGCACGACACCGGTGACGATGTCGCCCTCGCGGCCGGCGTACTCACCGAGCGTCGCGTCGTCCTCGGCGTCCCGCAGGCGCTGCAGGATGACCTGCTTCGCCGTGGTCGCCGCGATCCGTCCGAAGCCGGACGGGGTGTCGTCGAACTCGCGGGCCTCCTGGCCCTCTTCGAGATCGGCGGCATCCTCCTTCGCCCAGACCGTCACGTGCCCGCTGTGGCGGTCGAGCTCCACGCGCGCACGGCGGCGGCTTCCCTCGGTGCGGTGATAGGCGATGAGGAGGGCCGACTCGATCGCCTCGACAAGCAGGTCGAAGGAGATCTCCTTCTCACGGACCAGACCCCGCAGGGCACTCATGTCGATGTCCACGGCTACGCCTCCTCTTCGTTCTTGTTCTTACGGTTGAACTCGATCTCCACGCGCGCCTTGGCGATGTCCGCGAAGGCCACGCGGCGGGCGGTGGGCTTGCGGCCCTTCACGCCGGGCACTTCGAGGTCGAGACCTTCGTCGTCGACCTTCAGGATCCGCGCGGTCAGCTCGCCGCCCTCGGTGAGCTGGAACTTGACCAGGCGGTCCACGGCGCGGACGTAGTGGCGGTGCTCCGTCAGGGGGCGGTCGGCTCCGGGGGACGTCACCTCGAGTACGTACTCGCCTTCGCCCATGGCGTCGGCGGCGTCCAGCTTCTCGGAGAGCTCCCGGCTCAGCTCGGCGCAGGTGTCGAGCGACACCCCGTTCTCCGAGTCCACGACGACACGCAGCACCCGGCGCTTGCCGGCCGGGGTCACGCTGATCTCTTCGAGATCCAGCTCCTTGGAGGTGACGAGCGGTTCAAGCAGGCCCCGCAGCCTCTCGCTCTGGGTGGTGCTCATCCGGGTGACTCCTCGGCCGCGTGTGCTGTTGTGATTGCCGTTCAGATCTGCGTGTCGGTTCAAAGGGTATCCGGTCGCACAGGGTGTTGCCGTCCACCGGGTCGGTCCGAAGGTACGGTGATCACGGGCGTGCCCGCTGGACGCGGAACTCCTTCTCCTTCTGCCGTACGAGCCTCCCGAGGACGTCTGCCGTGCCCCTCCCCTTGTCGTCACGTACCGGCCGCGGCCGGCCGCTTTCCGCAGGGCCACGCCGCAGGACCCTGCTCGCCTCGGCTGCCGGAACCATTCTGCTGACCGGCTGCACCGACACCGGGTCCGACGCCTCCGGGAAGCGCCCCGGCGCCACGGAGCAGGCACGCGCGCGTGCGGCGACGGACAGTGGCGAGTTGCTGAATCGATACGACGCCGTGATCGCCGCCCACCCCGCGCTCGCCGAACGGCTGCGGCCGCTGCGCACCGAGGTCGCCCGGCACACCAAGTCCTTCGGTGGTGACACCGGGAAGCCGAAGGCCACCGCGTCCGCCTCCGCCGCGCCCCCGGCGGCGGCCCCCGAAGTACCCGCCGACGAGCGGGCCGCGCTCGCCGGACTGGCCGACGCGGAACGGCAGTTGGCGGACGCGCGGCGCACCGCGCTGGTCGATGTGTCCGGCGAGGAGGCCCGGCTGTTCGCGTCCGTCGCGGCCGCCGGGGACGCGCACGCGTATCTGCTGAGCGAGGCGGGCCGATGAGTTCCGAGGACACCGAGCAGCGCGTCGAGGCGTACCAGGCGGCGCTGCGCGCGGAGCACGCCGCGATCTACGGCTACGGCGTGGTCGGCGGCCGGATCCGCGAGGGCCGCCGGGACGAGGCCAGGTCCGCGTACGACGCGCACCGCGCCCGCCGCGACGAACTGCAGCGCACCGTACGTGACTTGGGCGGCACCCCGGCGCAGGCGGAGGCCGCGTACGCGCTGCCGTTCCCGGTGCCGGACTCCCCCGCCGCGACCCGGCTCGCGGCGCAGCTGGAGGACCGGGTCGCCGGGGTGTACGCGGATGTCGTACGGGCCACGGAGGGTGAGCGGCGGCGGGCGGCCGCGGACGCCCTGCGGGAGGCCGCGGTGCGGGCGGTGCGCTGGCGCGGCGGGAGCGTAGCCTTCCCTGGGCTCGCCGAGCGGTCGGAGCCCGTGGCGCCGTCCGCGACGCCGCAGACCTGAGCCGTTCCAGAGCAGGCCGAAAGGATTCACTCGCGTATGTCGCGCATGGCTTTCGAACCGCCGCAGCGTCTCGTCAAGGCACTCGGTGAGGCGACGTACGAAGGCTCGTCCGCTGCCGCGCGGGCCTGGCTGGACGAGCTGCCCGCGCTCCTCCAAGCGGCCCTGGAACGCCGGGAGTTGACCCTTGAGCGGGTGCTCGCGCCCGGTGGCCGTTCCAGTCTCGCCGCCCTGGTCCACCGGGCCGACGGCACCCCGGCGCTGCTGCGTCTCGCGCCGCCCACCGCACGCCCCGACGCGGCGGCCGCGGCCCTGGCGTGCTGGGACGGCTGGGGCGCGTGCCGGCTGCTCGAAGGGCCCCTCGACGGGGACGGGGCGCTGGTCCTTGAGCGGCTGCACGCGGAGGTCTCGCTGCGCTCGCTCGCCGAGGCGAAGGCGCTCCTGGAGGCCGCGGGCACGGTACGGAAGCTGTGGGTGGAGCCGCCCGCGGGGCACGCCTTCGACACGGTCGCGGAGCGTACGGCGGGGTTCGGCGGCGCCCTCGACGCGGTGGCCGAGGCCGACGCGGCGCTGCGTGGGCTGGTCGACGCGGCACGGGCGGCGCGGGACGAGTTGCTGGCCGTCGAGTCCGAACTGCTGCTCCTGCACGGGGACTTCAGGCAGGGCAAGGTGCTGTCGGGCGAGCGGACACCGTGGCTCGCGGTCGGGCCGCACCCCGTGGTGGGCGAGCGCGCGTACGACCTGGCGGGTCTGGTCCTGGACCGGCTCGACGACCTGGTCGCGTCCAGCGCGGGGGCCTCTACGGGCCGCCGCCGGGTGACGAAGCTGGCGGACTCGCTCGAGCTGGACCGGGACCGGGTGCGGGGCTGGACGCTGTTCCGTGCGGTCGCCTCGGGGGCGGCGGCGCTGCGGGCGGAGCGGCACGGCCAGGCGGAGGTTCTGCTGGAGTTCGCGTCCTGGCTGTAGGGCGCGACAGCGGTGAGCGGGGCGGGCTGAACGTTCAGCCCGCCCCGCTCTCCGTGAGTGACCAGGTGAGTGACTAGCCGACGATCTTCGCGATGGCCTCCGCGACCGGGAGCTCCTCGCGCTCGCCCGTGCGGCGGTCCTTCAGCTCCACGATGCCCTCGGCGGTGCGGCGGCCCGCGACCAGGATGGTGGGGACACCGAAGAGTTCCGCGTCGGTGAACTTCACGCCCGGCGAGACGCCCGGCCGCTCGTCGACCAGGACGCGTACGCCTGCCTCGGCGAGCTGCTCGGCGACCGAGAGGGCGAGTTCCGTCTGGGCGGCCTTGCCGGCGGCGACCACGTGCACGTCGGCCGGGGCGACCTCCTTCGGCCAGACCAGGCCCTTGTCGTCGGCGTGCTGCTCGGCGAGCGCGGCGACGGCGCGGGAGACGCCGATGCCGTACGAGCCCATGGTCACGCGGACCGGCTTGCCGTTCTGGCCGAGTACGTCGAGCTGGAAGGCGTCGGCGTACTTGCGGCCGAGCTGGAAGATGTGGCCGATCTCGATGGCGCGGTCGAGGTTGAGGCCCGTGCCGCAGTTGGGGCAGGGGTCGCCCTCCTGGACGGTGACCACGTCGACGTACTGGTCGACCTCGAAGTCGCGGCCCGCGACGACGTTCTTCGCGTGCACGCCGGCCTGGTTGGCGCCGGTGATCCAGGCGGTGCCGGGGGCGATGCGCGGGTCGGCGAGGAACTTGACCTTCTCCAGCCCCTGCGGGCCGACGTAGCCCTTGACCAGGTCGGGGCGGCCTTCGAAGTCCTCGGCGCCGACCAGCTCGACGGCGGCCGGGGCGAAGTGCGCCTCGACCTTGCCCATGTCGACCTCGCGGTCGCCGGGGACGCCGATGCCGACGATCTCGCCGTCGACCTTCACGAGCAGGTTCTTCAGCGTCGTGGAGGCCGGGACCTGCAGGTACGCGGCGAGGGTCTCGATGGTCGGGGTGTCCGGCGTGGGCACCTCTTCGAGGGCGGGCACCGCGGAGCCGTCGACGGCCTTCAGCTCGAAGGAGACGGCCTCGGTGTTCGCCGCGTAGTCACAGCTCGGGCAGTCGGCGAAGGTGTCCTCGCCGGCCGCGGCCGGGGCGAGGAACTCCTCGGACTTGGAGCCGCCCATGGCGCCCGCGGTGGCGGCGCAGATGCGGTAGTCGAGGCCGAGGCGCTCGAAGATCCGCTGGTAGGCGGCGCGGTGCAGGGCGTACGACTCGGCGAGGCCCTCGTCGGCGGTGTCGAAGGAGTACGAGTCCTTCATGGTGAACTCGCGGCCGCGCAGGATGCCGGCGCGGGGGCGGGCCTCGTCGCGGTACTTGGTCTGGATCTGGTACAGGATCACCGGCAGGTCCTTGTAGGACGTGCACTGGTCCTTGACCAGCTGGGTGAAGATCTCCTCGTGCGTCGGGCCGAGGAGGTAGTCGCCGCCCTTGCGGTCCTGGAGGCGGAACAGCTCCGCGCCGTACTCCTCCCAGCGGCCGGTCGCCTCGTACGGCTCGCGGGGCAGGAGGGCGGGGAGCAGCACCTCCTGGGCGCCGATGGCGTCCATCTCCTCGCGGACGATGCGCTCGACGTTGGCGAGGACCTTCTTGCCGAGCGGCAGCCAGGACCAGACGCCGGCGGCGGTGCGCCGCACGAAGCCGGCGCGGACGAGCAGCTTGTGGCTGAGGACCTCGGCGTCAGCCGGGTCGTCGCGCAGTGTCTTGACCATCAATCGGGACATGCGCTGGACCTGGGCTGCCATGGTGATCTCCTGCTGGGGAAAGCGTCGAATGCTCGTGAGGTTAGCCGGGCCGGGCACGGGTTCGGAAATCCGTATCGGAACGGGGGCCCGGAACGCGGGTCAGCGGCGGCGCAGCGGAAGGGGCGCGCCCATCACCGCGTACGGCTTGGGGGCGCTGGGGAAGAGGACGTTCCGGGCCAGGTCGGTGTAGCCGAGGGAGCGGTACAGGCCACGGGCCGGGCTGTCGGTGTCGATGGCGGAGAGGATCGAGCGGGGCTCGGCGGCGGCGTCGGTGATCGTGGTGATGAGGGCGCGGCCGAGGCCCTGGTTCTGGTGGCGCGGGTGGACGTGGAGTTCGGTGATGACGAAGGAGTCGTCGAGCCAGAAGTCGATGTCCTGGGCGCGGAGGTAGGGCTCGACGACACTGGACCACCAGTGGGCGCGGTCGTTGGGCATGCCGTAGACGAAGCCGACGAGGCGGCCCTCGGAGGTGGTGGCGCCGAGGGCGCGCGCTCCGGGGCAGGTGAGGTGGCGCAGGACGATCTGGCGCCGTACGCCGATCTCGATCTCGCTGAGTCCGAAGGCGATGGCCTGCACGGCCAGGGCCTCGTCCACGTGGGCGGCGAGGTCGAGGGGGCCGATCACGACGTCGTCAGTCATGCCGGAACCCTACTTCTCCGCGGCGGAGCGCCCCACCCTCTTGAACAGGCTCGTTACCGGCCTCGGGACCACCCTCGCGGCCTGCCTCAGAACAGGACGCTCATGAACGCGCCGACCTCGGTGAAGCCGACGTGCCGGTAGGAGGCGCGGGCCGGGGTGTTGTAGTCGTTGACGTACAGGCTCACCACGGGGGCGACGTCCGCGAGGGCGTACCGCACGACGGCTGCCATGCCGGAGACGGAGAGGCCCTTGCCGCGGTGTTCGGGGGCCACCCAGACGCCCTGGATCTGGCAGGCCTCGGGGGTGGCGGCGCCGATCTCGGCCTTGAAGATCACCTGGCCGGTGGCGGGGTCGAGGCGGGCGAACGAGCGCCCGGAGCCGACGAGTTCGGCGACCCGCGCCTGGTAGAGCAGTCCGCCGTCACCGGCCAGCGGGGAGATGCCGACCTCCTCGGTGAACATGGCCACGCACGCGGGCATGATCACGTCCATCTCGTCCTTGCGGATCCGGCGGACGTACGGGTCGGGGGTGACGTCGGCGGGGAGCCGGTCGGTGACCATGAGGGGCTGGTGGGAGCGGATCTCGCGGGCCGGGCCCCAGTGCGGTTCGAGCAGCTGCCACAGCTGGGCGGTGGGTTCGGCGGGGCCGACGACGGAGGAGCAGCGGCGGCCGGCCCGGCGGGCGCGCTCGGCGAAGGCGCGTACGGCGTCGGGGCTCGCGCAGATCGGGACGAGGTTGGCGCCCGCGTAGCACAGGGAGCGGAGCCTGCCGTCGGCGTACCAGCCCCACATCTCGCCGCCGAGGCGCCAGGGGTCGAGGCCCGCGACCTGGACCCGGGAGGTGACGAAGGCGTTGTTGACCGGCTCACGCCTCAGGACTTCGAGGGCGGCGTCCAGGTCGCCTGGGCCGAGCACCCTGGTGGTGGTCTGGGTCAACACGTTCGCAAGGGCCTCACCGTAAAGTCTGCCGATCTCCGCACTGTACCTGGCATGGCTGAGCCCCGTCCCGGTGAGCGCTCAGGGCTCGGCGGGACGGGGCTCGGCGGGGTACGGGGAGGTCAGCCGGCGATGGAGACCTGGGGCTCGCCCGACATGACGCCGTCCTTCTCCATCTGCTCGGCGATCTTCATCGCCTCTTCGATGAGGGTCTCCACGATCTTCGACTCGGGGACGGTCTTGATGACCTCGCCCTTGACGAAGATCTGGCCCTTGCCGTTGCCGGAGGCGACGCCGAGGTCGGCCTCGCGGGCCTCGCCCGGTCCGTTCACGACGCAGCCCATGACGGCGACGCGCAGCGGGACCTCCATGCCGTCGAGGCCGGCGGTGACCTCTTCGGCGAGCTTGTACACATCGACCTGGGCGCGGCCGCAGGACGGGCAGGAGACGATCTCCAGGCGGCGCGGCTTGAGGTTGAGGGACTCCAGGATCGAGTTACCGACCTTGATCTCCTCGACCGGCGGGGCGCTCAGCGACACCCGGATCGTGTCGCCGATGCCCTCGGCGAGCAGCGCGCCGAACGCGACGGCCGACTTGATGGTGCCCTGGAAGGCGGGGCCCGCCTCGGTGACGCCGAGGTGCAGCGGGTAGTCGCACTGGGCGGCGAGCAGGCGGTAGGCGTTGACCATCACGACCGGGTCGTTGTGCTTGACCGAGATCTTGATGTCGCGGAAGCCGTGCTCCTCGAAGAGGGAGGCCTCCCAGAGCGCGGACTCGACCAGCGCCTCGGGGGTGGCCTTGCCGTACTTCTTCAGCAGCCGGGCGTCGAGGGAGCCCGCGTTCACGCCGATACGGATCGGGGTGCCCGCGTCGTTCGCGGCGCGCGCGATCTCCTTGACCTTGTCGTCGAACTGCTTGATGTTGCCGGGGTTCACGCGGACCGCGGCGCAGCCGGCGTCGATCGCGGCGAACACGTACTTCGGCTGGAAGTGGATGTCGGCGATCACCGGGATCTGCGACTTGCGCGCGATGGTGGCCAGCGCGTCGGCGTCGTCCTGGGTCGGGCAGGCGACCCGGACGATCTGGCAGCCGGAGGCGGTGAGCTCGGCGATCTGCTGGAGAGTGGCGCCGATGTCGGAGGTGCGGGTGGTCGTCATCGACTGCACCGAGACGGGGGCGTCACCTCCGACCGCCACCGTGCCGACCTGGATCTGCCGGGACTTGCGGCGCTCGGCCAGCTTGGTCGGTACGGACGGCATTCCCAGAGAAATAGCAGTCATCTGCTGTGCAACCCCAAGGTGTGGATCAGGTGGATCGAAGCGGAGCGTTTCGTGCCCCTGGATCGGCGGGCTCCAGCAGTCGAGATTACGTCACGGCCGGGTGCCGGAGCACATCGCACCGCGAGGACCACTCCATGGTGACGGCCGGGCACGAAGTGTGCCCGGCCGTCGTGTACCGCGTGGTATCAGGAGATTCTCACCGGATTGACGACGTCTGCGATCAGCACCAGGAGGGTGAAGCAGACGAAGATCCCGGCCACCACGTAGGCGACAGGCATCAGTTTCGCCACGTCGAAGGGGCCCGGGTCGGGCCGCTTCAGGATCCGGGCGAAGCCGCGCCGCAGCGACTCCCACAGGGCGCCCGCGATGTGGCCGCCGTCCAGGGGCAGCAGCGGGAGCATGTTGAACAGGAACAGCGAGAGGTTGAAGCCCGCGACGAGGAACAGCATCATCGCGATCTGGTTCTCCGGCGGGATGTCCAGGGTGAACACCTCGCCGCCGACGCGGGCCGCGCCGACCACGCCCATCGGGGAGTCCTGCTTGCGCTCGCCGTCACTGAACGCCGCGTCCCACAGGTCGGGGATCTTCGAGGGCAGCGCGATGAGGGACGTGACGCCGTCCTCCATCATGTAGCCCATACGCTGCACGGACTCGCCGAACGACTGCTGGACGACACCGGAGGCGGGGGTGAAGCCGAGGAACCCGGCGTTCACGTACTCGTCGTCGATGTAGCCGCCGCGGTCGTCGACCTGGTTGACCTTCTTCTCGACCAGGGTCGGGGTCAGGTCGACCTTCTGGCCGTCGCGTACGACGGTGAGGGTGACCTTCTCGTTGGCGTGGGAGCGGATCTGCTCCTGCAGGGGGCCCCACTCGTCGATGGGCCGCCCGTTGAACGCGACGATCGAGTCGCCCGCCTTCAGGCCCGCCACCTTGCCGGGCGAGGGCTCGTCGCCCTTCTTGCAGTTCCGGTTGCCCTCGCTCTGGGCGACGACGCAGTCGGAGACCTTGCTGACCGTGGTGGTCTGTTCGTTCCAGCCGAAGGTCATCAGGACGCCGAGGAAGATCGCGACGGCCAGGATGAGGTTCATGAACGGCCCGGCGAACATCACGATGACGCGCTTCCACGGCTTGCGCGTGTAGAAGAGGCGCTTCTCGTCGCCGGGCTCGAGCTCCTCGAAGGCCGCCGAGCGGGCGTCCTCGATCATGCCGCGCCAGGGCGAGGTGGAACGGGCCTCCACCCGGCCGTCGGGTCCCGGCGGGAACATGCCGATCATGCGGATGTAGCCGCCGAGCGGGACGGCCTTGATGCCGTACTCGGTCTCGCCCTTCTTCCGCGACCAGATGGTCGGGCCGAAGCCGACCATGTACTGGGGTACGCGGATGCCGAAGAGTTTCGCCGTCGACAGATGCCCCAGCTCGTGCCAGGCGATCGAGAAGAGCAGCCCGATCACGAAGACGACTATGCCGAGGATCATCATCAGAGTCGTCATGCACGGGCCTCCGCGGTTGCCTTCGCCGACAGTTCACGGGACCGGGCACGGGCCCAGGTCTCCGCTTCGAGGACGTCCGCGACGCTGAGCGGAGTTCCCGTACGGGGTGTGCCGTGTTCGGCGACGACCCTGGTGACGGTCTCCATGATCCCGAGATACGGCAGTGAGCCGTTCAGGAACGCGTCCACGCACTCCTCGTTGGCGGCATTGAACACCGCCGGGGCGGTACCGCCCAGTTCGCCGACGTGCCGGGCGAGTCCGACGGCCGGGAACGCCTCGTTGTCGAGCGGGAAGAACTCCCAGCTCGACGCCGTGCTCCAGTCGAACGCGGGGGCCGCGTCCGGGACCCGCTCGGGCCAGCCGATGCCGATGGCGATGGGGCCGCGCATGTCCGGCGGGGTGGCCTGGGCGAGCGTGGAGCCGTCGGTGAACTCGACCATGGAGTGCACGTACGACTGCGGGTGGACGACGACTTCGATGCGGTCGAAGGGGATGTCGTACAGCAGGTGCGCCTCGATGACTTCGAGGCCCTTGTTCACCAGGGTCGAGCTGTTGACGGTGATGACCGGGCCCATCGCCCAGGTCGGGTGGGCCAGCGCGTCGTCGCGGGTGACGTCGGCGAGCTGCGCCCTGGTCCGGCCGCGGAAGGGGCCGCCGGACGCGGTGACGACGAGCTTGCGGACGTCGGCGCGGGTGCCGGCGGCCAGCGCCTGGAAGAGCGCGGCGTGCTCGGAGTCGACCGGGATGATCTGGCCGGGCTTGGCGAGCGCCTTGACCAGGGGGCCGCCGACGATCAGCGACTCCTTGTTGGCCAGGGCCAGGGTGCGGCCCGCTTCCAGGGCGGCCAGGGTCGGGGCGAGGCCGATGGAGCCGGTGATGCCGTTGAGCACGGTGTGGCAGGGGGAGGCGGCGAGTTGGGTCGCCGCGTCCGGTCCGGCGAGGATCTCGGGAAGCGGCTCGCCGTCGCCGTACTGCGCGGCGAGCGCTTCGCGCAGGGCGGGCACCGCGTCCTCGCGGGCGACCGCGACCGCACGCACCCGCAGCCGTCTGGCCTGCTCGGCGAGCAGCCCGACCCGGCCGCCGGCGGCGGACAGCGCGGTCACGCGGAACCGGTCGGGATTGCGCAGGACGAGGTCGACGGCCTGGGTGCCGATGGAGCCCGTCGAGCCCAGGACGACGATGTCCCGGGGGCCGTCAGCCGTACCTGGGTCGAAGACCAGATGCGGGTCGGCGAGAGGGGTTGGACTGTCGCTCATCCCCCCATTGTTGCCTGGCTTCCGGTGCGATCGGACAGCGCGGGGCGGTGTCGGTCCGCTCGGGCCGCTCATTTCCGTGGCACGAGGCAGTACGAGGTGGCGCCGTCGGCGCCGTAGCGCGGGTACGTGACATAGGCGCCGGGGGCGCACTGCTCCCCGTCGTCGACGGTGTATTCGGCGTCCGGATCCGTGCAGTCGACGGCCTCCAGGTCCTGCTCGGGCCAGTCGGCGCGGTTGGCGGCGCAGCCGCCGGGCGACAGGGTGCCCGCCTCCTGGACGCCGGACGCGAACAGGCCGAGGGCAAGCACCACGGTGACGGCGGCCAGGGCGAGGGCGAGCGGGATCAGGACGAGCAGCGCGGGCCAGCGGAGGAGCAGGGGCCGGCCCGGGTCGAGGGGCGGGCGCCAACCTCCGTACGGGGCGGGGAGTTGGCGCAGCCGGGCACGGGGCTCCAGGTTCATCTCC
>NZ_JAAAHS010000126.1 GCF_009908195.1 Streptomyces boluensis | reverse complement strand
GACCCCGCACCCGCCCCTCTTCCTCGCCTGCAGCCGTACCGAGACCCTTCGGCAGGCGGCCGAACTCGGCATCGGGGCCCTGGTGATGGGCTTCGCGGGGCCCGAGTCGATCAAGGAGATGCGCACGGCGTACGACACGGCGCGGGCCGAGCGCGGCACCGAGCGCCTGGTCTCCTCTGTCGTCAACGACCACTTCTCCGTACTCTGTCCGACGGTCGTGCTCGACGACCGCGAGGCGGCACGGCGTATCGGCATCCGGGGGCAGCGGTTCTTCGCCCAGTCGATCGGCCACTGGTACGGCGGGGCGGGCATTCCCGACGAGGCCGTGGTCGAGGGCACCGACGAGGCCGCCGAGATGCGCAAGGCCGCCGAGCAGGTCGTGGCCCGGCTGCACGAGCACAGCATTCCGGTACGTCCCACGGCCACGGCCACCTTCAACGCGGACCACGCCTACGGCTCGGCGGAGGACGCCATCGCCTATGTCGAGCGGCTGCGTGACGCGGGCGCCGACGAGGTCATGTGTCTGATCCAGATGGGCACGGTTCCGCAGGAGGCCTGCATGGAGACCATCCGGCAGTGGGGCGAGAAGGTCATTCCGCACTTTCGTGACGACGCGCGGGAGCGGCCCGCGCGGGAGCAGGAGGCATCCCGATGACGGCACAGGACCTCGCGCAGGACCTCGCGGAGGACCGACTTCCGCCGGACGCACGGGCGTTGGTCGACCTGATCACGTCCGTCTTCCCCGACCTCGGGGGCGCCGTCACCGACGCGGCCGAGGCCCGTCGCATCCTCGCCGCCACGCCGCGGCCGCCGTGGGAACCGCCCGCGGTCGGCTCGGTCGAGGACCGGACGATCCCCGGCGCGGACGGGGCGCCCGACATCGGCGTACGCGTGTACCGGCCCGACCCGGCGCAGGCGCCGGGTCCGCGTCCCACCGTGCTGTTCCTGCACGGCGGCGGCTGGGTGATCGGGAACCTGGAGAGCCATGACGGAACGGCGCGCGGGCTCTGCCGCGAGGCGGGCGCGACCGTCGTCGCCGTCGACTACCGGCTCGCCCCCGAGGACCCCTTCCCGGCCGGTGTGCGGGACGCGTACACGGCCCTGTGCTGGGTCGGCGCGCACGTGGCCGAGCTGGGCGGCGATCCGGAGGCCCTGGTGGTGGCCGGGGACAGCGCGGGCGGCAACCTGTCGGCGGTGGTGGCGCAGCAGGCCCGCGACGAGGGCGGCCCCGCGCTCGCGCTGCAGGTGCTGATCTACCCGGCGACCGACATGTCGCGGCAGTGGCCCTCGCTGACCCGGAACGCCAGCGGGTACTTCCTGTCCCTGACGCACATGCGGTGGTTCGGCGAGCAGTACCTCGCGGCCGGCGGTGACCCGGCCGACCCCCGGGTCTCGCCGCTCCTCGGCGACCTGGCGGGGCTGCCGCCCGCGCATGTGGTGACGGCCGGCTGCGATCCGCTGTGCGACGAGGGGCGGGCGTACGCGCAGCGGCTGCGCGAGGCCGGTGTCCCGGTCACGGAGGGGCACTTCCCGCGGATGTTCCACGGCTTCTTCGGCTTCCCCGAGGCGCTGGCCGACGCCCGCTCGGCGCTCACGGGCGCGGCCGCGGCCATCGTGGCGACGGCGGCCGAAACTCGTACCGGACCGGAGAACGGCAGGAAAAACAGCGGTGAAGCAGGGGGTGGCGCAGGATAATTTCCACAGGCTCCACTTGTGGGGGAGAACCTCGCATGCATACGGTGTCTTTACGCGAGGTTCTCCCGTGGAGGAAGAGGCATGACGGAAATTCTTGTGCAGGCACCGATGGAGGAGCAGATTCCTCCCGGCAGCAAGGTGATCGAACACCCTGCCTGGCCGACGCTCAAGGACGCCGTGGAAGAGATCCGCCCCTGGCAGTCCGCGGACGGCTCGATCGACTTCACCGCCGAGGGCGCCCCCTCCCGGTCAGTGGCCGAGCTCGCCGTCGACCGCGTCATATCCGCGGTCGAGCAGCTCGCCCCGCTGCTCCCGCACGACGCCGAGTACCACCGCGCGCTCGCTCTCGACCTGCGCCGCTGGGCCGACGACGGCTTCCAGGTGCCCGACTTCCTGGACTCGCTGCTCGCCTTCCAGCCCGCGCGAGGCCGCGCGGACGGGCTGCAGCACCTCGTGGTCTTCCCGATGTACACGCAGAACGGCAACCCGGACCGCAACCTCGAAGCGGTCGTGCTGCGCATGGTCTGGCCGGACTGGCTGGCCGAGCTCGAGCGCACCCGCTACGACAACCCGCTGTTCTGCGGCATCACCTTCGAGGACTTCACCGCCGGTTACGACACCAACTCCGCGGTGCTCTTCCCGGAGACCATCGCCGTGCGCGAGGCCCCGGAGCGGTTCTCCTGGGGCGGCATCTTCTGCGACCGCGAGGCGGCCCGCTTCCGCCGCGTCACCGAGGCCTCCGTCGACCTCCTCGGGCTCGAACTGCCCGACGACATCCGCGAGATGATCGGCGACCAGGACCGCTGCAAGGAGGCGTTCGTCCTGTGGGACATGGTCCACGACCGCACCCACAGCCACGGCGACCTGCCCTTCGACCCGTTCATGATCAAGCAGCGCCAGCCGTTCTGGATGTACGGCCTGGAGGAGCTGCGCTGCGACCTCACCGCGTTCAAGGAGGCCGTGAAGCTGGAGGCCGAGGGCAACGCCCACGGCCGTGACGTCCAGTACGCGGTGCTCTTCGACCGGATGTTCCGCTTCCCCGTCACCGGCGACCGGGTCAAGAACTACGACGGCCTCGGCGGCCAGCTGCTCTTCGCGTACCTGCACAAGCACGACGTGGTGCGCTGGACCGACAACACCCTGCGCATCGACTGGCAGCGCGCCCCGCAGGTCACCAACCAGCTCTGCGCCGAGATCGAGGACCTGTACCGCGCGGGCATCGACCGCCCCAAGCTGGTGCACTGGTTCGCCGCGTACGAACTGGTCTCGACCTATCTCGCCCCGCACCCGGGATCGCGCTGGGCCAAGGGCCCGGACGCCCTGGACACCTCGCTGCCGCCCCGCAAACTCGTCGACGAGGTGCTTCCGGACGAGTTTCCGCTGAGCATGTTCTATGAGGCGCTCTCCAAGAAGCTCAAGGGTGTGATTGCCTCGACCAGGGGGATCACGGCCGCGGACATCGAGCAGGCAGCCGCGTGAGCCCCGCCGACGCGGAGGTGAGGACCATGACGAACTCGAACGGCAATGGCGCCCTGAGCGGCGCGGTGGTCGCGGTGGCCGGAGCCGCCGGACCCGCCGGGCGCGCGACACTGCTGCGCCTGGCCGAGGCGGGCGCCGTCGTGGTGGCCGCAGACGCGGACGCGGCGCGGCTCGCGGAAGCCGTGGACGCCGCCCGGTACGCACACGGCGGCGCCACCGTCATCGGCGACACGGTTGACCTGCTCGACCTGGACGCCACCCGCGAGTGGGCCGTGCGCACCGAGAAGGAGTTCGGGCGCGTCGACGGCCTGGTCCACCTCGTCGGCGGCTGGCGCGGCAGCGCCACCTTCGCCGAGACCGACCTCGCGGACTGGGACGTCCTGGAGAAGCTCCTGATCCGCACCGTGCAGCACACCTCGCTCGCCTTCGAGGACGGCCTGCGCCGCAGCGACCGCGGGCGGTACGTCCTGGTCAGCGCCGCCGGCGCGAGCAAGCCGACGGCCGGGAACGCGGCGTACTCCGCGGCGAAGGCGGCCGCCGAGGCGTGGACCCTCGCCCTCGGCGACGCCTTCCGCAAGGCGGCGAAGGCGGAGGGGGCCGAGGCGCCCACCGCGGCGGCCCTCATCCTGGTGGTGAAGGCGCTGGTGCACGAGGCCATGCGGGCCGAACGCCCCAACGCGAAGTTCGCGGGCTTCACCGATGTCACGGAGCTGGCCGAGGCCATCGCCGGCATGTGGGAGCGCCCCGCCCAGGAAGTGAACGGAACCCGCCAGTGGCTGACCGAGAAGCCGTGAATCCGTCGAACCCACCCAGGACCGACGCACGACGCCACCACGACCCGGAGATACGGGGCTTCGCCAGCGACAACTACGCGGGCGCACACCCGGAGATACTCGCGGCCCTGGCCCTCGCCAACGGCGGCCACCAGGTCGCGTACGGCGAGGACGACTACACCGCGCACCTCCAGCAGCTGATCCGCGGCCACTTCGGCGCCACGGCCGAGGCCTTCCCGGTGTTCAACGGAACGGGCGCCAATGTCACGGCACTTCAGGCGCTCACCGACCGCTGGGGCGCCGTCATCTGCGCCGACACCGCCCATATCCACGTCGACGAGTGCGGAGCCCCCGAGCGGGTCGGCGGCCTCAAGCTCCTGACGGTGCCCACCCCGGACGGCAAGCTCACCCCCGAGCTGATCGACCGGGAGGCGTACGGCTGGGACGACGAGCACCGGGCGATGCCGCAGGTCGTCTCGATCACGCAGAACACCGAACTGGGCACCGTCTACACGCCCGAGGAGATCCGCGCGATCTGCGAGCACGCCCACGCGCACGGCATGAAGGTGCACCTGGACGGCGCCCGCATCGCCAACGCGGCCGCCTCCCTCGACGTACCGATGCGCACCTTCACCAACAGGGCCGGCGTCGACGTGCTCTCCTTCGGCGGCACCAAGAACGGCGCGCTGTTCGGTGAGGCGGTCGTCGTCCTGAACCCCGACGCGGTCCGGCACATGAAGCATCTGCGCAAGATGTCCATGCAGCTGGCGTCCAAGATGCGCTTCGTCTCCGTGCAGTTGGAGGCGCTGCTCGCCAAGGACCTGTGGCTGCGCAACGCCCGGCACGCCAACGCGATGGCGCAGCGGCTCGCCGAGGGGGTGCGCGAGGTCGACGGCGTGGAGATCCTGCACGCCGTCCAGGCCAACGCCGTCTTCGCCCGGCTGCCGCACGACGTGAGCGAACGCCTGCAGAAGCGCTACCGCTTCTACTTCTGGGACGAGTCCGCGGGCGACGTGCGCTGGATGTGCTCCTTCGACACCTCGGAGGACGACGTGGACGGGTTCGTGGCGGCGCTCAAGGAGGAGATGGCGCAGTAGCCCTCCCTGTGCATGGATATGCGGCCGACCGTAAAAGTCATTGACTTGCGGTCGGCCGCTTCCGTACGTTCTGCGGCCATGGAACTGCGCCAACTCACCCCCGAACTCCCCGCCTATCTCGCCGAGAACGAGGCGGTCGACCACTCCCATCCGACGGTGAAACGGATCGCCGACCGGCTCTGGTCCAGCAGTGCCGACGTATACACATACGCGAAAGCGGCGTACGAGCTGGTGCGCGACACCGTGCCGCACTCGCAGGACTCCGGTGATCTCCGGGTGACCTGGAGGGCCTCCGACGTGCTCGACCAGGGGACCGGCATCTGTCACGCCAAGGCGCACGCGGCCGCCGCGCTGCTGCGCGCCGCCGGCATTCCCACGGCGCTCTGCTATCAGCGACTGACCCTCGGGGACGGCCTCGAGGAGGGGCACGCCGTGCACGGTCTGATCGCGGTACGGCTCGACGGGGCCTGGCACCGCCAGGACGTACGTGGCAACAAGCCAGGCGTGGACGCGCACTTCTCGCTCGGCGCGGAGCGGCTGGCCTGGATCCCGCGAACAGAGTTCAGCGAGATGGACTATCCAGTACTCTATGATGTACCGCACCCGGTGGTTCTGGACGCCCTGAAGGCTGCCCCCGACCGTCCGGCCCTGTGGAAGACGCTTCCGAGCGCCCTGTGACCGCATCGACCCAAGGCCCGGCATGACACTCGAACTGACCGTCGCGGACGAGGTCCGCACCCTCGTCCCCGGCTTCACCCACCTCGCCGTCGAGGCGCACGGCCTCGTCAACGGCCCCAGTACCGAGGCGAGTTCGGCCCTCCTCGACGAGGCCGGACGGCGCCTCGCCGAACGCCTCGCGGGGCGCGCCCCGCACGAGGACCCGCACATGGTGGCCTGGCGCGCCGCGTACAGCGCGTTCGGCGCCAAGCCCTCGCGTACGCGCAACTCCGCCGAGGCGCTCGCCAAGCGGGCCCTCGCGGACGGTGGGCTGCCCCGGATCAACGTCCTGGTCGACGTCTACAACGCGATCAGCGTGGCCCATCTGATCCCGGTGGGCGGCGAGGACCTGGGCCGCATCGAGGGCGGTATGCGCCTCGTACGGGCCCAGGGCGACGAGGAGTTCGTGACCACGGCGGCGGGGGAGCGGGCCGTCGAGCACCCCGACGCGGGCGAGATCATCTGGTGCGACGACGCGGGCGTCACCTGCCGCCGCTGGAACTGGCGCCAGGGCCCGCGCACCCGCCTCACCGAGGAGTCGACGAGCGCGGTCTTCCTGCTCGAATCGCTCGACCCGATGCCGCGCGCGGACCTGGAGCGGGCGGGCGCCGAACTCGCCGAACTGATCGAGAAGTTCAGCCCCGGGGCGCGACTCGACGTGCGCGCCCCGGAGTAGCCCTGGAGTAACCCTTGAGTAGGAGGGGCGGGGCTCAGCCGGCCTCGGTGCCGCGCGACTTCGCGGGCTCCGGGGCCGTGCCGCCCAGGTGTGCGGGCACCCACCAGGTGTCCTCGGGGCCCTTGGGGCGCACCGGGTAGGAGCGCTGGGCCGCCTCGAGGAGTTCCTGCACCCGCCCGCGAAGGCGCCGGGTGATGGCCCCCGCGTACTGGTCGGTCGGCGCCTCGACGGCCTCGCCGACGCGGATCGTCACCGGGATGTGGCTGCGCCTGAAGTTGCGCGGGCGGCCCTTGGTCCACAGCCGCTGCGTACCCCACAGCGCCACCGGGATCAGCGGAACGCCGGCTTCCTGGGCCATCCGCGCGGCGCCCGACTTGAAGCTCTTGAGCGTGAACGACGGCGAGATGGTCGCCTCCGGGAACACCCCGATGATCTCGCCGGAACGCAGCGAGTCCAGGGCGTGCGCGTACGCCGTCTCGCCGCGGTTGCGGTCCACCGGGATGTGCTTCATGCCGCGCATCAGAGGGCCGGAGATCTTGTGCCGGAACACCGCGTCCTTGGCCATGAACCGCACGAGGCGCTTCTGCGGACGGGCGGCGAGCCCGGCGAAGATGAAGTCCATGTAGCTGATGTGGTTGCTCACCAGGACCGCGCCACCGGTGGCCGGAATGTTCTCCGCACCCTTGAGGTCGATCTTCAGGTCCAGCGCTTTGAACAGCGTGAGCGCGGCACCGATGACCGGACGGTAGACGAGTTCTGCCATGGGGGGCGATCGACCCTTCTGTGCGCCTGGGAAGGGTCTCCCGGGCGGGTAAGTTACGGGCCCGTAGGTTTCGGGCGATGGGCAGATCGTGCCCCATCGTCGGCCGAGTAGCCACCCCTCCCGCCGGTGAGCAGGGAGATTCTCGTCACGTAGGACCCGCCGGAGACCCCCGGGAACGCCCCTCGCGCGGGGCCGTCCAGCGCCTCGGATCCGGGCCGTCGTCGCCCTGTGAGGAGCGGGAACGGTCCGTGGCCGCCCGTCGGGACCCCGCGCTCGAGATTGGCGCGGACCGGCCGGATCGAGCCACGGGAATGTTTGCGGTCGTGTGAACGCTGCACGCGAGGATGGGGGCTCATGGTGTGTGCGGCGGGAGGCTGAGGGTGCGCGACGGCGACAGGGCGTTCGGGGAGCGGGAGTTGGGCTCCGCGCTCGGCGAGCGGGCGACGCTGGTGCAGTTCTCTAGTGCCTTCTGCCAGCCCTGCCGGGCCACCCGGCGGATCCTGGACGAGGTGGCCCAACTGGTGCCCGGCGTAGCCCACATCGAGATCGACGCCGAGGAGCGACTGGCCCTCGTCCGCGAGCTCGACATCCTGCGCACCCCCACAGTCCTCGTCCTCGACGCCGACGGCAGGCTGGTGCGGCGGGCCAGCGGCCAGCCCCGTAAGGCGGATGTGATCGCCGCGCTCGGCGAGGCTGTGTGAACTCCGGGGCGCGCGCGTGAGCCTGCTCCCAGATACCGGTACGCACTTGACTGCACCCCGCACCTATCGTCAGCCTGACTTCATGCCGCAGGAAATCCTTCTGTACGAGCGGGTCCACGTGGACCTCGGCCGTCATGCGAGCGCCCGTTGTCCGAGGCGCTGAGCAGCCACGGACCTCGTTCACCACGGCAGAAGGACAACTCCATGACGGCCACGCCCGACCTCAGTACCCCTCAGCTCGCCTCCCCCGACCTGCTGCGCTCCGTGTTCCGACGGCACGCGGCCGGAGTCGCGGTGATCACCGCGAGCGGCGCCGGCGGTCCGGTGGGCTTCACCGCCACCTCCCTCAACTCGGCCGCTGCCGAACCGCCCCTGGTCTCGTTCGGGATCGGTACGGGTTCGTCCAGCTGGCCGGTGATCTCCGGCGTCGAGCACGTCGGCGTCCACATACTCGGCGAGCATCAGCAGGATCTCGCGGGCACCTTCGCCCGCAGCGGCGCCGACCGCTTCGCCGAACCCACCCGCTGGCACGAGGGCCCCGAAGGTGTGCCGATCCTGGACGGCGTCCTCGCCTGGCTGGTCTGCCGCGTGGTGGCCCGGGTCCCGGCGGGCGACCACCGCCTGGTGGTCGGCCAGGTCGTCGTCGGGGACCCGTCCGGTGTGGGCCGTCCGCTGCTGTACCACCAGGGTCGCTTCAACGGCCTGCGAGACTGAGCCGAGGCGCCCTGCGGGGCCGCTGGGGTGAGTGCTCGCCCGGCGTTGGCAACGTCACAGTTCCGAGCGCTTGCTTAGTGGGCAAGTACTGGGTGTACTGGCAAGTAACATTTCGTTCGGAGCGCGGGTCGCCCCGACCGGGATCCGCCTCTTCAGGCGCTTATGCTGCCTGCAAGCGGCAGCAGCCCAGAAATGACGATGCAGTAGGAGAGCCGGCGTGAGCTTGAGGATCGTTGTCTGTGTGAAGTACGTGCCCGACGCCACCGGCGACCGGCACTTCACTGATGACCTGACCGTCGACCGCGACGATGTCGACGGCCTGCTGTCGGAGCTCGACGAGTACGCGGTCGAGCAGGCCCTGCAGATTGCCGACGAGGCCGACGACGCGGAGATCACCGTCCTGACGGTGGGCCCGGAAGACGCCAAGGACGCGCTGCGCAAGGCGCTGTCCATGGGCGCCGACAAGGCCGTGCACGTCGAGGACGACGACCTGCACGGCAGCGATGTCATGGGTACGTCGCTCGTGCTCGCCAAGGCGATCGAGAAGACCGGTTACGACCTGGTCATCGCCGGTATGGCGTCCACCGACGGCACCATGGGTGTGCTGCCGGCGATCCTCGCGGAGCGCCTCGGCGTCCCGCAGGTCACGCTGCTCTCCGAGGTCTCCGTCGAGGACGGCGTCGTGAAGGGCCGCCGTGACGGCGACACCGCCAGCGAGCAGCTTGAGGCCTCGCTTCCGGCCGTCGTGTCGGTGACGGACCAGTCGGGCGAGGCCCGCTACCCGTCCTTCAAGGGCATCATGGCCGCCAAGAAGAAGCCGGTGGAGTCGCTCGACCTGGACGACCTGGACATCGAGGCCGAGGAAGTCGGTCTCGAGGGTGCCTGGACCAAGGTCGACGAGGCCACCGAGCGTCCGGCCCGTACCGCCGGAACGATCGTCAAGGACGAGGGCGAGGGCGGCAAGCAGCTGGCCGAGTTCCTTTCGGGCCAGAAGTTCATCTGAGCCCGCCGAGCCCGGTAAACGCCCCCAGTTTCTTCGTACTTGCAGCAGGAGAGAAGTCCCATGGCTGAAGTTCTGGTCTACGTCGACCACGTGGACGGTGCCGTCCGCAAGCCCACCCTTGAACTGCTGACCCTGGCCCGCCGTATCGGCGAGCCGGTCGCCGTCGCCGTCGGCGCGGGTGCCGCCGAGACCGCCGCCGCGCTCGCCGAGCACGGTGCGGTCAAGGTCCTCACCAACGACGCCGCCGAGTTCGCGGACTACCTCGTGGTCCCGAAGGTCGACGCGCTGCAGGCGGCCTACGAGGCCGTGCAGCCCGCCGCCGTGCTCGTGCCGTCCTCCGCCGAGGGCAAGGAGATCGCGGCCCGTCTCGCGGTCCGCATCAAGTCCGGCATCATCACCGACGCCGTCGACCTCGAGGCCGGTGCCGAGGGTCCGGTCGCGACGCAGTCCGCGTTCGCCGCGTCCTTCACCACCAAGTCCCGCATCTCGCAGGGCACCCCGGTCATCACGGTCAAGCCGAACTCGGCCGCCGTGGAGGCCGCCCCGGCCGCCGGTGCGGTCGAGGCCCTCGCCGTGTCCTTCTCGGACGCCGCCACCGGTACGAAGGTCACCGCGCGCACCCCGCGTGAGTCGACCGGCCGTCCGGAGCTGACCGAGGCCGCGATCGTGGTCTCGGGTGGCCGTGGCGTCAACGGCGCGGAGAACTTCGCGATCATCGAGGCGCTCGCCGACTCGCTCGGTGCGGCCGTCGGTGCCTCGCGTGCCGCGGTGGACGCGGGCTGGTACCCGCACACCAACCAGGTGGGCCAGACCGGTAAGTCGGTCTCGCCGCAGCTGTACATCGCGTCCGGCATCTCCGGTGCGATCCAGCACCGCGCCGGTATGCAGACCTCGAAGACGATCGTCGCGATCAACAAGGACGCCGAGGCGCCGATCTTCGACCTGGTCGACTACGGCGTCGTGGGTGACCTCTTCGAGGTCGTCCCGCAGCTCACCGAAGAGGTCAACACCCGCAAGGGCTGAGCCTGTTCGGACCGAAGGCCCCCGGGTGCGCCCCGGGGGCCTTCGGCGTATCGGCCTCAGCCGAGCGTGAGCGTCGCCTGTACGGGCAGATGGTCGCTCGGGAACTGGCCGTCGAGGGCGAAGGTGTTGATCACCGCGGAGTGCGTGGTGACCCCCGGCGAGGTGAGGATCCAGTCGATCCGGTCGCCGTCCGGGACCAGCGGCCTGTAGCCGTGGAACGTGGCGTAGAGCTTGCTCCGCTCCGCCGCGGTGTCCCAGGAGTCGACGAGCCCGGCCGCCAGCATCGCGTCGTACACCGGGTTCTTGTGCGCCGCCACGTTGAAGTCGCCGGTGACGACCAGCGGCAGCGTGCGGTCGAGCCGGGCGATGCGCTCGACGGTCAGGTCGGCGGCACGCGCGCGTGCGTACTGACTGGCGTTGTCCAGATGGGTGTTGAGGAAGTAGAACTCGCCGCCGTCGCGCAGGTCGCGCAGGCGCACCCAGGTGACCATGCGGATGGAACCGCCGCCCCAGGTGTTGGAGCCGATCACGTCCGGGGTGTCGGAGAGCCAGAAGTGGTCGTACTCCACGGGCGCGAGGCGGCGGGTGTCGAAGAACACCGCCATGAACTCGTCCCGGCTGCCGCCCGCGCGCCCTGTGCCGATCCAGCCGTAGGACGGGCCGAGGTCCGCGTGGATGTCCCGCAGCTGTCCGTAGAGGCCCTCTTGGGTGCCGAATATGTGCGGGCGCTCCTGGCGCAGCAGTTCACGGGTGACCGGTCGGCGCTCGGGCCAGCTGTTCGGGGGAGTGTCACTGGCGAAGCGTAGATTGAACGTCATGGTGCGCAGCGGGCCGTCGTCGCGCTCCGCGGCCTGGGCGGGGAGCGTCGGTAACGCCGCGGTCGCCAGGGGAGCGGCGAGGGCGGCGGTGAGGGCGGTCTTCAGTCCGAGTCTGCGGCTGAGTCCGCCGCCGATGGGGAGTTCGGGGTGCACGCGTTCTCCTTCCGTCGCGGGTCAGGATGGTTGGCGCGCCGCTGATGGTGTGAGGGGCGTGCGAGACAGAAGTGAACGGAACGGGACCGAGGTGGTGAACGGTGCCCGTCGAGGGAGAAAGGGGGTGTTGACCAGCGGGAAGGTACACAGATAACTTCGCCATACGGATTATTGATTCCGTGAAGCGGAAAAACGTGACGTGGAGGATGTAAGGATGGGTCAGCAAGAACAGGTGGCGACGAGCCTCGCGGGCGCGGTCAGCGAGGGCATCAGCGCCTCCCTCGCTCCGGTGGACGCCGACCTGGAGCGCCGTTACCCCGGAGACCCCGGCACCCGCCAGCCGGTCCACACGGTGTACGTACCGGGTGAGGTCTTCCAGGCCGACACCATCCGCAGCTGGGGCGACAAGGCCCTCGCCGCGCTCGACGAGCACGCGCCGGACGCCACCAGCTTCGCCAAGGCCGTCGGCCTCAGCGACGAACTGGCCGAGCCGGTCTACGCCCGCGTCCGCGCCAAGCTGGAGCGCGAGCCCATCGAAGACCTCCGCGTGGACTTCGAGGACGGCTACAAGGGCAAGGACGAGGACCAGGACGCCGCCCGCGCGGCCCGCCTGATCGTCGAGGCGTACGACAACGGCACCGCGGCCCCGTACATGGGCATCCGCATGAAGTGCATGGAGTCCCCGGTCCGCGACCGCGGCATCCGCACCCTCGACGTCTTCCTCAGCGGCCTGATGGAGGCCGGCGGCCTGCCCGAGGGCATGGTCCTCACGCTGCCCAAGGTCACGTACACCGAGCAGGTCACCGCGATGGTGCGGCTCGTCGAGGAGTTCGAGAAGGCGCGCGGCCTCGAGGCCGGCCGGATCGGCTTCGAGATCCAGATCGAGACCAGCCAGTCCATCCTCGCCGCCGACGGCACCGCCACCGTCGCCCGCATGATCGAGGCCGCCGAGGGCCGCGCCACCGGCCTGCACTACGGCACCTTCGACTACAGCGCCTGCCTCGGCGTCTCCGCCGCCTACCAGGCCAGCGACCACCCGGCCGCCGACCACGCCAAGGCGATCATGCAGGTCGCCGCCGCGGGCACCGGCGTACGCGTCTCGGACGGCTCCACCAACGTGCTGCCGGTCGGCTCCACCGCGCACGTCCACGAGGCCTGGAAGCTGCACTACGGCCTGACCAGGCGCGCCCTCGCGCGTGCCTACTACCAGGGCTGGGACATGCACCCCGCGCACATCCCCACCCGGTACGCCGCGGTGTTCGCGTTCTACCGCGAAGGCTTCGAGGCCGCGGGCAAGCGCCTCGCCGCCTACGCCAACCAGGTCGACGGCGACGTCATGGACGAGCCCGCCACCGCCAAGGCGCTCAGCGGCTACCTGCTGCGCGGCCTCGACTGCGGCGCCCTCGACATCGCCGAGGTCGCCCGCCTCACCGGCCTGACCCGCGCCGACCTCGAGGGCTTCTCCTCGCCGCGCCGCGCGGCCCTCACGGCATCCACGCAGTAACGCCGTACGAGGTGTCACCGCCGCCCCTTAGTCTGTACCCGGCAAACGCGACGGGCAGGCGCACGGAGGAACGGGGCAGCGGTGGCTTCGGGGGACAACCAACAGGGTGACGGCGTCGGCCGGCTGCTCGCCGGGCGCTATCGCGTCCAGGGGCAGCTCGGCCGCGGCGGAATGGGCATCGTCTGGCGCGCCATGGACGAGGTCCTCGGCCGCGAGGTCGCCGTCAAGGAACTGCGCACCTTCACCGACGCGGCCGCCACGGAGCTGGCCGGGCTCAGAACCCGGATGCAGCGGGAGGCGCGGGCCGCCGCCCGGGTCCGGCACACCGGCGTCATCGCTGTGCACGACGTCGCCGAGGTCGACGGCCGCCCGCTGATCGTGATGGAGCTCGTCGACGGCCCGTCCCTCGACGACGTGCTGCGCGAGCGCGGCACCCTGCCGCCGCGCGAGGCCGCCGCCATCGGCGCCAAGGTCATGGAGGCCCTCGCCGCCGCCCACCGCGCGGGCGTCCTGCACCGAGACGTGAAGCCCGGCAACATCCTGCTCGAACGCGGGGGACGCGTCGTCCTCACCGACTTCGGCATCGCCATGGTCGACGACCCGGGCGACGGCAACTCCACCAACCTCACGCGCAGCGGCGAACTCGTCGGCTCCCTCGACTACTTGGCGCCCGAGCGGGCCCAGGGCCACGAACCAGGACCCGCCTCCGACATCTGGGCCCTCGGCGCGACCCTGTACGGCACGGTCGAGGGGAACGCCCCCTTCCGCCGCACCTCCACCTGGTCGACGCTCACCGCCATCGTCAGCGAGCCGCTGCCCGCCCCGGTCAAGGCCGGGCCCCTCGCGCCGGTCCTCCAGCAGCTCATGGCGAAGGACCCTGCGGCCCGTCCCGACGCCGAGACCGCCCGCCGGCTCCTCACCGGGGTCGCCGAGTCCACCCGGGACGACGACACCACGGTGCTGCGCCCCGGCAGCGGCCCGGCCCCCGTCGCGGCTCCCCTGCACGGGGCGCCCACTGTGGGCCCGTTCGGTACGCCCAGTGGAGCTGCGGCGCCCCAGGGTCCGTACGGCGCGCACGGTGCGTACGGCCACGGCTCCGACACCCCGAACGGCTCGGACACCCCGCTGGTGACCCCGGTGCCGGACGGGCCCGAGCCGCGCCGGAAGCGGCGCGCCCTGATCGTCGCGGCGGCTGTGCTCGCGGTGCTCGCGGCGGGCGGCGGTGGGTACGCGCTCCTTGCCCAGGGCGACGGCAAGCGCGTCGAAGCGGGCGGCGACGCGTCGCCGAGCCCCTCCAAGTCCGCGTCGGGGAAGGCCGGTTCGACCCCTTCGGGCAAGCCGGAGCCGACCGGGTCGGACGACACGTCAGCGTCCCCGTCCGACGGGCCCTCCGAGAGCGCCGGCCGGCCGGACGGGGAGGCCTCGAAGCCCGCGGGCGACGGGGGCACCACCGGCGGCGGCACGGACGGCGGCACCGACGGCGGCTCGGGCGACGGCGGTTCCACGGGCGGGGATTCGGGCGGTACGACCGGAGGCTCGGGCAGCTCAGGCGGCTCCGGCACCTCGGGTACGACCGGTGGCGGCGAGGAGCCGGCACCGGCCTGCCACCCGGCGGGCGGCGGCAAGTACGACTGCGATGTCTGGCGCACCGCCGACTCCTACACGGCGTCCGGCGCGAAGGCCGGAGTGCTCAACGCCGGCACCAACTACTTCTACTGCCAGCAGAACCTGGGCCGCCGCGAGACCTACCAGGGCTGGACCAACGTGTGGTGGGCCAAGACCGACGACGACAGCGGCAACACCAACGTCTTCATCAGCGACGTCTACATCAAGGGCGGCGACAACGACAAGCCGCTGCCGGGCTTGCCGGTCTGCTGAGCCTCGTGGGGCCAGGTTCGGTCCCGTGGCGGGCGCCGGGCGCCTATGTCGGGGACGGTCGGCAGGTGCCGGTGCTCTGCTGAGGCTCGCGTAGGCCGCCGGTCCGGTTGCGTCAGGCCGGAGTGCGGGAAGCCCCGCGGTCGACTCGGGCTCAGCCCTCGGCCGGGCCGCCGCGAGGGCGGTCGAGGATCAAGTCCGCCGCGTGCATGAGTACTTCCTGACGGGTGCGGTCGCCGTGGTCGGCGGCGAGGAAGTGCTTGCCGATCGCCGCGCAGAACGCCAACAGGCTGCGTGCCTCGACCTCGTCGGGGTCGGAGCAGAACGTGCCGATCATCTCGCGCAGCAGCTCCATGCGCCGGTTGTCCACCCGGCGCAGCCGCTCCGCGACCGAGGCATCGCGCCGGGCCCAGTCGCGTACCGCCAGGTCGAGCGGGAGCAGCCGGTCGTCCGAGAAGGTGAGCGCGCCGGCCCGCTGGATCTTGGTCCTCGGGTCGCCGCCCTCGTGCTCGACCTGGTCGACGACCTCGTCGGTGCTCTCCCGCTCCCAGGTGTCGAGCATCTCGGTCAGGAGCGCGTCGCGGTCGGCGAAGTACCCGTAGAACCCGCCCTTGGTGACGCCGAGCCGCTTCGCGAGCGCCTCGACGCGTACGGCGTCCGGGCCGCCGGATTCCAGGGCGCGCAGCCCTTCCTCGATCCACTTCTCGCGTGGTGTGCGCGTGGCGCCCATGAGGCGACTCCCTTCACTTCCGCGTCAGATATACGGCGCCGTACAAACGGGCTACCCTCGATCTGTACGCCATCGTATATCTGGACGGAGACAGTCATGTCCGCAGGTTTCGTTGCCTTCCACTACCCGCACCCCGAGTACTTCGAGGAGTTCGTCGGCCGTACGCGACAGGTGGGCGAGGTGCTGCGGGCGGTGCCCGGGTGCCGGTCCGTGGAGGTCTGGGTCACGCCCGACGGGGACGCGGTGGTCAGCACGGCGCGCTTCGACGCCGAGGACGACCTGAAGGCGGCGCTCGGTGCGGCGATCGACAGCGGCGCGCCGGTCGAGTTCGACGAGCGCGAGCGCAAGCCGCGGCAGATCTTCATGCTCGAGTCGCGATAGCGGCAGCACCGAGGGGCGCGGCGGCTCGCCCCAACCCTCAGTCCGCGGGCGGCAGTTCGCCCGAGCCGCGGGTGATCAGGCGGGTCGGCAGCTCGATCCGCTGCGGGTTGCCAGGGGCGCCGTCGAGTCGGTGGAAGAGTCGCTCCGCCGCCGTACGGCCCAACTGCGCCGCGTCCTGCGCGACCACCGTCACGCCGGGGCGCAGCAGGTCGGCCAGCTCGAAGTCGTCGAAACCGACGAGGGCCACCGGGCGGTCGAGATCGGCGAGTACGCGTACCACCGTCACCGTCACGCGGTTGTTGCCCGCGAAGATCGCGGTGACCGGCTCCGGGCCGGAGAGTATGGCGTCCGCCGCGGTCCTGACCCGGTCCGGAGCGGTGGAGCCGAGGGAGACCCAGGAGTCATGGACCGGAAGGTCCGCCTCCGCCATCGCCGCCCGGTAGCCGCGCAGGCGCTCCGCGGCCGTGTGAATGCGCGGCTGGTCGCCGATGAAGCCGATCCTGCGGTGGCCGTGCGCGATCAGATGGGCCACGCCGTCGCGGGCGCCGCCGAAGCTGTCCGAGAGCACCACGTCCGCGTCGATCTTCCCGGCCGGGCGGTCCACGAAGACCGTGGCGACTCCCGCCTTGATCTCCGGTTCCAGATAGCGGTGGTCGTCACCGGCCGGAATGACCACCAGCCCGTCGACCCGCCGCGCGCACAGGGCGAGCGCCAACTCCTGTTCGCGGTCCGGGTCTTCGGCGCTCGATCCGTTGATCAGCAGGGCGCCGTGCGCGCGGGCGACCTCTTCCACGGCCCGGCTCAACGGCCCGTAGAACGGGTCGGCGAGATCCTCCAGTACGAGACCGATGCTCGCCGTGCGGCCCTTGCGCAGGACGCGTGCGCTGTCGTTCCGCCGGAACCCGAGGGCGTCGATGGCCTCCTGGACGCGGCGCTCGGTGTCGGGCGTGACACCCGGTTCGCCGTTGACGACCCGGGAGACCGTCTTGAGGCCGACGCCCGCGCGGGCCGCGACATCCTTCATGGTGGGACGATTGCCGTAGCGGTGATCGGGGCGGGCGGTCTCGGGCACGTGTGCTGTCCTGTTCTGGTCCAACGGCCTGTTCTGGTCCAACGTCGCCCCCTGGGTGGGGGCTCGGCGCCCCGGCAACGGGGGTTCGGCGCCCGGACAAGGGGTGTGCCGTCGAGCATAGAGCCTAGACAACGTTGTCAGTTGCGGTGGAGACTGTTCTCCGGTCTGTCGGCCGCACCTCTCACCAGGAGATCTGACACTGATGCAGAACGAGATCGTCGCCGCGCTCGACATCGGCGGCACCAAGATCGCCGGTGCCCTGGTCGACCTGCGCGGACGGATTCTGCTGCGCGCCCAGCGTCCGACGCCCGCTCAGGAGGACGGTGAGACCGTGATGCGCGCCGTCGAGGCCGTCGTGGCGGAGCTCGCCGCCTCGCCGCACTGGTCGCGCGCCCGCGCCCTCGGCATCGGCAGCGCGGGCCCGGTGGACGCGTCGAAGGGCACCGTCAGTCCGGTCAACGTGCCGGGCTGGCGCGGCTTTCCGCTGGTCGAGCGGGTGGTGGCGGCGAGCGGTGGACTGCCCGTCGAGCTGATCGGCGACGGCGTCGCGATCACCGCGGCCGAGCACTGGCAGGGCGCGGCGCAGGGGTACGACAACGCCCTGTGCATGGTCGTCTCCACCGGGGTCGGCGGCGGGCTCGTCCTGGGCGGCAAGCTGCATCCGGGCCCCACGGGCAACGCCGGGCACATCGGTCACATCAGCGTCGACCTGGACGGTGACCCCTGTCCGTGCGGGGCGCGCGGTTGTGTGGAGCGGATCGCGAGCGGCCCGAACATCGCGCGGCGCGCGGTGCGCGACGGCTGGCGCCCCGGGCCCGACGGTGACAGTTCCGCCGCCGCGGTCGCTGCCGCGGCCCGCGTGGGCGACCCGGTGGCCCGCGCCTCCTTCGAACGGGCCGCGCAGGCGCTCGCGGCCGGGATCGCCGCGACCGCGACCCTGGTGGAGATCGACATCGCGGTGGTCGGCGGGGGTGTGGCCAAGGCGGGCGACGTCCTGTTCACACCTCTGCGCCGGGCGCTGCGTGACTACGCGACGCTGTCCTTCGTCAGCGGCCTGACGGTGACCCCGGCCGTGACGGGCACCGACGCGGGCCTGATCGGCGCGGCGGCTGCGGCGCTGGGGGCTTCTGGTGGGGCGTCCGGCCGGGCTTCTGGTGGGGCGTCGAGTGGTGCGGGTGC
>NZ_JAAAHS010000125.1 GCF_009908195.1 Streptomyces boluensis | reverse complement strand
GTCCACCACCTCCACCCCGCCCGCCGACGCGAACGCGCCAGCTCCGTAAGCACCGTTGAGCACCACCGACCGTCCCGTTAGCGTGCGCCGCACATGACGACAGAGGGGGGCACACCATGACTGATCCGTCACGCCGCAGACTCCTGGGGACCACCGGCGCCGTCGGCCTCGGCAGCGTTCTCGGCACCGCCGTCCCGGCCTCCGCCGCGGGCCACCCCAGCCAAGACCCCACCCAAGTCCCCGCCCAAGTCCCGGCGCAGGAGACCGACTTCGACACGGGACCCGTGCGTGCCGCGCTCGGCCGGCTGCTCCCTGAGCACGCGGACCAGTTCCACCTCACCCGGCTGTCGGCGAGCGGGGAGCGGTTCCGGGTCACCGGTTCCACGGGGCGGATCACGGTCGCGGGCACGGGGCGGCTCGCCCTGCTCGCCGGGGTGCACTGGTATCTGAAGTACACGTGCGGTGCCCACATCTCCTGGTCGGGCAGCCAACTCGACCTGCCGGAGCGGCTTCCGGAGCCCGACCGCCCCCTGGAGCGCGCGGCCACCGTCCCGCACCGCTTCGTCTTCAACGACACCCACGACGGCTACACCGCCCCGTACGCGGACTGGCCCCGCTGGGAGCGCATGATCGACGTGCTCGCGCTGCACGGCTGCAACGAAGTCCTGGTCACCGCGGGGCAGGAGGCCGTCTACCACCGCCTGTTGCAGGACTTCGGGTACTCCGACACCGAGGCCCGTGGCTGGCTGCCCGCCCCCACGCACCAGCCGTGGTGGCTGCTGCAGAACATGAGCGCGTACGGCGGCCCGCTCGGTCACGAACTGATCGGCAAGCGGGCCGACTTGGGGCGGCGGATCGCGGACCGGCTGCGGGAGTTCGACATGCGGCCGGTGCTCCCCGGCTACTTCGGGACCGTCCCGGACGGCTTCGCGGAGCGCAACCCGGGCGCGCGTACGGTCCCGCAGGGCGACTGGTCGGGCCTGAAGCGGCCGGACTGGCTCGACCCGCGCACGGACTCCTTCGCCGAGGTGGCGGCCGCCTTCTACCGGCACCAGGGCGAACTGTTCGGCGAGGTCGACGTGTTCAAGATGGACCTGCTGCACGAGGGCGGCTCGGCGGGTGACGTGCCGGTGCCGGAGGCGGCGCGCGCCGTGGAGAGCGCACTGCGACGCGCACGGCCCGGCGCGACCTGGGCGATCCTCGGCTGGCAGGCGAACCCGCGCCGCGAACTCATCGACGCGCTCGACAAGCGGCACCTGCTGATCGTCGACGGCCTCTCCGACCTGGAGACCGTCACCGACCGGGAGAAGGACTGGGGCGGCGCGCCCTACGCCTTCGGCACCATCCCCAACTTCGGCGGCCGCACCACCATCGGCGCGAAGACCCATATGTGGACCGAGCGGTTCACGGTGTGGCGGGACAAGCCGGGCTCGAAGCTGGTCGGCACCGCGTACATGCCGGAGGCGGCGGAGCGCGACCCCGCGGCGCTCGAGCTGTTCACCGAACTGGCCTGGCGGGACGAGGCAGTTGACCGGGCCCAGTGGTTCCAGGAGTACGCCGACCTGCGCTACGGCGGCCGGGACGGGCAGGCCCGCGAGGCGATGGCCGCGCTGCGCGACACCGCGTACCGGATCACCAGCAAGGACGGCCGCCCGCACGACTCGATCTTCGCGGCGCGGCCGAGCCTGACCGCCAACTCCGGTACGTACTACGCCACGCACACACCCGCGTTCCCACCCGGCGGGTTCGACCGGGCGTTCGCGGCGCTGCTCGGGGTGCGGGAGCCGCTGCGCGGCTCGGACGCGTACCGCCACGACCTCACCGACGTGGCCCGGCAGGCGCTGGCCAACCGTTCCTGGCAGTTGCTGCCGCAGCTGAGGGCGGCGTACGGCAGGAAGGACCTGGAGACGTTCCGGGCACTCGCGCGGCTCTGGCTGAAGCTGATGCGGCTGAGCGAGGACGTGACCGGCTCGCACCGCGCGTTCCTGCTCGGGCCGTGGCTGGACGACGCGCTCCGGACGGCATCCTCGCCCACCGAGGCGGAGCAACTGGAGCGCACGGCCCGGGTGTTGATCACGACCTGGGCGGACCGTGCCACCGCGGACGGCGGGCGGCTCGCACGCTACGCCAACCGGGACTGGCACGGCCTGATCGGCGACTTCCACCTGCCGCAGTGGACGGCGTACCTCGACGAGCTGGAGGACGCCCTCGCCGCGGGACGCGAGCCGCGGCCCTTCGACTGGTACGCGGTCGAGGAACCATGGACGCGGGAGCGGAAGTCCTATCCGCTGCGCCCGCCGAACGACGCGTACCGCACGGCACGGCAGGCGCACGACGTCCTGGCCCGCGCCCCGTATCAGGGCACCGTCGCCCTCACCGCCGAGCCGCCCGCGTTCCCTCCCGGCGGGCACGCGCGTGTGCAGGCGGTTTTCACCAACGTCAACGGGCTGCGCGACACGGGCCAGGTGGACTTCGCGCTCACCGGCCTCGACGCTCAGCCGGAGGGCAGCACCTCGCTCCCGTCGGTGCCCGCCGCCGGCACGGGCAAGGTGACCTGGCGGGCCGAGGCCCCGGCCGAACCGCTGACGCAGCCACTGCGCCCCCTGCCGTACGAGCTGTCGGTGCGGTACGGCCCGCGTGGGGAGGACCGGGTGAGCACGGTCGTCAAGGACAGCCTGTACGTGGCCGGGCCGCTGGACCCGGCGTGGCGGACGTACACCAACAGTGCCGCTGTCTTCGGCCAGTTGGAGGGGCGGTACGCGATCAACGGCGGGGGCCAGGACCTGTGGAAGGGGACCAGCGAGTTCGGTGCCGCGTACCGCGAGGGCGCCCTGAAGGACGGGGTCACGGTGACGGTGCGGGTGGACGCGCAGGACGCCACCGGCCCCTGGGCGCGTGCGGGCATCGTGGCCCGCAACTCCCTGGCGACGCCCGGCTCCCCCGGGTTCGTGAACCTGTCGGTGACACCGGCGAACGGAGTGGCGCTCTCCTACGACACGAACGGCGACGGCACCTTGGACACGTACCAGCGGATCACGGGCATCAAGGCGCCGGTGCTGCTGCGGCTGAGACGGGAGGCCGGGACGTTTTGGGGCGCGTGCTCGACGGACGACGGGACGACCTGGCGGACGGTCGCCGAAGTGCCGGTCGGGGGCGCGACGGCCACCCAGGACGTGGGCCTCTTCATGACAGCCACCCACGGCGGCAGCGGAGCACGCGGAACGGCCGAGTTCAGCGGCTTCACCCTCGAATAGCCCCGTCAACCACCGCCGCACTCCGGCCAGTTCGGGTGACCATCTGACGATTCGCTCGTTCTGCTGAACGTGAGTTCCTCGGATGCCACCACCCGAACCGCGGCCGCAGCCACCCCCGCGCCCGTCGTCGACGTCGAGCAGGCCGAGGCCGCGCTGGTCGAGCACTACCCCCGACTCGTGCGGCTCGGCTATCTCGTACTGCCGCCGTCGCTCGGACGTAACCGCCGGGTGCTGACCGCGCACGCGATCACTCAGCGCGCCCTGCCCCGCGGTCGTGCCGCCGTGGAGCGTTCCGTGATCCCGGCGCAGCGTGCGGCGGGCGGGCGCGACGGCGACCCGGGGTACGGGTACGTACGGCTGCGGGTGCTGCGCAGCGCGCTGGAGGCGGGGCGGCCGCTGCTGCGGCGGGCCTGGCCGCGGCGCTCGCAACTGCCGTCGCTGCTGCCGCAGGTGTGGGGCCTGCGACTGTTCCCGCGCTCCGGCGGGGCCGATGAACTCGCCCTGGACCAGCGGCTCTCCGCGCTGAGCGGACCGGCCCGCGCCGCGTACGTGCTGCGTGGTCTGGAGCGGCTGGCGGACACCGAGGTGCGGCGGATGCTGGAGGCGGCCGGGGTGGCGGACCCGCACGCCGCGCTCGCGGAGGCGGACGGCGTGGACGCGGCGTACGCGCTGCTCGACTCGCCCGAGTTCGACCCGTGCTCGCTGCAGGCGCGGCCCACCGATCTGGTGCGGCGCAGACAGCACGGGCGGGCGGCGCTCGTGGCGGCGGCCGCGGCGCTGGTGTGCGGGACGTTGCTGGCCCTGCCCGGCGAAGGCTGGGGCCCGAACGGCGCTGCCGCCCCGCCGTACGCGCAGAACCCGGCGGCCGAAGCGGCCCTGGATCCGGGCCGGTTGACGCGGGTCGAGCCGGAGACCTGGCGCCGCTCGGCGCGTACGGACTTCTCGGTGTGGCCCGCCCGCGGCGCCCTCACCGACGACCGCGGGCTGCTGCGCCGGGCGCTCGCCGTGTGGGCGCGCCCCGGCACGTCCGTACAGGTGTCGGCGACCCCCGGCACCCCGTCGGGCGCACCGCCGGGACCGGCCCAACTGCTGTACGCGGGCGAGGTCGGACAGGCCCGCGTGGTGGTGCTGCACGACGGGTTGCGCCTCGTGCGGTACGCGGAGCCGCGGGACGGTACGGGCGGCGCGGCGCTGGACTTCGCGCGGGTCGACGGGGCGCAGGCGGCGTCGTCGGGTGCGGTGGTGGTGGGACGCGGAGACGGCACCGTGCGTTACCTGACGGCGCCGTGGGTGCGCGGCGCGGCGGTGCGCGACCTGCTGCGGCCGACGGAGGGCGCGCGGCCACTGCGTCGTTCGGTGGACGGGGTGACGGCCGCGTTGACCAGCGCCGCGCAGGCCACCACCTGCACCTCGGTGAGCGCGCTCGAACTGCGGGACGACAGCGGCACCCGGCTCCACGCCGACCTGGGCGAACTCACGCCCGCGCACCTCACCGCCGGGCGTCCTGAGGCGCCGCGTGAGGTCACCGGGCGGGCGGCGCAGGCGAGTTGGGCGGGTACGGCGTGCCTGCTGCCGACGGTGCGGACCCACGGGGTGCGGTCGGTGAACTCGTGGGCGTACGCGAGTCAGCGGCTGCCCGAGGGCAATGGCACGGCGACCTGGGTGTGCACGCGGGCCGACACTTGGCGGGGCACGGGCAGCAGGGTGCTCGCCCAGTTCCAGGCGCCGGGCAAGGCGACCGGCGCCGTCGCGGCCAAGGCGCAGGACTCGCCGTCCTGCGGGGTACGCGACCCCCGGGTGCTCGCCGGGGTGCTGTGGAAGTCGCGGGCGGGGAACTGGCATGTGCTCGCGGCGGGCAGCAAGGAGGTCGCCTCGGTCCGCGCCACGGGCGGCGCTGCGGGCGCGGCCCGCGGCAACGTACTCGCGGCGCCCGCCCGCAAGGGTGCGCGGGCGGAGCTCACGGGCCGGCTCGCGGACGGAACACCGGTGTCGGCGCTGCGGTAGGGGCGGTGTGCCCAGACGGTAAGGGGTGGTGTGCTCAGGCCGTAGGGGGCGGTGCGCTCAGACGGTAGGGAGCGGTGCGCTCAGGCCGTAGGGGGCGGTGTGCTCAGAGGGACGAGAAAGGTGCGTCCAAGGGGTACACCCAAGCCGTACCCGTCAGTACATTGACGCCATGTCTAATACGCAGCAGGCCTGGTCGGCCCGGGTGCCCGAGCCGCTCGCGTCCGAGCGGGTGGAACTCAAGGCCCGGAAGGTCTCCTTCGCCTGGGAGGAGACCCCGCTCCACTGGATCCCGGACGACCCCTTCGCCACGCACACCATCAACGTCCTGCATCTGCTGCTGCCCGCGGGCGAACGCTGGTTCGTGCACGTGTACAAGCAGATCCTTCCGTACATCAAGGACGAGCAACTGCGCGCCGACGTCATCGGGTTCATCGGCCAGGAGGCCATGCACTCGCAGGCCCACGACGAGGTGCTGCCGCATCTGCGGGAGCAGGGCCTCGACCCCACCCCGTACACGGCGCAGGTCGACTGGTTCTTCGAGAAGCTGCTCGGCGACCGGACGCTGCCGCCCGGCAAGGCCCGCAAGTGGTGGCTGCTCGAGCGGATCGCGCTGATCGCGGCGATCGAGCACTACACCGCATTCCTGGGCGACTGGGTGCTGAACGCCGAGGAGTTGGACCGGCGCGGCGCCGACCCGACGATGCTGGACCTGCTGCGCTGGCACGGCGCGGAGGAGGTCGAGCACCGCTCGGTGGCGTTCGAGCTGTTCATGCATCTCGACGGCTCGTACAAGCGGCGGGTGCGGACCTGGGGTCTCGCGTTCACCGCGCTGGTCTTCCTGTGGCAGCGCGGGACGCGCTTCTTCATGGAGAACGACCCGACGCTCGACGACGGCCGGGCCTCGTTCAAGGAGTTCTTCGACAGGGGCAGGCAGGGGGTGCTGCCGACGGCGGGCGCGATGGCGCGTTCCATCCCCCGCTATCTGGCCCGCGCCTACCACCCCTCGCAGGAGGGTTCCACCGAGCAGGCCGTCGCCTACCTGGCGTCGTCGCCCGCCGCCCTCGCCGCCGAGGCCCGTGAGAAGGGTGCCGCCTGACATGCCCGGATTCCGCACCGTCCTCGCCGTCACGGGTGCCGCCCTGCTCGTCAGACGGGCCGTACGGCGACGGATGGGGCACGCGCCGCTGTGGCCGATGCCCGCGCTCGACACCCCGATATCGGGCCGCCCGCGCGGCCGCGCCCAGTTGCTGACGGTGGCGGGCCGCACCGTGGTCGCCGACGGCGTGGTCCGGCTTCGCCTGGAGCCGCGCGCGGGCGCCGAACTGCCGCCCTGGGAGCCGGGCGCCCACCTCGACCTGGTGCTGCCCTCGGGCGCGGTCCGGCAGTACTCGCTCTGCGGCGACCCGGCGGACCGCTCCGCGTACACCGTGGCGACCCGGCTGATCGAGGACGGCCGCGGCGGCTCGCGCGAGGTGCACGAGCAGCTGGCCGAGGGCACCGGGATCGAGGTACGCGGGCCGCGCAACCGTTTCCCGCTGGTCTCCTCGCACGCGTACGTCTTCGTGGCCGGTGGCATCGGCATCACGCCGATCCTGCCGATGCTGCGCGCGGCACAGGCGGCGGGCGCCGAGTGGCGGCTCGTGTACGCGGGCCGTACGCGCGCGTCGATGCCGTTCCTTGACGAGGTGGAGCGGATCGGGGGCGCCGGGCGGGTCACGGTGCTCGCCGAGGACGAGACCGGACGGCCGGACCCGGCCGCGCTGTTCGACGGAATCCCGCCCGCCGCGGCCGTCTACTGCTGCGGGCCCGAGGGCCTGATGGACGCGGTGGCCGCCGCGCTGCCGACGGGCAGCACGCTGCATCTGGAGCGGTTCACTCCGGCCGCGGCCACCGAGGGCAACGCCCCGTTCGAGCTCGAACTGCGGCGCAGCCGCACCACGGTGACCGTCGCCGCCGACGAGACGGCGCTCACGGCGGTGCGCCGGGAGCTGCCGGACATCGCGTACTCCTGCGCGCAGGGCTTCTGCGGTACGTGCCAACAGCGGGTGGTGGCGGGCGAGGTGGAGCACCGGGACGAGTTGCTCACGGACGAGGAGCGGCGCGACTCCATGCTGATCTGCGTGTCCCGCGCGCGGGGCGGCAAGCTGACCCTCGACCTGTAGGCCCCGGTTGTTCCCCACCGGACGGCCCGACGGACCGGACGGGCCGGACGTGAACGCACCCCGGCCCGTTAGGGTGTTCGTATGACGACCGGGGTGCGCCGCAGGATGGGGGTCGAGGAGCGGCGACAGCAGCTGATCGCCGTAGCGCTCGAGCTGTTCAGCCACCGCTCCCCCGACGAGGTCTCCATCGACGAGATAGCCACCGCGGCGGGAATATCCCGCCCGCTGGTGTACCACTACTTCCCGGGCAAGCTCAGCCTGTACGAGGCGGCGCTGCGCAAGGCCGCCGAGGATCTGGCGGAGCGCTTCCGGGAGCCGCGCGAGGGCCCGCTCGGGGCGCGGCTGTTGCGGGTGATGGGCCGTTTCTTCGACTTCGTGGACGAGCACGGCCCCGGCTTCTCGGCCCTGATGCGCGGCGGCCCCGCGGTGGGCTCCTCGGCCACCAACGCCCTGATCGACTCGGTGCGGCAGGCGGCGTACGAGCAGATCCTCGCGCACCTGGACATCAGGGTGCCGTCCGCCCGGCTCGAACTCGTCGTGCGCTCCTGGGTCTCGCTCGCCGAGTCCACGGCGCTGCTCTGGCTGGACGGCCGCCAAGTGCCGCGTGCCGAGCTGGAGTTGCAGCTGGTGCACGACTTCGGGGCGCTGACCGCGGTGAGCGCGGCGTACGACGACGAGATGGCGGCGATCCTGCGCCGCGTGCTTGCCACGGAGCCGCCCGAGGGCCCGTTCGGCGACCTGGTCGAGCGCCTGGTGACCCTGGTCCCGTCCCCCCGCTGACCCCGCCGACCCACTGACCCCGCTGACCCCCGCTCTCCCCGTGAACTCGGGCCCCCGGCACGCCCCTTCACCACCCGCGCCGCATAATTCCGGGCATGAGAACTGACCTTGCCCACGAGCTCACCCTCCGGCACGCCACCGACAGCGAAGCGGACCTGACCACGCTGGTCGAGCTGTACGACGGGGCCGCCCGGTGGATGGCCGAGCGTGGCATCGAGCAGTGGAAGCCCGGCGGGAAGGACGCCGCGCACTTCCGGGCCCGGATGGAACAGGGCGAGGTCTGGCTGGCCTCCCGTGACGAAGTCGCCGTAGGCGCCTGGGAGTTGTGGTGGGAGGACATAGCCGCCTGGGGGGTCAGGGAGCCGGTGGCCGGATATGTGCACCGCCTGATGACGGCCCGCGACGCGGCGCCCGGCACCGGCCGCGCGCTCCTCGCCGCGGCCGAGCGCCGGATCGCGGACCGGGGCCGCGCCCTCAGCCGCCTCGACTGCGTCTCATCCAACCCGCGGCTTCGCGCGTACTACGAGTCGGCCGGGTACACGGTCGCCGGCGAGCTGACCGACAAGGTGGCCGCGGACGGCAGTACGTACGGTGTGACGCTGCTCGAGAAGCGGCTCGGCTGAACGCCCGGACGGCGCCAACTGGGCGGCACCACCCTCCCGTTCCCCTCCGCGCGGAACGCCTCCGGACCTGCTCGGTTGTCCACATGTGGTGGGCAGTGCGAGATCCGCCCGGTACAGTCCAGGCCATGACCGCGAGGCTTGCCGACATCGCAGCCCAGGCGGGGGTCAGCGAGGCCACGGTCAGCAGGGTGCTGAACGGAAAGCCGGGCGTCGCCGCGACCACCCGCCAGTCCGTGCTTGCCGCCCTCGACGTGCTCGGCTACGAACGCCCGGTGCGGCTGCGCAGCCGCAGCGCGGGCCTGGTCGGACTGATCACCCCTGAGCTGGAGAACCCGATCTTCCCGGCCCTCGCCCAGGTCATCGGACAGGCCCTGACCCGGCAGGGGTACACCCCGGTCCTGGCCACCCAGACACCCGGCGGTTCCACCGAGGACGAGCTCACCGAGATGCTGGTGGACCGCGGGGTCAGCGGCATCATCTTCGTCTCCGGTCTGCACGCCGACACCACGGCGGACATGGAGCGGTACGAGCAGCTGCGCGCCCAGGGCGTGCCCTTCGTGCTTGTGGACGGCTTCTCGCCGAAGGTGCGGGCCCCGTTCATCTCCCCCGACGACCGGGCCGCGATGAGCCTGGCCGTGACCCACCTCGTCTCGCTCGGGCACACGGACATCGGGCTCGCCCTGGGCCCGAAGCGGTTCGTGCCGGTGCAGCGGAAGATCGAGGGGTTCGTGCAGGCGGTGCGGGAGCAGCTCGGCCTGCGCGACGAGGAGATCCACGACCGCCTGGTGCAGCACTCGCTGTACACCCTGGAGGGCGGGCAGGCGGCGGCCACGGCCCTGCTCGACCGCGGCTGCACGGCCGTGGTGTGCGCGAGCGACATGATGGCCCTCGGTGCCATACGGGCGGCGCGGCAGCGCGGCCTCGAGGTCCCGGACGACATCTCGGTGGTCGGCTTCGACGACTCCCCGCTGATCGCCTTCACCGACCCGCCGCTGACCACGGTGCGCAAGCCGGTCACGGCGATGGGCCAGGCCGCGGTGAACACACTCCTCGAAGAGATCGCCGGAACTCCCACTCCTCAGAGCGAATTCGTGTTCATGCCCGAACTGGTGGTTCGCGGTTCAACCGCTTCCGCCCCTAAGGGTTCCCGCCCCTGAATTCCGGGGTTCCGTACACCCTGAACATCATTCCTGAGACGTAGAAAATGCAGCCCGGACCCACCCGGAGGATGATCGGGCAAAGGGGAGGATCTGGCAGACTTTCTCTCCATGGGTGACACGACTGTGAACACAGGGAAAGGCCCGGAAGCGGCCTGCACATCACCCATCGACGGCGAAGTCGGAGCCCCCGCGGCCCACTCGCTCCTGCGCCGGCTGCGCAGCCCCCGGCGTCCCCGCCTCTGGTACGAGCTGGCCTTGATCGCGGTCAGTTACTGGCTGTACTCCCTCGTCCGCAATGCGGTACCGGAACAGAAAACGGCGGCACTGCAGAACGCCGACTGGATCTGGCAGGCGGAACGCGCGGTCGGCCTCGGATTCGAGCGGGCCGTCAACCACTCCGTGGATTCCGTGACATGGCTCGTCGTCGGCATGAACTACTACTACGCGACCTTGCATTTCGTGGTCACGATCGGCGTGCTCGTATGGCTCTACCGCCGGCATCCGGGGCGGTACGCGGCAATGCGTACGGTCCTCTTCGTGACCACCGGAATCGCCCTGGTCGGTTTCTACTTCTTCCCGCTCGCCCCGCCCCGGCTGTTCGACGGCGGCGGCTTCATCGACACGGTCGTGGTGCACCAGACCTGGGGTTCGATGGCGTCCGGCGACCTGAAGCACATGACCAACCAGTACGCGGCGATGCCGTCCATGCACATCGGCTGGTCCCTCTGGTGCGGCCTCGCCGTGTTCGCGCTGTCCCGGGTGCGCTGGGTGCGGGTGCTCGCGGTGCTGTACCCGGTCACGACGCTTGTGGTCATCATCGCGACGGGCAACCACTTCTGGCTCGACGCGGTGGGCGGCCTGCTCTGCCTCCTCGTCGGCCTCGGCGTGACCCGCCTCTGGTACGGCAGGGCCCCGCACCGGGCGCCCCGAGAGGGGCGCGGGGAACTGCGCGCCCAGCCGCCACGGGCCGGCGGAGAACCGGCGACGCCGCCTGGCGCATCAGCCCGTCCGGCCCTTGAGGACGAGCCCGCAGGGCGATGACGCGGGCCATGACGGTGCCGGACGGTGCCCGAGCCGACACTGCCGCACGGACCGCCTACCCCGCAGCCCCGTAGAACAGCTCCTCCACCACGGCCCGTGCGCGGCGGGTGATCCGTCGGTAGTCGTCGATCATCTCGCCGACCGTGCCCGGCTCGTACCCGAGATAGCGGCCGACCGCGGCCAGCTCGCGGCCGTCCGACGGGAAGGTGTCGCCGGCCCGGCCGCGCACCAGCATCACCGCGTTCCGCACCCGGGTGGCGAGCACCCAGGCCTCGTCGAGTACCGACGCGTCCTCGGTGGAAAGCAGCTCCGCCGCGCAGGCCGCGGCGAGCGCCTCACGGGTCCTGGTGGTGCGCAGACCCGGCTCCGCCCAGCCCTGCTGCAACTGGAGGAGCTGCACGGCCCACTCGACGTCCGACAGGCCGCCGCGGCCCAGCTTGGCGTGCAGCGTCGGGTCGGCGCCGCGCGGCATCCGCTCGGCCTCCATCCGGGCCTTGAGGCGGCGGATCTCGCGCACCGCGTCGTCGCCGAGGCCCTCGGCGGGGTAGCGCAGCGGGTCGATCAGCTCGACGAAACGGCGCCCCAGGTCCGCGTCGCCCGCGACCGGCTCGGCACGCAGCAGCGCCTGGCTCTCCCAGACGTGCGACCAGCGGCGGTAGTACGCGGCGTACGAGCCGAGGGTGCGGACCAGGGGGCCGCTCTTGCCCTCGGGCCGCAGGTCGGCGTCGATGAGCAGCGGCGGGTCGGCGGTGGGCAGCTGGAGCAGGCGGCGCATCTCGGCGACCACATGGTTCGCGGCACGGGACGCCTCCTGCTCGTCGACGCCCTCGCGCGGTTCGTGCACGAGGAGCACGTCGGCGTCGGAGCCGTAGCCCAGCTCGTGGCCGCCGAAGCGGCCCATGCCGATGACCGCGAACCGGGTGGGCAGCTCGTCCCCCCAGCCGGCGCGGACGACGGCGCGCAGCGTCCCGGCGAGGGTGGCGGCCGTGAGGTCGGAGATCGCGTTCCCGACCCGGTCGACGAGCGCGCCGGGATCGGCTTCGGCGGGGCTCTCCTCGGTGCCGTACGAGCCGATCAGGTCGCCCGCGGCCGTACGGAACAGCTCGCGGCGGCGTACCCCGCGGGCGACCGCCACCGCGTGTTCGGCGCCGTCGGAGCGGCGCACCGCGGCGAGGATCTCCTGCTCCAGGTGGTCCCGGTCGCGGGGTTCGAGGCCGCGGGGGTCGCCGAGCAGCGCGACCGCTTCGGGCGCGCGCAGCAGCAGGTCGGGGGCGAGCCGGCCGGCGGACAGGACGCGGGCGAGGTTCTCCGCGGCGGCGCCCTCGTCGCGGAGCAGCCGCAGGTACCAGGGGGTCTTGCCGAGCGCGTCGGAGACCTTGCGGAAGCCGAGCAGTCCGGCGTCCGGGTCGGCGGAGTCCGCGAACCAGCCGAGCAGTACGGGCAGCAGGGTGCGCTGGATCGCGGCCTTGCGGGTGACGCCGGAGGCGAGGGCCTCCAGGTGGCGCAAGGCGGCGGCCGGGTCCGCGTACCCGAGGGCGACGAGGCGCTCGCGGGCGGCGTCCGCGGAGAGCCGGGTCTCGCCGGGGGCGAGCTGGGCCACGGCATCCAGGAGCGGGCGGTAGAACAGCTTCTCGTGCAGGCGGCGCACCACGGACGCGTGCCGTTTCCAGGCGCGGTTCAGCTCGGCGACCGGGTCGGTGCGCAGGCCGAGGGAGCGGCCGAGGCGCCGCAGGCCCGGCTCGTCCTCGGGGACCAGGTGGGTGCGGCGCAGGCGGTAGAGCTGGATGCGGTGCTCCATGGCGCGCAGGAAGCGGTACGCGTCGTCGAGCTGGGCGGCGTCGGCGCGGCCCACGTACCCGCCTTCGGCGAGGGCCTTCAGGGCTTCGAGGGTGCTGCCGCTGCGCAGCGTGGCGTCGGCCCTGCCGTGCACCAACTGCAGCATCTGGACGGCGAATTCGACGTCCCGGAGGCCGCCGGGGCCGAGCTTCAGTTCGCGTTCGATCTCGGTGGCGGGGATGCCCTCGACGACGCGGCGGCGCATCTTCTGCACGTCGGGTACGAAGTTGTCGCGTTCGGCGGCTTGCCAGACGAGTGGGGCGAGGGTCGCCACGTACTCCTCGCCGAGTTCGGGGTCACCGGCGACCGGGCGGGCCTTGAGCAGGGCCTGGAACTCCCAGGTCTTCGCCCAGCGCTGGTAGTACGCGAGGTGCGAGGAGAGGGTGCGCACCAGCGGGCCGTTGCGCCCCTCGGGGCGGAGGTTGGCGTCGACGGGCCAGATGGTGCCCTCGACGTTCGTCTCGGAGCAGATCCGCATCATGTGCGAGGCGAGCCGGGTGGCGGCCTGCATGGCTTTCGTCTCGTCGGCTCCGTCGCCGCCGAAGGCTCCGTCGGCGGGCTCGGCGACGAAGATGACGTCGACGTCGGAGACGTAGTTCAGCTCGTGGCCGCCGCACTTGCCCATGGCGATCACCGCGAGCGAGCAGAGCGCGGCGTCCTCGGGGGCGGCGGCGCGGGCGATGGCGAGGGCGGCGCGGAGGGTGGCGGTGGCGAGGTCGGCGAGTTCGGCGGCGGTCTCGGCGACGTCGGTGGTGCCGCAGACGTCGCGCGCGGCGATGGAGAGCAGGCAGCGGCGGTAGGCGACGCGCAGCGACACCGGGTCGGTGGCATCGGCGAGGCCCTGCTCGAACTCCTCGACGCCCGGGTGCAGATCGGCCGCCTCGTACGTCACCAGGGCCTGCCAGTCGCGGGGGTGGCGGGCCAGGTGGTCGCCGAGTGCCTCGGAGGCGCCGAGCACCCCGAGGAGGCGGTCGCGCAGCGGCTTCGCGGCCAGCAGGGTGTCGAGCAGCGACTGCCGCTCGGCGGGGTCGTCCGCGGGCTGCGCCTCGACGAGCCGGACCAGGCCGAGCAGCGCCAGGTCGGGGTCGGCGGTGGCACCGAGTGCGTCGAGCAGCACGGGGTCGGTATGGACCGGGGCGAGCGCGGGGCTGTCGAGGAGCCGCGCGGATGTGGAGGCATCGGTGAAGCCGTGCCGCAGCAGCCGTGTGAACGTACTGCTTCTCCGCCCCGGCGTGGTCATGTTCGGCCTCCCGTGTGATCACGTCGTACGGAAGTGAGCGTAGTCGCAGTGACCGGTGTCGGAACCTTCGGCAAGTGCCGTTCCGCTGCGGGGCGCGCGGCGGCGGGGCAGGATCGGTTGGAGGAGGCCGACATGCCGAACAGCAACACACCACGGGGCGAGGTCGACACCCGTTACAGCAGTGCGGGCGCCGTCGCGCCCGACTGGTCCGAGACCGAGGCGCGACTGCGGGACGCGGAACTCTTCTGGATCTCCACGGTGCGCCCCGACGGCCACCCGCACGTCACGCCGCTGCCCGCGGTGTGGGCGGACGGCGCACTGCACTTCGCCACCGGCGCCGAGGAGCGCAAGGCCCGCAACCTCGCGGACAACCCGCAGGTGGTCCTGACCACCGGCACGAACACCTGGGACCAGGGGTACGACCTGGTGGTGGAGGGCACGGCCGTCCGGGTCGCCGACGACGCGCGGCTGCGTGTCCTCGCTCGCGCCTGGGAGGAGAAGTACGGCCCGTTCTGGCACTACGAGGTGCGGGACGGCCACTTCCAGCACGGCGCGGGCAGTGCGCTGGTCTTCGCGGTCGCCCCGCGCAAGGTGCTCGGTTTCGGCAAGGGCGAGCCGTTCAGCCAGACCCGCTGGCAGTTCTGAGACCGCGGGCCGATCAGTCAAGGAGCAGAACGATGGAGTACACCCTCGAGGTCATCATGGTGCCCGTCTCGGACGTGGACCGGGCCAAGGAGTTCTACCGCGACAAGCTCGGCTTCCACGCCGACTTCGACGGCGACGTCATGCCGGGCATCCGCATCGTCCAGCTCACCCCGCCCGGCTCGGGCTGTTCGGTGGCACTGAGCAACAACCTCTCGGCCCTGAACCTCGACCCGGTCCCCACGCCGGGCTCGTACCAGGGGCTGCAGTTGTGCGTGCCGGACATCAAGGCGGCCCACAAGGAACTGTCCGGACGCGGCGTGCAGGTGACCGACCCGGTGTCGTACGCGGAGCAGGACGGCGGCACGTTCATGTACTTCAAGGACCCGGACGGCAACGGCTGGGCGATCCAGGAGTACCGCGTACGTGCGGAGAAGCCGCTGCGGTCGGTGATCTGACGCCGACGGCGACGGGGTGGTGCGGGGCACGCGCCCCGCACCACCCCGTCAACTCCCTTACAGAACCGGCAGGTTCTTCCGCAGCTCGAAGGCCGTGACCTCGCTGCGGTACTCCTCCCACTCCTGCTTCTTGTTGCGCAGGAAGAAGTCGTACACGTGCTCCCCCAGCGTCTCGGCGACGAGTTCGCTGCGTTCCATCAGGGCGATGGCCTCGCCGAGGTTCTGCGGCAGAGGCTCGATGCCGAGGGCGCGGCGTTCGGCGTCGCGGAGGGCCCAGACGTCGTCGTCGGCGCCGGGCGGGAGTTCGTAGCCCTCCTCGATGCCCTTGAGGCCGGCGGCGAGCAGGACCGCGTAGGCGAGGTAGGGGTTGGCGCCGGAGTCGATGGAGCGGACCTCGACACGGGCCGAGCCGGTCTTGCCTGGCTTGTACATGGGGACGCGGATCAGGGCCGAGCGGTTGTTGTGGCCCCAGCAGATGTACGAGGGGGCCTCGCCGCCCGCGCCCGCGGTGCGCTCCGAGCCGCCCCAGATGCGCTTGTAGGAGTTGACCCACTGGTTGGTGACCGCGGAGATCTCCGCGGCGTGCCGGAGCAGGCCGGCGATGAACGAGCGGCCGACCTTGGAGAGTTGGTACTCGGAGCCGGACTCGTAGAACGCGTTGCGGTCGCCCTCGAAGAGCGAGAGGTGGGTGTGCATGCCCGAGCCGGGGTGCTCGGAGAACGGCTTGGGCATGAAGGTCGCGTTGACCCCCTGCTCGAGCGCGACCTGCTTCATGACCAGGCGGAACGTCATGATGTTGTCGGCGGTGGAGAGCGCGTCCGCGTACCGCAGGTCGATCTCCTGCTGGCCCGGCGCACCCTCGTGGTGGCTGAACTCGACCGAGATGCCCATGGATTCGAGCATCGTGATGGCCTGCCGGCGGAAGTCCATGCCGACGTTCTGCGGGGTGTGGTCGAAGTAGCCGGAGTTGTCGGCGGGGGTGGGGCGGGTGCCGTCCAGCGGCTTGTCCTTGAGCAGGAAGAACTCGATCTCGGGGTGGGTGTAGAAGGTGAAGCCCAGGTCCGAGGTCTTGGCGAGGATGCGCTTGAGGACGAAGCGGGGGTCGGCGTACGACGGGGAGCCGTCCGGCATGAGGATGTCGCAGAACATCCGGGCGGTGCCCGGGGCCTCCGCGCGCCACGGCAGGATCTGGAACGTCGCCGGGTCGGGCTTGGCGATCATGTCCGATTCGTAGACCCGGGCGAAGCCCTCGATCGCGGAGCCGTCGAAGCCGATGCCCTCGTCGAAGGCCTGCTCCAGCTCGGCCGGGGCGACCGCGACCGACTTGAGGAAGCCCAGGACGTCGGTGAACCACAGGCGTACGAAGCGGATGTCGCGTTCCTCGAGCGTGCGGAGCACGAATTCCTGCTGCTTGTCCATAGCTACATCCTTGCAGTTCAGACGGTCTGTGCACCACCGCCCCGGCACGGTTGGAGGCTTCAGTATCGAGGCCGGGGGTTTCCGCCAGATTACGGGCCCCTTGTGGCGTACGACATCCCGGTGGCCACTACGATCAGCGGGCCGCACAGCGGGCCGCCAGCACCCGTCTTCCGTACCTTTCCGTAAGCGAGCACCGAAGGACATGGCCATGGGTTCCAGCAATTCTTCGTCGAACGCGCGCAAGGCCCGAATAGAGGAGATGCGCCGCGCCGACCGGGCGCGTGAGCGCCGCAACCGGACCATCGCGATCGTGGTGTCGGCGGCCGTGGTCGCCGGGCTCGTCGGCTTCGGCTCGTATCTGTTCATCACGGATCAGAACGAGAAGAAGGAGGAGGCGGCGCGGGTCGCGGCCGAGCAGAAGCGGCAGGACAAGGCGCGCAAGGACGCGGCCGGGAAGTCCGTCGAGGGCGAGAAAAGCTGGGACGCGAAGAAGCTGGGACGCACCCATGTCACCAAGCCGGTGGACTACCCGATGACCCCTCCGGTCGGCGGCGACCACGACCAGGTGTGGATGAACTGCAACGGCGATGTCTACGAGAAGGCCGTCCCGGACAGGCACGCGGTGCACTCTCTGGAGCACGGGGCCGTTTGGGTGACGTACAACGCGCAGGCGAAGCCCGCCGACCTCAAGGCGCTGCGGGCGAAGGTGAGCGCGACCCCGTACTCCCTGATGAGTCCGGTGAACGAGCAGAAGGGCGCGCTGATGCTGAGCGCCTGGGGCAAGCAGCTGACCGTGGACAGCGCGAAGGACCCGCGGGTGGACCTGTTCTTCGCCAAGTACGTGCAGGGCAAGCAGACCCCCGAGCCGGGCGCGGCCTGCACGGGTGGGATGGCGCAGTGAGGAAGGCGGGGTGGGTCGCCGTGTGCGCGGCGGTGGTGTTCGCCGCCGCCGGGGGCGGGGTGACCGCCGCGCTCGCGGGCGGCACGGTCCACGACCCCGCACCGGCGGCCGCGCCCGAGCACCCGTCGGCGGACTCCGCGGACGCGGGCTTCGCCCGGGACATGGCGGTGCACCACCAGCAGGCCGTGGAGATGTCCTTCGTCGTACGGGACCGCACGGACGACGAGGAGGTCCGCAGGCTCGCGTACGACATCGCCAACACGCAGGCCAACCAGCGCGGCATGATGCTCGGCTGGCTCGACCTGTGGGGGCTGCCGAAGGTGTCGGCCGGACCCCCGATGGCGTGGATGGACATGGGCGATATGGATGACATGCCCGGCATGGAGCACGGTTCCGGGCACGGTGGCGGCCAGGAGGCGGACCACGACGGGGCGTTGATGCCCGGTATGGCCACCAAGGCCGAGCTAGCGCGGCTCGCGAAGGCGGACGGTGAGCGGGCCGAGGTGCTGTTCCTGAAGCTGATGACGGAGCACCACAAGGGCGGGGTGCACATGGCTCAGGGCTGTGTGGACCAGTGCCGTCCGGGGGTGGAGCGCGATCTGGCGGAGGGCATGGTGACGGCCCAGGAGTCGGAGCTGCGGCTCATGGCGGACCTGCTCAAGGCGCGGGGCGCGTAGCCGGGCCGAGGTCGAGGTCGAGGACCGCGCGGGCCACGTCGTGCGGCCGGTCGAGCATGACGAGGTGTCCGGCCTCGGGCGAGGTGCGGAACTCGGCGCCGAGCCGTCCGGCCAGGGCGCGCTGCCGCTCCAGCCAGCGCCGTTCCGCGCCCGCCGCGAGCACGGTCACGGGCAGCCCGGCGGGAAGCGTGAACTGCCGTCGTACGTATACGAGTTGGGCCGCGACATCGGCGTAGGTGGCGTGCTCGGCGAGGAGTGCGCGGGCGGAGCGGCTGGTGCCGTAGGTGCGGCGTACGAGGGCGTACGGGGCCGGGTCGGCGCTGCCCGCGCGGGACAGCCGTACGGAGGCGCGGCGCAGCGTGGGGCCGAGGGCGCGGGGCATGCCGGTGGCGGTCAGTGCCGTGCCGCACGCGCGCGTGAAGGCGGCGCGCAGGGCGGGGGCGGGGCTGTCTCTTATACACAC
>NZ_JAAAHS010000124.1 GCF_009908195.1 Streptomyces boluensis | reverse complement strand
GATCAGAGGGCTCGGGGCCGGGGTCGAGTCGTCCGTTGTGTGACACATGGCACGAGCTGTGCCGAGTGTGGCGTGCGACGCAGAGCGGGCCCGGCGTTCCGAAGTGTGGACGCCGACTGTCATGACGTACGACACATTTCAGCCATGGATCAGGTGAAAAAGCGTGCCGTAGCCAGGGGTGGGGCCGAAATCCGGCCTCGCCCCGTGACAGTACGGTGACAAGGAGTTTGCCCGACCCCCCTGTGGCCACGTGAAATGTGCTCGTAGACTCAACCGTCGCTGTCGCCAGACGGCGCGAAAACACGTACCTGAGGAAAAGAGACTTCACGGTGAGCCCCGCTGACAGTGCCGAAGCTCCGATCTACGCCGACCTGGTGGAAGAGAGGGGAGACGTTGCGGCCGCGGCGCGCCAAGCCGCCGAGGAGACGCTGCGTGAGGCCGACCGCCTCCTCGACTTCAGCACCCTTTCGGTGAGCGCCGCCTAGGTCCCGCTCCGGGGTTCATCCCCGGTGGCGTTCCGTGGGCTGGAATCGTCCGGTCAGCGACTGGAACTGTCCGGTCCGCGCTCCGTCCCATCCGGTTTGCGGGCCAGGAGATAGGCCTGCGGAACCCCCTCTCCTTCTTCGGGCTCGCGCACCATCCGCGTGCGCGGTTCGAACCCGGCCCGGCGCAGCAGCGCCGTGATCCCGTCCGGGTCGCGGCGCTCGAAGTGCAGGGAGACGGAGTGGCCCCACGGCTGGTCCACATGGAGCGCTTCCCTTCCCGCCTGGAACGCGAGCACCAACTGCCCGCCCGGCGCGAGCACCCGGTGGAACTCGGCGAACGCGTCCGGGAGCCGCTCCTCGGGCATGTGGATGATCGAGTACCAGGCGGCGAGCCCGCCCAGCGCGCCGTCCGCCAGGTCCAGGTCGAACATCGACCCCTCGGCGAAGCGCAGCCCCGGATGCCGCTCGCGGGCCAGCGCGACCATGCGCGGCGACAGGTCGATCCCCGACACGTCGAGGCCGAGTCCGGCCAGGTGCCCGGTCAGCCGTCCGGGGCCGCACCCCACATCGGCCACCGGGCCGCCGCCCGCGTCCCGCACCAGCTCGGCGAAGAGGGCAAGGACGGCACGGTCCTGCGGATTCGCGGCGAGCGCGTCGCCGAAACGGGTGGCGTAATCGGCGGAGAGCGCGTCGTAGAAGACCCGCGTCGTGGTCAGGAAGTCAGCTTCGGTCACGCTCTTGGACCTTAGTCGGCGGGTCTGACAATGCGTCCGGCGAAAGGCCCCGAGCTGTGGACAACCGGACGCCAACAGGCGCTCGCCGCCCCGCAGTTCAGCTGAGCGGCACGCTCGCGATGATGCGCTTGCCGCCCGCCCGCTGTTCCAGGGTCAGGTCGCGGCAGAGCGCGTGCACGATCTCCAGGCCGTGCCGTGACGGTCGCAGGGCGTCGGGCGCGGCCATGACCGGCAGCGCCGGTTCCGTGTCCCACACGCTGATGTCCAGGGCGTCACCGGTGAGTTCGAGTTCGAGGACGCAGGGCCCGGCGGCGTGCTTCACCACATTGGTGACCAGTTCGGTGACCACGAGCAGCGCGGCGCCCAGCGCCTCGGCCGGCACGGTGAACGCGGCGCTCGCGCGGATCCGGGCGATGAACTCCGACACCAGGTGCCTGGCGTGCGCGGCGCTGTCCGTGCGCCCCTCGAAGGCCGCACCCGCGTAGGTGCTGCAGCCGGTAGCCATCGTTCGCGGCCCTCTCCTGTGGTGCTGTGGTGGAACTCAGTGGTGTGCCCGCCTGGCCGGCTGCGCCGACCGGTGCGGGCTTCTCACCTGGAACGCGGATACCCGCCGAGCGACTCCGCATGCGTACACCGGTGACATGGATCCGCGTGGGGTACGCCACTACCGACCCGCACCACGCGCGCGTGGCCGCGGATTCCGCACGTACCTGCGCTTACCCGCGCCCGCGCGCGTACGTATTCGCACACAGTGCCTGGGCGTCGCTGTGGTGCGTGGTAACTGCGGAACGGTCGATACCGCATGGGGCGCGACGGAGTTGGAGCTTTCGCCGTTTCCGTTGCAGTGACGATTCTGCACGGGATGGTGGTTCGGGCCGGCCCCATGGGTGCGGCGGCTGTGTGCGGGAGTGATCGGGGGAGTCGGAGCTGTGCACAAGCACCAGCGTGGGGCCGGGCGGCGCCGTGGCGAAGGACGGGCGCGGGCCCCCGTGGCACTGGTCGGCCGGGAAGCCGAGGTGGACCGGATCCGCGAACTGCTCGCCCGCGGCCGCCTGGTGAGCGTCGTCGGCGCCGCGGGCCGGGGCAAGAGCAGGGTCGCGGAGGCGGTCGCCGCCGGAGCGCGCCGCGCCCTGCCCGCCGGGGCGGCGCCCGACCGGGTGCTGTGGGTGTCCTGCTGGGAGGAGGGGGCGCGCGGCGCCGCGCACGCGGTGGCCCGTGCGCTCGGCGGCGGCCCCGCGGGCGTACGAGAAGTGGTGGACCGGCTCCGTACCCGGCGCCTGCTGCTCGTCCTCGACGACATCGACCCGGTGCACGGCGAGTGCATCCAGCTGGTGCAGACCCTGCTACAGGACGCGCCGGGCGTACGCGTCCTCGTCACCGGGCGGCAGCCGCTCGGGCTCGGCGAGGAGCAGGTCGCACGGCTCGGCGCGCTGCCGGTGACCTGGCCGGACGGCGCCGACGGGCCGGCCGTGGAGCTGTTCCTGCGGCAGGCCCGCGCGGTGCGGCGCGGCTACACCGTCGACGCCGCGGGCCGCGCGCTCGTACGCGAGATCTGTACGCGGCTCGAAGGGCTGCCCCTCGCGCTCGTCCTCGCGGCCGCGCAGGTGCCGCGCTTCCCGCTGCCGCGCCTCGCCACGCTCCTCGACGCGGGCCAGTGCTGGCTGCGCGACGAGGGGAGAGCGGTGCGCCGGCAGCGGTCGTTGCGGGCGGCGATGGCGGCGCAGTACGCGCTGTGCGACCGCTCGGTCCGGGTCGTCTGGGCCCGGCTCGCCACGGTCGCCGGGGACTTCTCCCTGGACGCCGCCGTATTCCTCTGCCAGGGCGGCGGGGTCGCCCCGCAGGACGTCCCGGCCTGCCTCGCCCGGCTCGCCGCCGCCTCGGTGCTCGAACCCGTACGGGAAGCGGGCGGGGTACTGCCGCCGCGCTACCGGATGGCCGCCGTCGCCCGTGACTTCGGCGCCGAACGGCTGCACGCCGCGGGCGAGACCGACGAGGCCGCCGACCGGCACCTGCTCTGGTACAGCCGCGTCGCGACCAGCGCGCACGACCTGTGGCGGTCCGGACAGCACACCCGCGCCTCGCTCCTCATACGCGACGAGTCGGACAACCTGCGGGCGGCCCTGGAACGGCCGCCACGCGACGAGATCCAGGCCGACCTCGCCCTCGGCATGGCTCTCGACCTGTGGTTCTGGTGGGCGGTGTGCGGGCACGCCGCCCACGGTCGTGAGGTCGTCGAACGGCTCCTTCCGCTGGCCGACCCGACCGGGCCGCTGTACGGGCGCGCGCTGTGCCTCGCGGGCTGGCTGGCCGCGAGCACCGGCGCGGACGACGCCCCCGACCTGCTGTGCCGGGCCTGGTCGGCGGCGGTCCTGGTCGGCGACGCCACCACCGCGGGCCATGTCGCCCACGTCCAGGGCACGATGGCGCTCAGCCATGGCCAACTGGAGCGCGCCGTAGGCCTGTTGAGGGACGCCGCGCAACTCGTGCCCGCCGATCCGGCACACGGCCCGCCCGCCGCTCTGAGCCGAATGCTGCTCGGCGTCACACACGCCCTGCGCGGCGACCTGCCCGAGGCCCTGCGCGCCGTCCGCGGCGCGCTGCGCGAACCGTCCGCGCAGCGCGACCTGTTGATCCGCTGCCTCGGCCAGTACGCGCTGGCCCTCGTCGACCACCTCAAGGGGCGCCGCAGCCGTGCCTGGCGGCGAGCCCAACGGGCCCTGGCGCACGCCGTGTCGCTCGGCTGCCCGGCGGCGGTGTTCGCCATCGAGCATCTCCTCAACGACATCGAACACGGCCCCAGCGGCCGCCCGATGCGCCCGCCGGGTCTCGCGTGCGAGGTCGCGGCGGCGTGGTGACGTTCCGGCGCCGCGACAGTCCGGCCCCTGCAGGGGTTACGCGGCTTCGGCGCTGACTCGGCCGGTGCGTACGGCGTCGGTGAGGGCCTCATGATCGCGTTCGTTCTGGTCGGCGTAGCGTTCGGCGAAGACGGTGAGCGCGCGGTCGAAGGCATCGCCCCTGCCGAGGTAGGCGGCGATGGCGATGCGGTCCCCGGAACGGGCGTGAGCACGGGCGAGGGTGGCACCGCAGAGTTCACCGAAGGCGCGCATGTCCGTGGGGACCATGAGCTGGGGTTCGGCGATGCCCTTCCAGTCCCGCAACTGGCGGATGTAGAAGTCGCGTTGGCGTCCGTCGATGCCGATGACGCGTTCCCAGCCGAGGAAGATGTCGCTGGCGGCCTGCATGAGGCGCTGCCCGGCGACGACCCGTTCGCCCTGGTTGTCGAAGGCGCTCGTCCCGGCGTACGGGGCCAGCACCGACAGATCCGCTTCCTTGGCCTGGAGCAGCAGCGGATCCTCGTCGTCCCTGCCGAGCAGCAGGACGACCCAGCAGCGGGTGCCGACGCTGCCGACCCCGACAACCTTGCGGGCCATGTCGACGACCCGGTACTGCCGCAGCAGATGGCGGCGGTCGGACTGCAGGCTGAGGCTGTACCGCTCGATCAGTTCGCGCAGCTGTTCCTCCAGCGCATCGCGCTCGGTGCCCGGCAGCAGGTCCTGCAACGGCACGATCAGGGGCGGGTCGGAGGTGATCCTTCGCCGGCCGTCGGCCACCTGCGTGAGCTTTTCAAATGCCCGGAGGCTGTCGCGGCCGCGGGCCTTGGACATGGCCCGCCGGGTACGCTCGCGGCCCCGCGCTCCCAACTTCCGGTCCGCCAGCGCCTGCAGCACCTCCATGTCGGCCTGGGTGTACCAGACCGCGAGGTTGCCCAGGCCGGCGAAGTGGCGCATCCGCTCGCGGTAGGACCGCACGGTGGTCCGTACGACGGAGGCCCGTTCGGCATCTGTGTAGCCGTTCTCGCGTCCGGCTATGGCCAGGCTGGCGGCCAGCCTCTTGACGTCCCACTCCCAGGGGCCGGGCAGGGTCTCGTCGAAGTCGTTGATGTCGAACACCAGATGCCGCTCGGGCGAGCCGAGCAGCCGGAAGTTCAGCAGATGCGCGTCCCCGCACAGCTGCGTGGTGATTCCCGAGCGGGGAGTGTCGGCCAGGTCGCCGGCCATGATGGCGGCGGCACCGCGGTAGAAGCGGAACGGGGACTCCAGCATCCGTCCGTACCGGATGGGCACGAGTTCGCGCAGCCGGGCGGCCGACTGCGCCTCGATGGTCTCCACCGGGTCCGGCCGCTTCGCCGCGGGCTGGTACTCCGCGTGGGCGGAGCGCGGCGCGTCCGCCCGAGCGGCCCGGCCCCGCGCCGCTCGTTCCTCCGGAAGCCTCCCGCTGACCTGGTCAGCCATGACGCCACCTCCTGGACGGAGCGGCCCTGTGGAGCAGTTGCCCCTGTCCCGGACCTGGTTCCCCGACCCTCTCCCACCGTTCCACACTGCCCACGAGCAGGCATCTCGGCCATAGGCGTCACTGGACGCTCGCGAAGCGGCGCCTCCTTCGGTCGCAAGCCGCGTACGGGAAGAGGACGCTGGAGGAAGGGGGAAACGTGATGGAGAGACATCTCATGACTCGAACCAACACACACCACAAAGACCAAAAGCCCCACACGCCATTCCTTTCCCGCCCCGCTGTCCGCCGCCTCACACCGTTCGTTCTGATCACTGCGGTCGCTCTGGTCTTCATCTTCGAGAACACCGCGAGTACCGAGATTCGCCTTCTCGTCCCACAGGTGACCATGCCGCTCTGGGGCGCCCTTCTCATCGCCTGGGGCCTCGGCATGCTCGCCTGCGCCTTCGCCGCGCGTCGGCGCCGGGACCGACATGCCAAACGACCGGGTGTGTGATTCCTGCGGCTCCTGCCTCCCCGCACCACGTCGACATGGCCCTGGCCTGCACAGATGGCCTGCGAGCTACCCATCGAGAGCTACCGGTCAGGCGCCCGAGGTGCGCGGCGCACCCGACAGGAAGAGATTGGAAGTAGCCCGACCGGCCGAACGTGAATGCGCGATCGTCCGGGCCGAGACCGACACAAAGGAGCCGATCATGGCCAGTCATGTGAGCGGAACCCACCCAGGTGCGGCGGTGCGGAGTTCGGAAAGAACCGGAATCGGCAGCGGCTGGGTGGTCTTCGCGGGCGTCATGATGATTTTCGGTGGCCTGATGACGCTCTTCGCGGGCATCGCCGCCATCGCCAACGACGAGGTGTTCGCCGCCACCCGCAACTACGTGTTCGAGTTCGATCTCACCGGATGGGGCTGGGTCCATCTGGTCATGGGCGTGGTCATCACTCTCGCCGGTGCCGCCCTGTTCCAGGGAGCCACCTGGGCGAGGGTCGTCGGAGTGGGGCTGGCCGGCCTGGCCATGCTCGCGAACTTCCTCTGGCTCCCCTACGCGCCGTTCTGGGCCATCGTCCTGATCGCGATCAACGCCTTCGTGATCTGGGCACTGTGCACCGCTCCCAGTCCGGAGCGCTGACGCAAGGAATGCTCGGGGGTCCTGCGGCCATCACTCCGTCGAGCGGGGCGGGTTCTCCGGGGGGAGGACCCGTGGAGCGCTCCGAAGCTGCGGGCCGTGAGCCCGTGCGCAAGACGTTGCAGCACCCCCAAGAAGGGGCCGTCCGTCGTGGCCTGTCGTGTCGGTGTCGTACACCGGCATGGAAGGGTCCGATGATGACTGATCGAACCGTTCAATCCCGGCGGTGAGCACCGGACGAACGTGTGGCCCGGCGTCTCTCCTGACCACCACCCCCGCGCGGACGACTGGTACGGCATGACACCCGTCAGCACGTACACCCCGAACGGGTAGGGCCTGCACCACATGTGCGGCAATGTCTGCGCCCCCGACGGCACGGGCGATCAGGGGTTCCGCTGTGCCCGCGACGACAGACAGGGGAGGGCGCAGTGAGTGACAGTGCGTGGATCGGGGCGGCCGTGGCCGCCGTCACGGCGGGGTACGCGCTGTTCTCCCGGAGGCTGGCCACGACCGTCGTGTCGGCACCGATGGTGTTCACCGGCTTCGGGCTGGCCATCGGCCCGATCGGGCTCGGGCTTCTCGATCGGGGGCACGAGGTGGGGCCGGTGCTCACCTTGGTCGAAGCCGCCCTGACGCTCGTCCTGATGACCGACGCCATGTCCGTACGCGGACGTGATCTGCGCCTCGGCGGGTTCCTTCCCGGGCGGCTGCTGGGTATCGGGCTGCCGCTCACCATCGGGGCCGGTTGGCTCCTGGCCTGGCCCCTGCTGCCGGGACTGACCCTGTGGGAGCTGGCGCTGGTCGGGACGATCCTGGCCCCGACCGACGCCGCTCTGGGCAAGACCGCCGTCTCCAACCCGCGTGTCCCCTCGCTCGTACGCGGCGGCCTCAATGTCGAGAGCGGCCTCAACGACGGGATGGCGCTGCCCTTCTTCGTGCTCTTCCTCGCGGCTCTGCCCGGAACCATGGCCTCGGAGGAGGGAGTCGCCGGGGTCTTCTGGCGCGCGCTCGTGCTCAGCGCCGCGCTGGGTCTGGCCGTCGGCGGGATCGGCGGGTGGTTGTTGCGCTGGTCTCGTGGAAGGGGCTGGGTCAGCCGTGACTGGGGGCAGGTGTTCGTCCTGGCCGTGGCAGCGGGCTCGTACACGCTGGCGGTCGTCGTCGACGGGAGCGGGTTCATCGCGGCCTGGGTGGCCGGCTTCGCCTTCGGCGGCGCCCTGCGGCGGGGCGAGACAGCGGACGCGCCACCCGTCGACGAGGACACGGCCGGCCTTTCGGAGCGCCTGGCGGAACTGCTCGCGTGCGTGAGCTTCCTGGTCTTCGGTGCCGTCCTGCTCGGTCCGGCGCTGGAGCACCTGGACTGGCGGGTCATCCTGTACGCCGTGCTGAGCCTCACCGTGGTCCGGATGCTGCCCGTCGCCCTCTCCCTGGCCGGGAGCCGCCTGGCCCTTCCCACGGTCGGCTACATCGGGTGGTTCGGGCCGCGCGGACTCGCCTCCATCGTCTTCGGGCTTCTCGTGGTGGAGGAACACGTCCCCGGAGTCCAGCTCCTCGGCCAGGTGATCGCGGTCACCGTCGCGCTGAGCATCCTGCTGCACGGCATGTCTGCCGTCGTTCTCGCGACGAAGTACGGCGATTGGCACAAGAAGGCCGCTGCCCGGCGCCCGGATCTGCGCGAGGGGAAGCCCGACGAGGAAGTCGGCAGCTCCTCGGCCACGCGGTAGGGCACGGACGAGGTACGGAGGATTCATCGGGCGCGGCATCAGTACGACGCAACGGTGGGCGGCCCGGTCGGCCGCACGCTGACGCCTCGGGCCGGCCGGGGGAGCGGGCGGGGTCCGCGTCTCTCACGTTGCGCGCCGCCTCGTCCGTCGGGTCACGCGCCCGACGCGTACTTCCAGAACTCCCGGGTGAGGGTGGGGAATTCGGTCGCTCCGGTCAGCTCGCGCTGGGTGAGGAGGACCGTGACCGTGCCGGTGGACGGGGTGATGTGGGCCGCCGTGCCGGTGCCGCCCACCCAGCCGTAACGGCCGGGCGCGTTCCAGGAGTTGACCGGCGCCACGTCGACCGAGCCGCCGAAGCCCCATCCCTGGCCGTCGAGGAACGGGGTCGCCGCCGCGCGCTGCAGAGCCGTGAGGTGGTCGGTGGTCATCAGGCGGACCAGATCGGCGGGGAGCAGCCGGTGGCCCTCGAAGACACCCGCGCCGAGCAGCATGCGGGCGAAGGCCGCGCAGTCGTCGACGGTCGACACGAGGCCACCCGCGCCGGACGGGAACGCGGGCGGCGCGGACCACTGCCCGTCCGGACCGTCGACAAGCTCGAGGTCGCCTCCGGGGCCGGGCCGGAAGAGGTCCGTGAACCGGTCCCTTTTCGCGGCCGGTACGTGGAACGCGGTGTCGGCCATGCCGAGCGGCCCGAACAGCCGCTCCGCGAGGAACTCGGGCAGCGTACGGCCCGAGGCGCGGGCGACCAGGACGCCCTGGAGGTCCGAGCAGGTGTTGTACAGCCAGGCCTCACCGGGCTGGTGAAGCAGCGGGATCCGGGCAAGCGCCGCCGTCCACGCGTCCGGCGCGGGCACGAGCTGCGGCTGCGGCGGTCCCTGCCGCAACTCACCGACCAGGGCGCCCACCGCGGGCAGCGTGAAGTCCGGCCCGAATCCGTACCCCGCGCGGGAGGTCAGCAGGTCGTGCACCGTGATCCCGCGGTGGGCCGGCACCACGTCGTCGAGCGCGGACTGCGGCGTACGCACGACCATCGGCTCGGCCAGCTCCGGCAGCCACTTGTCGACCGGGGCGTCCAAGGCCACGGTGCCGTCCGCGACCAGCGTGAGGACCGCCGCGGCCACCACCGGCTTGGTGAGCGAGGCGATCCGGAAGATCGAGTCCCGCGCCATCGGCCTGCGCCCCGCCAGGTCGGCCGAGCCCGCCACGGCCACCTCCGCCCGGCCGTCGCGGGCGATCAGGGCGACCGCTCCGGGCACGGCACCCTCGGCGACCCGCGCCGCGACCAGCCCCTGTAGGTCCTGTCGACCGGTCATCACTTCTCGCTCCCTCGCGGTACGGGCCACGGCACCGTCGCCGCGGCGTGGGCGTGGAACCGGCGGACACGCGGCGGCCGTTCACCGCCGCGCCTCGTCCGCCTCCACGCCATCACAGACTCCCGCCGCACCGCGAACTCATCGCCGCGCCGGGAGCGGATCCTCGGGCGACGCGGGTGCGTCGGGTGGGTCCCGGGCGCCGGGCCCTCGCGGGAGGCCTCGCCGGGGCGGAGACGTAAGCGATTGCGTAAACGTTTACGTCTTGGATTTCCTGAGGTAGGTTCGGCGCGGAAAACGGCGAGAGAGGGGCGGGAGCCGTGGCGACCATGGTGGATGTGGCGCGGCGCGCGGGTGTGTCCGTGGCGACCGTCTCGCACGTGCTGAACGGGACCAGGCCGGTGCGCCCGGCCACGCGGGACGCGGTGCGTGCCGCCATCGACGAACTCGGGTACACGCACAACACGTTGGCCCGTTCCCTGGTGACCGCGCGCACCCAGTCGATAGGGCTCGCGGTGTCCGCGACCAGCAACCCCTACTTCACCGACATCCTCCAGGGCGTCGAGTCCAGCGCCCTGGAGCACGGCTACAGCCTGCTCATCGCCGACCCGCACGACGACCCGGAGCACGAACTGCGCGCGGTGCGGCTCCTGCACGAGCGCCGCGTCGACGGACTCGTCGTCGCCCCCTCCGCGCACCCCGAGGCCCTGCTCGACCAGGTGCGGCGCGCGGGGATCCCCACGGTCTTCCTCGACCGGCTCGTCGACGGCCCCTACGACCAGGTGTGCGCGGAGAACGAGGAGCCGGTCGCGGACCTCGTCACCCACCTCGCCGCGGCGGGGCACACCCGGATCGCCCTCGTCGCGGGCGCGCACGGCCTGTCCACCACCACGGAACGCGTCGCCGGTTTCCGTACCGGCCTCGAACGCGCCGGGCTGCCGTACGAACCGGCGCTCGTCGTCGGCGGCGACTCGCGGGCCGAGGGCGCGGAACGGGCCACCGCCGGACTGCTCGCGCTCGACGCGCCGCCCACCGCCCTCGTCACCGCCAACAACGCCATGACCATGGGCGCCCTGCGGGCCCTGCGCTCGGCCGGGCTCCGGGTGCCGGACGACATGGCGCTCGCCGGGTTCGACGGCTTCGCCTGGGCGGACCTGTTCGAGCCCCGGCTCACCGTCGCCGAACAGCCCAGCCGTGACATCGGCGCCACCGCGCTGCGCCTGCTCGTCGACCGCCTGGCCGAGCCGGACCGGGCGCCGCGCACGGTCCGGCTGCCCTGCACGTTCGTGCACCGCGACTCCTGCGGCTGCCCGCCGCCCGCCTGACGCGGCCCGCACATGACACGGTCCGCACACGACACGGTCCGCCCTGGACCCGACCCGAAATCCGCCCCTAGAAAGGCAAGACCCATGATCGTCGTCGCCGGCGAAGCCCTCATCGACCTCGTGCCCGCGGGGCCCGCCGCCGAGGACGAGCTGCCCGCGCTGCTCCCGAAGCGCGGCGGCGGCCCGTACAACACGGCCGTCGCGCTCGGCCGCCTCGGCTCCCCGACGGCCTTCTGCTCGCGGCTCTCCACCGACCACTTCGGTACGGCGCTGCTCGGCGGACTCACCGCCGACGGCATCGACACCTCGCTCGTGCAGCGCGGCGACGAGCCGACCACCCTCGCCGTCGCGCATATCGCGGCCGACGGCTCGGCCTCGTACAGCTTCCATGTCGAGGGCGCCGCCGACCGCCTCTTCGAGGTGCCGGACGCGCTGCCCGAGTCGACTCGCGCGATCTCCTTCGGTACGTGTTCCCTCGTCCTCGAACCGGGGGCGAGCGCCTACGAGGAGTTGCTGCGCCGCGAGTCGGGGCGCGGCACGTTCACGGCGCTCGACCCGAACATCAGGGCCGGTCTGATCGCCGACCCGGACGCGTACCGTGCCCGGTTCCGCGCCTGGCTCCCGTACGTGTCGCTGCTTAAGCTCTCCGAGGAGGACGCGGTCTGGCTGGCCGGGAGCGACGACCTGCTCGGCGCGGCCGAGGAGTGGCTCGCGCTCGGCCCGGCCGCCGTGGTCCTCACACGCGGCGGCGACGGGCTCACCGCGCTGACCCGCGAGGGCGACCGGATCTCGGTACCCGGCGAGCGGGTGGACGTCGTGGACACCATCGGCGCGGGCGACACGGTCAACGCCGCGCTCCTGCACCGCCTCGACAGCCACGGCGCGCTCACCCCGGCCCGCACCCCGCTGGACGCGGACCAGTGGCGCGACGTGCTGCGGTACGCGGCGCGCGCGGCGGCGGTCACCTGCTCGCGCGCCGGGGCGGAGCCGCCGTACCGGGCCGAGCTCGGATAGCTGCTCAACCTGCTGCTCAACCCGCTGCTCAGCCGAGTGCGCGGAGGTACGCGTCCAGCTCGGCCGCCCCGCTGAGCAGTGCACGTCCACGGGCGGAGAGGCGGCCGTGCCAGTCGCGCAGCGCGGCCTCCAAGGGGTGCAGGCCGCCGGCCGCGCGTACCTGGGCGATCAGCGGGGTGATCTGCTCCAACAGGTAGCCGCCGCGCCGGAGTTGATGGGCGAGGCGGACATCGCGTACGTCGGCCTCGTCGTAGACCCGGTACCCGGTCCGCGGGTCGCGGCGCGGGCGCACCAGTCCTGCCTGCTCCCACTTGCGCAGCGTCGCGGGCCGGATGCCGAGGTGGCGGGCGAGCGGCCCGATGAACATGTCGCCGCCCCCGGAGGCCGTGGCCGGAGCGGACGCGGCGTCGGGGTCCAGGTCGCGCAGGGCGTCCTCCACCGCTCGCAACGTCCGCCGGTCGTCGAGGAGTTGGGCGTGGCTCTCGTCGACGAGGCGGAACGCCTCCTCGTCCGCGCGCTCGTTCACGGCTCGCATGACCGCCGTCGCCGTCCGGTGGCCGTGGCCCGGCAGCAGGGCGAGGAACGTGCGCAGCGCGACCGCGTGCAGCGGGGTGTACGTGCGGTAGCCGTGCGGGGTGCGAGTGGCGGGCGGGAGGATGCCGGCCTCCTCGTAGTTCCGGACCGCCTGCGTGGACAGGCCGTGCGCACGGGCCAGGTCGACCGGTCGGAGTCGCTCGGAGCGGTCAAGGTTCTCGGTGCTACCCGTGCTACCGGCCCTTTGAAGGTTTCTCCCCATGAGGCCCACATTAACGGGCGCCTTCTCCGCGAAAGTCTCCACCGAAGGTTCAGCGATAGCGTTGAAGGCATGGCAACCGACATCAAAGACGCCGCTCAAGCCCTGGACGCCGCCGCCCTGTTGAGCCTGCTGCCGGACCGGCCCCGGCTGCTCGCCCTGGGGGAGCCCACGCACCGCGAGGACGCGCTGCTCGAACTGCGCAACGAGCTGTTCCGGCAGCTGGTCGAGGAGGCGGGCTACCGGACGATCGCGGTCGAGAGTGACTGTGTGCGGGGCCTGGCGGTGGACGACTACGTCACCTCCGGCACGGGCACGCTCGACGAGGTCGTGGAGCGGGGCTTCAGCCACGACTGGGGCGACCTCGCGGCCAACCGCGAGCTGGTGCGCTGGATGCGCGCCCACAACATCCGCTGCGACGACGAGGGCAGGCCCGACTCCGAGCGGGTCCGCTTCGCCGGGTTCGACGGCCCGCTGGAGATCAGCCACGCCGAGAGCCCCCGGCAGTCCCTCACCGCACTCCACCACCACCTCGCCACCCACGGGGACGCCGGCCTGCTCCCCTGCACCGCGGCGACGCTCGACCGGCTGCTCGGCGCCGACGAGCGGTGGACCGAGCCGGCCGCGATGCGGGACCCCTCCCGGTCGGTGGGCCGGTCCGCCGAGGCGCGCGAACTGCGGCTGCTCGCCGACGAGTTGACGGCCCTGCTCGACGCGCAGACCCCGGGCCTGATCGCGGCGGCCTCGCGGGAGGAGTGGGAGCGCGCGCGGCTGCACGCGCGTACCGCGACCGGTCTGCTCCGCTACCACCACGCGATGGCCGACAGCTCAACGACCCGTATGACCCGGCTGCTCGGCGTACGGGACCACATGATGGCGCGGAACCTGCTCGCCCTCGCCGCGCGCGGCCCCGCCTTCGTGTACGCCCACAACTCCCATCTCCAGCGGGAGAGGAGCACGATGCGGATGTGGGACCACCCGCTCCTGGAGTGGTGGAGCGCCGGGGCGCTGGTCAGCGCGGAGCTGGGTGCGGAGTACGCCTTCGTGCCCATGGCGCTCGGCACCGTCCGGCACGACCAGGGTGTGGACATTCCGCCGCCGGACACCGTCGAAGGGCTCCTGTACGCGCTGCCGGAGGACCGTTCCCTCGTCGACGCCCGGCTTCTCGCCGCGGGGCTCGGTGAACCGTTGCCCGCGTCCCGCGTCTCCCCGTGGTTCGGCTACGCGCCGCTCGACCCGGCCCACTTGGCGGCGAGCGACGGCCTCGTGTTCGTCAAGGACGTCGTACGCGGCTGAGCCGGTTCAGTCCGCCTCGCTCGGATCGACCTTGACCACCGTGCCGTGGAAATCGGTGCTCAGGTAGCCGGTGCCGTAGTCGTCCGAGAGGTAGAAGCTCAGGACGGGTTCGGGTGATGTGGTGGACGGTGACCACGTTCGGGTGGGTGACGCGGGCGAGGGCGCAGGCCTCGCGCAGCACGCGTGCGCGCCGGGTGCGGTCGCCCTCGGGGTCGGCCTCGGCGAGGGCGGGGTCCGGCGGGCGCACCTCCTTGAGGGCGACCTCGCGGTCGAGGGCCAGGTCGCGGGCGCGCCAGACCAGGCCCATGCCACCGCCGCCGAGCCGTTCGACCAGCTCGAAGCGGTCGTCGATCACCCGGTTCACGGCTGTCCCCCAACCCCTCCGTGTGCCACCGCTGGTCGGGCGGCGTCAGGGCGAGCAGAATATCGGCCGGTTCCCGCCGGTCCTGGCGGACCCCTCAGTGGGCGCTCTGCACGTCTCAGTGGGCCCCCTGCACGCCCTGGGCGCCGCGTTCGTCCGGCAGCGTGGTGCGGTGCGGGGGCGAGCCGAACAGCAGCGTGGCCAGGCCGATGCCGAGGAGGCCGCCGGCGAGCTGGGCGCCGACGAAGCCGGGCAGCGAGGCCGGGGAGATCCCGGTGAAGGAGTCCGTGAACGCGCGGCCGACGGTCGCGGCCGGGTTGGCGAAGGAGCCCGACGAGGTGAACCAGATGGCCGCCCCGATGTACGCCGCCACCGCGACCGGGGTGAGTTGGGGGCGGCCGATGCGGGTCAGCCCGTAGATCAGCAGCACCAGACCCGCGGTGGCGACGACCTCACCGAGCAGCAGCCGGTCACCGATGCGCGCCTGCGTGGACCAGGCGATGGTGGCCCGGCCGAACATCGCCTCGGCGAGCAGCGCCCCGCCGACCGCGCCCGCGGCCTGGGCGGTGACGTAGGCGGCCGCGTCCCCGGCGCTCGGCCCGGAACCGTCGTGCCGGCCCGCCCACCACGCGGCGAGCGTGACCACCGGGTTGAGGTAGCCGCCGGAGAGCGGTCCGAACAGGACGATGAGCAGGCCGAGTCCGATGGCGGAGGCGAGGGAGTTGGCGAGGAGTTGCACGCCGATGTCGGCGCTGAGCGCGGCGGCCTGGATGCCGGAGCCGACGACGATGGCGACGAGGGACGCGGTGCCGATGAGCTCGGCGGCCGCTCTGCGGGCCAGCGGTGCGGCGCCGCGGGGCAGCGGGGCAGGGCTGTGCAAGGCCTCTCCTTCCAAGGGTGCGCGGAATGCCGTCGGTGCACGGGATGGTCACCTGCTGCGCGATATAGCGGAAAATATATTCCGCAGTTCGGAATTGCGCTAGCGGGTCGGGAGAAGTTGCTTCGCGGGCCCGGAGGTTCGGCCCCCTCGTGGCCCCGCCCGGTGCCCCCCGGTGGCCTCGCGGATCGGCGGCGTCCGCTCAGGGGCGGCCGTCGAGCGGGCACCGGGTGAGCAGCTCCGTCGCGTCGCTGCCCGCGGGCCGCCGTACCGTCCCGCTCTCCGGCGGCCGCACACCCGCGCCGAGCCACCGCTCCAGGGCGGTGAACGCCGAGCGGTGGCAGGGGACCAGGGGCCGCAGCCGGTCGGGGTGGCTGTCCACGAGGGCGTCGGTGTGGGTGCCGTCCTCGATCCGGTACGTACGGTGCAGGGCGCCGCGGCCCGCCGAGCGCACCAGGCGCGCGTACGCGTCGGCGCTCCGGCTGATCGGCAGCAGCACGTCGAGGGTGCCGTGCACGGTGAGCAGCGGTTTGCCGAGCCGTCCGGTCAGGGCGACCCGGCCGACGGCCCGGCGCACCTCGTCCGGCCGCGCCGCGTAGTCGTAGTCGGCGTCGCAGTCCGGCGTGCCGGAGGCGCAGTACGGCGTACCGGCCTCCGTGGCGCCGTCGAAGTCCGGGTCGAACTCCTCGCGGTAGACGCGCTGCGTGAGGTCCCAGTAGATGCGGTGGTGGTACGGCCACAGGAACTCCGAGCCCTTCGGGAACCCCGCGGCGTACAGCGCGGCGCGGGCCGTTGCCGCGTCCGGGCCGCCCGCCGCGACGGCCGGGTAGTGGCGCAGGGCGGCGGGCAGGAACGTGAACAGGTTCGGCCCCCGCTCCCGCCACAGCGTGCCCTCCCAGTCCACACCGCCGTCGTACAGCTCGGGGTGGTTCTCCAGCTGCCAGCGCACCAGATAGCCGCCGTTGGACATGCCCGTCACCAGGGTGCGCGCGGGCGGCCGGTCGTAGCGCTGGGCGACCACCGTGCGGGCGGCGCGGGTGAGTTGGGTGAGGCGGGTGTTCCACTCGGCCACCGCGTCGCCGGGGCGGCGGCCGTCGCGGTGGAAGGCGGCGCCCGTGTTGCCCTTGTCGGTGCTCGCGAAGGCGTAGCCGCGCGCCAGGACCCAGTCGGCGATGGCCCGGTCGTTGGCGTACTGCTCGCGGTTGCCGGGCGTGCCCGCGACGACCAGGCCGCCGTTCCAGCGGTCCGGCAGCCGCAGCACGAACTGCGAGTCGTGGTGCAGGCCGTGGTTGGTGTTGCCGGTCGAGGAGTCCGGGAAGTGGCCGTCGACCTGGACGCCCGGCACGCCGCGCGGCGTGGGCAGCGCCTCCGGGGTGAGGCCGGCCCAGTCGGCCGGGTCGGTGTGCCCGGACGCCACCGTGCCCGCGGTCGTCAACTCGTCGAGGCAGACGGCCTGTTGACGCTCGGCGCCCGGCACGTCCAGGGCGGGGAGCCGACCGCAGTGGCCCGGCCCGCTCGCCGCCGCGGGTGCGGTGGGGAGCACCAGAGAGGTGACGGCGGCGAGGCACAGGGCGCGGCGTACGAGGGCGGGAACGGGCGGTGACACGGGGGCCTCCAGGCGTCTGCGCGGGACAGCGACGGCTGGAGGCTAGGCGGAGACCACGCCCCCCGATATGGGCGTACGCACCACGACCGCCCGCGTCTCCCCGTGGCCCGGCACCATGCGTACGGGGCCGCTCCCACACGCCGAAGCCCCGTGCCACGTACCGCTGTTGAGGCGATACGCGGCACGGGGCTCGGGGCTCGGGTCACGGGGCACGGGGCTCGGCGCCCGTGCTGGACGGTGGGTGCGGTCAGACGATGCCCTCTGCGATCTCCTCCTGCTCCCGCTCCGAGCCGTACGCAGACGGCGTGCTGTACGAGCGGCGGGCGGCGAACCACCAGGCCGTGGCGAGGATCAGCACCACGGCCAGGGCGATGGACGCGTAGTTCATCGAGTCGGCCGTCACCGGCGCGGTCTGCGGCAGGCAGAACAGCACGGTCACGAAGCCCACCCAGACCACAGCGACCCAGCCGATCGGCTTGCTCCACCGGCCGAGGTTCCACGGGCCCGGCGTGAACCGGTCGCCCGCGCGAAGGCGCAGGAAGATCGGGATGGCGTACGCGGGCGTGATGCCGATGACGTTGATCGCCGTGACCGCGCCGTAGGCGGTCGCCGAGTACAGGGACGGCAGCGCGATGACGGCGGCGAGGCCGACCGAGAGCCACACCGCGGGCACCGGGGTCTGGGTGCGCGGGCTGACCTTGCGCCACAGGGCCGAACCGGGCAGCGCCTTGTCCCGGCTGAACGCGAACACCATCCGGCTGGCGGCGGCCACCTCCGCGTTGCCGCAGAACAGCTGGGCGACGACCACGACGAGCAGCAGCGCCGTCGCCCCGCCGGTGCCGACGGCGTCGATCATGATCTGGGCGGGCGGTACGTCGGCGGCGGCCGTCTTCGCGTAGTCCTGGATGGCGAAGGTCAGCCCCGCGAGCAGCACGAAACCGGCGATCCAGGACGCCCAGATGGCCCGTACGATGCCGCGCGCCGCCGACACCGAGGCGTTGGAGGTCTCCTCCGACAGGTGCGCGGACGCGTCGTAGCCGGAGAACGTGTACTGCGCGAGGAGCAGGCCGATGGCCGCGACGTACAGCGGGTTGGACCAGCCGGTGTCGTTGACGAAGTGCCCGAACACCTCGCTGGGGGTGCGGTGGCTGTCGGGGGCGATGACGAGCACGCCGACGATCAGGGCCACACCGGCCAGGTGCCACCACACGCTGATCGAGTTGAGCAGGCTCACCAGGCGCACGTCGAACAGGTTGAGCACCGCGTGCAGCAGCAGGATGCACAGGAAGATCAGGAACGTGGATCCCGGCGTCGCCCGGAAGCCGAACTGCAGGTCCAGGATCGCGCCCGTGAAGAGTGCCGCGCCGTAGTCGATGCCCGCGATGGCGCCGAGCAGGCCGAGCAGATTCAGCCAGCCCGTGTACCAGCCCCAGCGGCGCCCGCCGAGCCGGTCCGCCATGTAGTACAGCGCGCCCGAGGTCGGATAGGCGCTGGTCACCTCGGCGAGCGCGAGCCCGACACAGAGCACGAACAGGCCGACGCCCAGCCAGCCCCACAGCATCACCGCGGGCCCGCCGGTGCCCAGGCCGAAGCCGTAGAGCGTCATGCAGCCCGACAGGATGGAGATGACGGAGAAGCTGATGGCGAAGTTGCCGAAGCCGCCCATGCGGCGGGCCAGGACGGGCTGGTAGCCGAGCTCTCTGAGTCGTTGCTCCTCGTCCTGGGCCGGGGTGCCGGCCCCCGATGCGGAGTTCGACAAGGTGGAGCGGGACACGCGCGTACCTCCTGTGGGGGACT
>NZ_JAAAHS010000123.1 GCF_009908195.1 Streptomyces boluensis | reverse complement strand
CGGCTACGGCGACTTCGGTGAACTCGACGGGATGGTCCCGGTAAGAACTCTTCGCCTTGAATGACCGTTTCGGTGCGTTCGCGGTAACTGGCCCTGGAATAAAGGAGAGTGGGTCGAGGTGTCGTGAGCGGGATCATATTCGTGACGGTGCGTGGCGATCTTCCGGACGGGATTTCCACGGGAAACCGGGCGGCGAAGATCGCGTATCCACGGAGTGTCACCGCAATTCCCGGAATGGATCATCGCCCGCTAATGGCACGGGAATTGATTCCTTGTCGCTCCGCTCTCTGCTCGATTACGTTCACCGACGTCCGGGTGGACGCCCAATCCTGCCGCCGTCCGGATTTCCGCACACCCACCCGTGCACGGCAGGAGCGGGGGACCCACGGATTTAATGCCGGATCCGGTCCACCGGAGCGGCTTGGGGTGAAGTCGCACGCAATGCGACCGGGCATCTCCAGCCCGAACCCGACAGCTCACCTCGCCGGCGCCGGAGAGGAATTCGCCATGCCCGCGAAGGGTAAGCACCGCCGTCCCAAGTCCTACCGCGTCACCCGTGGATTCGCCGTCGCCGGAACCGGATCGGCCGCGCTCGCGCTGCCGCTGCTCGGTGCCACCGGTGCGAACGCCGCCGCGCCCGCGGTCCAGCAACTCGCCCCGCAGGGCGTGAAGTCGGCGGCCCCGCAGGCCGCGGAAAAGGCCGAGAAGAAGGCCGGTGCGAAGACGTACTCGGTGGTCTCCGGTGACTCGCTCTCCGCCATCGCCGAGCAGCTCGACCTCGACGGCGGCTGGAAGCGGCTCTACCAGGACAACCGCAAGGTCGTCGGCGCCGACCCCGCGCACATCCTGCCCGGCATGAAGCTGTCCCTCGACGGCGCGAAGGCCAAGCCTGCCAAGGCCGAGAAGAAGGCCGAGCCCACCGAGGCCAAGCCCGCCAAGGCCGAGGCGGACACCGCGGATACCGCGGGCGGTGCCGTCGAGGCCGAGCCCGCCGCCGCTGCCGACGCCTTCAACGCACCGGTCGACGACATCTCCATCTCCACCGCGTACCGCACCGCGGGCGGCATGTGGTCCAGCGGCTACCACACCGGTACCGACTTCGTGGTCCCCTCCGGCACGCCGGTCAAGGCCGTCGGCCAGGGCACCGTCGTCTCCGCCGGCTGGTCCGGCTCGTACGGCAACGAGGTCGTCATCCAGCACGCCGACGGGCACTACTCGCAGTACGCCCACATGACCTCCCTGAACGTCGCCTCCGGGCAGACGGTCAGCGGCGGCCAGCAGATCGGCCTGTCCGGCTCGACCGGCAACTCCACCGGCCCGCACCTGCACTTCGAGATCCGCACCGGCCCGAGCTACGGCTCGGACGTCGACCCGGTGGCGTACCTGCGGTCGCACGGCGTCTCGCTCTGACGGCACGGCCCGGAATCGGCGCGTAGTCCGCGCGACGCACATCGACTACGTACATCGGCTGCGTACATCGACGACGCACTTCGACGACGCCCTCGGCTGCTCCGGGGGCGTCGTCCGCGTATGCGGATGGAATTCCGGGCTTACGGGCGTATTCCGCGCTTGATCGACTCTTTACCAATGGCATATCTCACCAGGAGTCAACCCCTACCTACGGTGGCGTAGGTCACTTAGCAAGGTGAAAGATATGCCGACGTGGCAGACGATTCGACACCCCTCAACAGCACCACTGTCCCCGGCTCTTACGCGGCCGTGGGTGACAGTTTCAGTGAAGGCGTCGGAGACCCTGGCCCGGACGGCAGCTTCGTCGGCTGGGCCGACCGGTTCGCCGTGCTTCTCTCCGACCGGCATCCCGAGCACACCTTCGGATACACCAACCTCGCCGTACGCGGAAAGCTGCTCGACCAGATCGTGGCCGACCAGGTGCCGCGGGCCAAGGACCTCGCCCCCGACCTGGTGAGCTTCTGCGCGGGCGGCAACGACATCATCCGGCCCGGCACCGACCCCGACGACGTCGCGGAACGCTTCGAGCGGGCCGTGGCCGACCTCAAGGAATCGGTCGGCACCGTCATGGTGACCACCGGCTTCGACACCCGCGACGTCCCGGTCCTGCGTCATCTGCGCGGCAAGATCGCCACGTACAACGCGCATGTACGGGCCGTCGCCGACCGCTACGGCTGCCCGGTGCTCGACCTGTGGTCCCTCAAGTCCGTGCAGGACCGGCGGGCCTGGGACGGCGACCGGCTGCACCTCTCGCCCGAGGGGCACACCCGGGTCGCCCTGCGCGCCGCCCAGGTCCTCGGCCTCGACGTGCCGGTCGACCCCGACCAGCCCTGGCCGCCCCGTCCGCCGCGCGGCACCCTCGAAGGGCGCCGCGACGACATCCAGTGGGCCCGCGAGTACCTGGTGCCGTGGATCGGGCGCAGGCTGCGCGGCGAGTCCTCGGGCGACCATGTCGCGGCCAAGGGTGTCGTGGACCCGTACGCGCTCAAGTCACAGCTGCGATCCGCTAGTTGAGGTCGAGGGCCGCTCGGCCAAGCGGCGCGGGGAAGGCCGCCTGGCTGTGGGCGGCCGCTCCCGTGGCGGGTGCCACGCGCGCGTGGAGGCGGAATCCTTCGGGCGGCCGGGGCGTTGAGCAGTGCATGACGGCACACGACGCACAACCGGCACGGGACGACCGCGAGGATGACCGCAGGGACGCCCACCAGGACGCCCTCCTGGCGCTGCTCAGCGCGTACGGCGGCGGGGTGCTCGTCACCCTGAAACAGGACGGCCGGCCCCAGCTGTCCAACGTGAACCACCACTACGACCCCGAGGAGCGCGTCATCCGGATCTCGGTCACCGACGACCGGGCCAAGACGCGCAACCTGCGCCGCGACCCCCGCGCGAGCTACCACGTCACCAGCGCCGACCGCTGGGCCTGGACGGTCGTCGAGGGCACCGCCGAGCTGAGCCCGGTCGCGAGCGACCCGCACGACGCCACCGTCGAGGAGCTGATCGCGTACTACCGCGACGTGCGCGGCGAGCACCCGGACTGGGACGACTACCGCGCCGCGATGGTGCGCGACCGGCGCGTGCTGCTGCGGCTGCGCGTCGAGCGGGCGTACGGCCAGCCCGCCGCCTGAGACGCGGGAACGGCCCTCGGGGAGGCGGTGGGGGCCGGGCCCCGTGAGTCGTCGTCGTACCGGCCGCGAAAGCCGTTGTCGTACCTGCCGCCCATAATGGAAAACCTGACCGAACCGCCGCTCTGCTGGAGGATCCGTGACCGGCTTCCGTTCCCTGCGCTCCGGGCTCCGCTCGTTGCGGCCCGAGTCCTTCGGCGCCGATCCGGCCGGCGAGCGCCTTGCACGAATCCACAGATCGCCGCACTTCGCGGACGGTGTGTTCCAGAACCCGGTGGGCGCCCGCGTCGGGCCGCTCGGCTCCAAGGTCGAGTTCGCGAAGACCTACTTCCGCAAGGAGGAGCGGGTACGCCGCGCGCCGACCGGGAACGTGCCGGTGCACCCCACGACCCTCGCCGACCTGGGGCGGCCCCCGGCGACCGGGCTGCGCCTTACCTGGATGGGCCATTCCAGCGTGCTCGCCGAGATCGACGGCAGGCGGGTGCTTTTCGACCCGGTGTGGGGAGAGCGCTGCTCACCCTTCGCCTTCGCCGGGCCCCGGAGACTGCACCCCGTTCCGGTCCCGCTCACCGCCCTCGGCCCGGTCGACGCGGTCGTCATCTCGCACGACCACTACGACCACCTGGACATGCCCAGCATCAAGGCCCTGGCCGACACGGACACGGTGTTCGCGGTGCCGCTGGGGGTCGGTGCGAACCTGGAGCGCTGGGGCGTGTCGATGGACCGGATGCGGGAGCTCGACTGGCACGAGAGCACGAAGATCGCGGGCCTGAGCCTCACCGCCACCCCGGCCCGTCACTTCTGCGGGCGCGGCCTGCGCAACCAGCAGCACACCCTGTGGGCGTCCTGGGCCGTGGCCGGTGATGAGCACCGCATCTACCACTCCGGCGACACCGGGTACTTCCCGGGCTTCCGGGACATCGGCACTGAGCACGGACCGTTCGACGCCACGATGATCCAGATCGGTGCCTACAGCGAGTACTGGCCGGACATCCACATGACCCCGGAGGAGGGCGTACGCGCCCACCTCGACCTGCAGGGCGGCCCGCACGGCACGCTGCTCCCGATCCACTGGGGCACGTTCAACCTCGCCCCGCACCCGTGGTCCGAGCCGGGCGAGGGCACGCTCACGGCCGCCCGCGCGGCGAACGTGCCGGTGGCCCTGCCCAACCCGGGGTTGCCGTTCGAGCCGGCGGGAGTGCTTCCGGTCGACCCGTGGTGGCGAGCGGTCGCGCATCCCGCCGAGCGGCCGTGGCGGGCGCAGGGTGCGGAGGACGAGGCCGCGGCGGTCGGCGCCGGAGGTGGCCGGGAGGGGCGGGACCTGGACCTGGCGGGGGAGCGGTAGGGGCGCCCCGTACCTCGCTCCTACCGTCCGCCAGGGGTGCCTAGCTCAGGGTCTTCAGCGCCTCCGCGTCGTACGGACGCAGCTCCTCGTGGCGGCCCTCCAGGACCTTCGCCGCCCACTGCGGGTCCTGGAGCAGGGCGCGGCCGACGGCGACCATGTCGAACTCGTCGCGTTCCAGGCGGTCGAGGAGGTTGTCGATGCCAAGGACGGGCGAGCCCTGGCCGGCGAACGCGTTGATGAAGTCGCCGTCGAGGCCGACCGAGCCGACCGTGATGGTGGGCCTGCCGGTGAGCTTCTTGGTCCAGCCCGCCAGGTTCAGGTCGGAGTCGTCGAACTCCGGGAGCCAGTAGCGGCGCGTGGACGCGTGGAAGGCGTCGACGCCGGCCGCGGCGAGCGGGGCGAGGATCGCCTCCAGCTCCTCCGGGGTCTCGGCGAGCCGCGCGTCGTAGGCGTCCTGCTTCCACTGCGAGTACCGGAAGATGACCGGGAATTCGGGCGATACGGCCGCGCGCACCGCGGCCACGATCTCGGCCGCGAACTTCGTACGGGCCACGGAGTCACCGCCGTAGGCGTCGGTACGGCGGTTCGTCGTCGACCACAGGAACTGGTCGATGAGGTAGCCGTGCGCGCCGTGCAGCTCGACGCCGTCGAGGCCGATGCGCTCGGCGTCCGCGGCGGCCTTGGCGAAGGCGCCGATGACGTCGTCCAGGTCGCGCTGGGTCATCGCCTTGCCGGCGTTCTCCGTACCGTCGGTGCGGATGCCGGAGGGGCCGACGGCGGGGGCGTCCGCGAAGGGCGGGTCGCCCTGCTCGCGCACCATGCCGATGTGCCACAGCTGCGGCACGATCGTGCCGCCCGCCGCGTGCACGGCGTCGGCGACCTTCGCCCACCCGGCGAGCTGCTCCTCGCCGTGGAAGCGCGGCACGCGGTCGCTCTGCCCGGCCGAGTCGTGGCCGACGTAGGTGCCCTCGGTGATGACCAGGCCGACGCCCGCGGCGGCGCGACGGGCGTAGTACCCGCGCACGTCCTCGCCGGGTATGCCGCCCGGGGAGAACATGCGGGTCATCGGCGCCATCGCGATGCGGTTCGGGACGGTCAGGCCGTTCAGCGTGACGGGCCGGGACAGGATCTCGGCGGCGCGGGAGGAGGCCTGCGGGGGAGCCGCGGGGCGAGCGTCGGACATGGCAACTCTTTCTCAGCTACGTGATGTTCTGGTACGTGATGTTCTGGCTGTACTTGATGATGTGGATGCTTGAGATGGTCAAGCAAGAGTCGACCGTAGACCTAGATACTTGAGATCGTCAAGTGTCTCGCGTTAAGGTGGGCGCATGCCAAAATCTCCGCGCGTCGACCCGGACCAGCTCCTGGAGCTGTTCTCTGTGTCCTTCGGTGCCTACTACGGCGACTTCACGGCCGCGGCCGCGCGCGAGAACCTCACGGCGAGCCAGGGCAAGACGCTCGGCGAGCTGAGCCGCGGCCCGGTCGCGATGCGCGGCCTCGCTGACACGCTGGCCTGCGACGCCTCCAACATCACGGGCATCATCGACCGCCTGGAGAAGCGCGGCCTGGTCCGCCGCGAGCCCAGCCCCGGCGACCGCCGCGTCAAGAACGTGGTCCTCACCCCGGAGGGCGAGCAGGCCGTCGAAGCGATCCGCGCCCACATGGACACCACCAGGGCGGGCATGGACACACTCGACGCCGAGGAGCGGGCGACGTTGCACGCCTTGCTGAAGCGGGTGTTCACGGCTCGCTGTGGGGAGTCCTGACGGGGCCCTCCCGGGGTTCACCGGGTTCGACGGGGCCGAGCGGCTGGGTCGACCGGGCTCGGCGGGTCCTGATGTCGCGGTAGCAGTACACGGCGATGGACAGCGCGGTCAACGGCAGGTTCCACGCGGCCGCCTCGCCCATGAGCATGGTCGGGAGCGAGGTGGCTCCGGCGAGGAGAACGAGCACGGCCGCCGCGTAGCCCGTCGTACGTGTACGGGTTCTTGAGTGGGGCGTGAGGGCTGCCGCAAGCACCAGGACGAACACGAAGCACAGAACGTAGACGGCCAGGGCGAGCGACGCGTCCCAGGTCGTCGCGCCCTTGTCGCTGTGGTCATCGGGGAGCGAGAACGCGGCAGGCACGCCGACGGCGACAAGCAGCAATGCCGACGGGACGTACCGCTCGAGCACGGTCAGGGTTCGGCCTCGATCGGCCTGGCCCTGCGGCTGTGCGGCCACCTCGGGATCCGGGTGGGCCAGAGTCCGCTTGGGGTGGACGGAGTCCGCGCGGGGAGGCGCGGGCTCGGATGCGTGGCCGAGTCCGCGGAGTGCCTGGGCGAGGTCGGTGGCGTGTGCGTAGCGGCGGTCCGGGTCCTTGTGCAGCAGGTTCACCACGAGGTCGTCCCAGGCGGCGGGAATGCCGGAGGCCACCGAACTGGGCCGCGGAGGTTCCTCGGTGAGGTGGGCGGAGAGGTAGCCCACCGTGTCGGGGGCCTCGAACGGGAGTCGGCCTGTGGTCAGTTCGAAGAGCGCACAGCCGAGCGCGTACAGGTCGCTGCGTGGCTCCGGGTGGCCGCGGGCCTGTTCCGGGGCCATGTACGGGGGCGTGCCCACGATGAAGCCGGTCCGGGTGAGGCGGTCCGCGGTCGCGTACGGGTCGGCGGCCCCGCGCGACGCCGAAGTCGAGCACCTTCACCGCGCCGGAGGGGGTGATGAGGATGTTGGACGGCTTGATGTCCCGGTGCGTGATTCCGGCGCCGTGTGCCTCGGCCAGCGCGTCGCAGATCTGCGCGCCCCACTTCGCGGCGTCGGCCAACGTGACCGTGCCTCGGCGCAGTCGGGCGTCCAGGCCCTCGCCGCGGATCAACTCCATCACCAGGAACGGGACCCTGCCGCCCTCGGTGCCGTCGTCGGTCTCGCCCAGGTCGTGGATCGTGACGATGTGCGGGTGCTGGAGCCGTGCGGTGATCCGCGCCTCGCGCAGGAACCGGGCACGCGCCTCGCCGCCGCGGCTGCCGCCCCCGGCGAGCAGGGAGATCAGCTTGACCGCGACCCGGCGGTCGAGCGTCTCGTCACGGGCCTCCCATACGTGACCCATGCCGCCCTCGCCGATCGGCCGCACCAACCGGTAGCGCCCTCCGAGGAGTTGCCCCGCGTCGACCACGCTTCCCCCGTCATCGTCCAACTACCGCCACGCGCCTGTGAGTTGACGCCCTGCGATCATCGCGCGGGCGTCTCGGCGGCGCGTGCGATTCACAGAACCGGTTCGCGTACGTCGGTACGTTCACGCCGCACCCCGTCCCGCCCCGAATTCCGTGACTTTGCGGGCGGGAATCATCCGGCTCGTACCTGTGTGTCCGCGATCACCACGGGCCGGCCGTCACTCGCCCCGCGCTCCACGTTTCGGGCGCGGCCTGAACACTGGATTCCGTTAGTACGCTCCGTTAGCGCGCCCGATTCCGGGTCGTGTCCGGGTGTCGTCGGTCGTGCCCTGGACCCCATGCGCGGAAGCAATCGTTCCGCCAAGCTTCACCGAGCGTTGTCAGTGGCCGGTGAGCGTGCCCCGTGAATGTGGCCATCGGCGGCCGTCGAGCCCGCCAGGTAGGTGACCCGGTACGCCCAGCTTCGTAAAGGTGCAGGTCAGGGCGGAGCGGAGGCTGCGCGGGCGCTCCGGGCGCGTGGTGCGGAGGGGGTGATTCCGGGGTGAAGTGGACCCTCCCCGGAGGCGGGGCGTTCGGGCCGAGGTGGCGTGGACGGGACTTGTGTTGGCGCGAGTTACCAGTCCGTACGTCGGGACGACCGTCGACAGTGGGCGCTATTGAGCCACGGCCGAACAGGTTCCGGTTAGGTGCCTCAGAGGCCCGTTGGCTGCGGTCCGTAACTTCTGCCTCGCTGGTCGGCCCGTATATCGCGGGGTGTGACCGAGAGGGCGGTGCGACCGCTGCCGGGCGAGGTGGAATGAGACGTTCGCTGTGGCGAAAAAGCGTCCTTCCCACTAAGTGAGAGACCTGCCAAGGTCAACAGGCATATGAGGACTACAAATTCACCCGGCAAACGCACGCATCTTCCCTCAGGGGCTGGAGGAACCCATGACCGTTGACAGTTCACTGGCTTGTCCGCCGTCGGTTCCCGGGCAAGAGGGCCGTGCGGAGTCCAGTGCACCCCCGGGCGACGCATCCCGCAAGGTCGCCGTGCTTCTGTCCAAGCTGCGGTCGGCGCGGAAATTCGGCGAGGGGCAGAGCAACCCCTGGTCCGTTTACGAGCAGTTGAGGGCGTGCGGCGATGTGGTGCCTTCGCCCTGGGGCGGGGTGATGGTCACGTCGTACGAGGCGTGCAGCCAGGTGCTCCGCGACCGTACGTACGGCACCCCGGATCTTGAATGGCGTCTGCAGCAGGGCGAGCCGCGGTGGACGGCCCCGGCGTCGACCCTGTTCAGCCGGATGATCATGTTGCTCAACCCGCCCGAGCACACCCGGCAGCGGCGCGTGCTCGGCAATACCTTCGACCGGCAGACGCTCACCCATCTCAGCACCGTGGTGGGCGAGTTGGTGGACGAGCGGCTCGATGAGCTGGAACGCCGGATGCACCAGGACGGCGAGGCCGACTACGCCGAGATCGTCGGCGACGGCCTGCCGGTCGCGGCGGTCGGCCGCTGGCTCGGTGTCCCTTCCGCCGACTTCGAGCTGCTTCGTACCTGGACGCACGGGCAGGCGTGGTCGCAGGAACTCTTCCCCACCCCTGCCCAGTTGGCGGTCGCGGACGAGTCGGCGCTCAATCTCAAGGCATACTTCGAGGCGCTCGTGCTGGAGCGCACCAAGTCGCCCGGCGACGATGTGCTCTCCTCGTGGATCCGCGAGTGGGCCGAGGTCGAGAAGGATCCGGAGGAGGCGGCGTCCATCGTGCAGCGGCTCGCCACCTTCTCCATCATGGCCGGACTCGAGACGACCTCGAACCTGCTCAACGCCGCGATGTGGCAACTGGATCGGCATCCGGACCAGGCAGACTGGCTGCGTTACCACCCCGAAGGCATCCCCGCAGCGGTTGAGGAAGTTCTTCGGTATGACCCCGCGGTGGCCATAACTACTCGTGTAGGGTCCCGCAGTGACTCTCTGTCAGATGTTGCCGTAGGCAAGGGACAGCTCGTGTACGTGTGCATAGGCTCCGCACATCACGATCCACGGTTCATATCGGACCCCGATCGTTTCGATGTGCGACGCTCCGGGCCGGCGCGGCATCTGGCCTTCGGGCAGGGTGCCCACTTCTGCCTGGGAGCCGGACTTGGGCGCCTGGAGGGGCAGTTGCTCCTGCGGCGCATGCTCACCCGCTTCCCCACCCTGCGGGTGGTGTCCGAGCCGATCTGGGAACCGAGAGTCGCCTTCCGGCGCATGGCGAGCATGCGGGTGGGCCTCGCACCGCGCGCACGCTTCGCGGGGGAGGGCCTGTGACCATGGATCTCGAGACGATGGATCTCAAGACGATCGACGTCACGGAGAACGGCGCCGTCCTGCAGGCCAGGATGCGCCGCGACGGTGGCAAGAACGTCGCCGACGAGGCACTGCTCGACGATCTGGCCGACGTCCTGGCCCACTTGCGGACCCGCACCGACCTCCGCGTCCTCATCCTCAGCGGCGAGGAGTCGGAGTTCTGCCTCGGCGGTGACCGCCGGGAGCTCGAATCCCTGGTCGCCGCCGACCCCACCGGCCAGGCCGTACTGCGGGCGTCGGAGAAGGCCCGGCAGGTGTGCGAGGCGCTGGAGGCGGCCGACGTCGCCACCATCGCGGCCGTACGCGGACCCGCGGTGGGCGCCGGAGTGGCGCTGGCCCTCTACTGCGACCTGCGGGTGGGCACCGCGGACAGCACCTTCCGGATGCCCGAACTCGGCCTCGGTCTGCCGACCGCCTGGGGCGGCGCCCTCAGCCGGCTGATCGCCGAGGTCGGAGCACCCCGTATCCGTGAGATGGTGCTCACCTGTGATGTCGTCGACGCCCAACAGGCCCTGGAATGGGCCCTGTTGCACCGGGTGGCCGCCGACTCCGAGGAGCTCGACCGGATCGTCGACCGGTGGGCCCGCACCATCGCCCGCCGCTCGCCCGCCGCGCTGCGTGGCACCAAGACACTGATGCGCGCTTACGGGACCCCCGCCCGGAGCGGCGACCTGACCGGTCTCGACGGCTATCTGCTGGCTACCGCGCTGACGGCCCGCCAGGCGGAGGTGCGCCGACGATGACCGTTCGATTAGACGAAGAAGGAGGACGGGCCGAGGGGCCCTAGAGCGATGATTCAATACCTTGGGCAGCAGGACTGGCTGTTCTGGTGCCTGATCGGGGCCGTGGTGGTCCTCGCGGTGTTCGCACTGCGAGGGCACAACGTGGCCCGCGTACAGCGCAAGCGCAGCGCCGAGGCGATGGCGCAACGGCAGCGGCGGGACGACGCGGCACGGTTCCTGCTCGAGAACTATCTGCCGCGGCTCGCGAACCCCAACGAGACCCCGCCGCCGTTCCAACTCCCCGAAGCCTTCGGCTCGTTGGCGGGCAGCGACTTCGAGCATGACCTGCGCGTCATCGCCGAGTGGTTCTCCCGCCTCAGCGACGTGGCCCGCGACCGCATGGGCGAGTCGCTGTGGAAGCTCCTCAAGGTCATCGGCGAGAGCTTCCTCGCCCGCGGCTCCGAGCAGCAGAAGACCATCAACGACCTGGAGCGGATGCTCCAGGACCCGCGGCTGCTCGAAGGCCTGATGAAGGTCGACCACCGCACCTCGTACTTCCTCCGCAAGGCCCGTAACGTCGTGGTGCTCTGCGGCGGCTTCCCCGGCCGGTCCCGCGTCCCCGAGACCGTCACGGACGTGGTGCGCGGCGCGACCGGGTACATCCGCGGCTTCACCCGCGTACGCCTGGTCAACGAGCTCGAGGTCGGAGTGGCCGCGCACGCGGTCAACCCGGTGGTGCACGTCGTCGCCGAACTCCTCGACAACGCCGACCAGTTCAGTAACCCGGAGCAGCCGATCGAGGTCGAGCTGGAGCGGCTGCCCAACGGTGTGGCGATCTCCGTCGACGACCGCGGTCTCGGTATGGCCGCGAAGAAGGTCCAGGAGGTCAACGAGCTGCTCGCGCGGCCGCCGGCCCTCGACATCGAGGAACTCGCCGAGGAGCCGAGCTTCGGCTTCCGCGTCGTCGCCCAGCTCGCCGAGCAGTACGGCTTCTCCGTCGGCCTGAAGACCAGCCTCTACAAGGGCGTGCGTGCCGTCATCATGCTGCCCAACTCGCTGCTCACGCAGATGCCCGACAGCGGCCCCCAGGGGGTGTCCTCCGGCCAGAACCTGCACCGGCCGATGGACGCCGTCAACGGCCACGTCTCGATCGCCCCCGCGGTCAACGGCCACGCCGCCCCGCAGCGCCGGGTCCCCGCCGACCGGCCCGCGCCGAGCCCCGAGCCGAGCCGTGCGCCCGAGCCGATGCGTGCCGCCGAGCCGATGCGTGCCCCGGAGCCGATGCGCGCCGCCGAGCCGAGCCGTGCCCCGGAGCCGATGCGTGCCCAGGCGCCTCCGCCCGCCCAGGCCCAAGCGCCCATACAGGCCCCCGCGCAGATGCGCGCCCAGGAGCCGGCCCCCGCTCCGATTCCGGCGCCGCGGCACGGGTCGATGGCCGCCGACCAGCAGCGGACCGTCGCCCCCGAACCGGAGGCGTCCGCCGAGAGTGGACGGCACCAGGACGCCGAGCAGTCCGTCGGTCCTGAGCTCGGGCACACCGCGGGTGGACTGCCGCGCCGTCGCCGCAAGGCGCAGGCCGCCGACGCCCTCCTCCAGGACGGAGACGTGCCGCCCCCGCGTTCCGCCGAGGAGACCGCGCGCCGTATGGCCGCACTCCAGCGGGGCAACCGTGAGGGTCGCGTCAACGCGGCCGAAGAGTACAAGGGGAAGACAACTTCATGAGTGACACCACGAGCAAGCCCGCGTGGATGCTCCGCAGCCTGCTGGACATCCCCGAGGTTCTTCACGCGGTGCTGCTCTCCCGGGACGGGCTCATGCAGGCCCGTACCGAGGAGATCAGCAAGGATGAGGCGGACACGTATGCCGCCGCCATGTCCGGCCTCGCGTCACTGTGTCAGGACCCGATCTTCAGCGGCGGCCGCGGCAACCACTGGCGCGAGACCGTCATCGAGTTCGACTCGCGGTACGTCTTCGCCATCCGGGCGGGCGCGGGCGCCTACCTCGGCGTGACCACCACGGCGATGGTCGACCTTGTGGTGATCAGCCGGCGTATGCACGAGCTGGTCGGACAGATCGGTCATGAGATGGCGGTCGCGGACCGGCAGGGTCTTGGCTTTCACGGATGAGCGGGCCGGATGAGAGCTCACTCGTGCGCTCCTACGTCATCACCGGTGGCCGGGCACAGCCCTCGCGGACGGACGTCGACGTGATCACCCTGATCAAGGCGACCGCGAGCAAGGAGCTGCTGCACCGGCTCAACCGCGAAAAACGCAACATCGTCGAACTCTGCCGGGGCGGCGCCCTGATGACGGTGGCCGAGGCCGCCGGTTATCTCAACCTGTCAGTGGCGCTGACCAAGGTGCTGGTCGCGGACTTAATCGACGCACAGCTGATCACCACGCGGACGGCGCCCAGCAGCCCTGCCGCCGACAGAACCCTCCTGGAGGAGGTCCTCAATGGGCTCCGCGCCCGTCTCTAAGCAGCCCATATACCTGGCCGACACGGTCCAGGTCGCCACCAAGATCCTTGTAGCGGGGCACTTCGGCGTCGGGAAGACCACATACGTGGGCACCCTCTCCGAGATCGACCCGCTCCGTACCGAAGAGGTCATGACCGCCTCCAGCATCGGATACGACGACCTCGTCGGGCTTCCCGACAAGAAGACCACCACGGTCGCCATGGACTTCGGCCGGCTCACGCTGAGCCCGCGCCTCGTCCTCTACCTGTTCGGCGCGCCCGGCCAGGAGCGGTTCCGGCGGCTCTGGCAGGACCTCGCGTACGGAGCGCTCGGCGCCCTGGTCCTGGCCGACACCCGCAACCTCGCCGAGTCGTTCCCGGTGTTCGACCGCGTCGAGGAGTTCGGCCTGCCGTACGGCGTCGCCGTGAACCACTTCTCCGGTGGCCGCCGCTTCGACGAGGCCGAGGTGCGGGACGCCCTCGACCTCGACCAGGACACCCCGCTGGTCACCTGCGACGCACGTGACCCGCAGTCCTCGACCATCGCCCTGATCCGCCTGGTGGAACACCTCCACGCACGCGCAGTCAACCAGGAGAGCTACCGGTGAGTTACCCCGTCGACTCCTACGGCCAACAGCACCAGGCCGCACCCGGATGCCCCGTGACGGGGACGGGCGCCGCCGCGGTGACGCCCCTGTTCGGCACGGACTTCGCCGCCGACCCGCACGCCGTCTACGGGCAGCTGCGCGGCACCGGGGCCCGCGCCCACCCCGTCGCGCTCGAACCGGGCGTGCACGCCATCCTCGTGACCAGTTACGCCACGGCCCGGGAGATCCTCCTGAGCCCCGACTTCTCCAAGGACCCCCGGCACTGGACCGACCTGATGCGCGGCGGCCTGCCCGAGGACAGCGCCGTACGGCCGATGATGGAGTGGCGGCCCAACGCGCTGTTCAGCGACGGCCATGAGCACCAGACGCGGCGTCAGGTCATCGACGACGTGCTCGGCAAGGTCGACCTGTACCAGCTGCGGCGCTTCGTCGAGGAGGCCGCGGACGAGCTCATCGACGCCTTCGCGCCGACCGGCCGCGCCGACCTGATGGCCGACTACGCCAGGCAGCTGCCGCTGCGGGTCTTCAACCGCCTGTTCGGCTGCCCCGAAGACATCGGCAACCGGCTCGTCGAGGGCATGTCCGCCCTCTTCGACGGCCGGGACCCGGAGAAGTCCAACGCCATCGTGACGCAGGGCCTGTTGGACCTGGTCGCGTACAAGACCGAGCAGCCCGGCTCCGACGTCACCAGCTGGATCCTCAGCCACCCGTCGCAGGCCAAGGGCGAGGAGGTCATCCACCAGATCGTCACGCTGATGGGCGCGGGCACCGAGCCCGAGTCCAACCTGATCGGCACGGCGGCCCTGAAGATCCTCGCCGACCCGCGGTTCGCCGGGCATTTCGCCGGCATCAACCCGCCGATCAGCGAGTCCATCAACGACGTGCTGCGCTGGGACCCTCCGCTCGCCAACTACGGCGTGCACTACGCCCGTCGGACCACCGAGCTGCACGACGTGGTGTTCCCGACCGGCGTGCCGATCCTGCTCTCCTTCGCCGCCGCCAACAACGACCCGGCGGAAGGCATCGCGGAGGACCAGGACGCCACGCACAGCGCGCACCTCGCCTGGTCCGCGGGCCCGCACCAGTGCCCGGCGCAGCGCCAGGCCCTGTCGATCGCGTACACCGCGATCGAGCGCCTCTTCAAGCGCATGCCGGACGTCCGGCTCGCTGTCGACGAGTCGACCCTGGAGTGGCGTCCGGGCCCCTTCCACCGGGCCCTGAAGACCCTCCCGGTGCGGTTCTCGCCGCGCCCTGTGCACGCCGAGCCCGGCGGGTTCGTGCAGGGCCCCGCGGGCCAGGGCCCGGCCGGTCCGGCCACGGGGTCCCTGCTGTACCCGGCGACGCCGCCTCCGCCGCCGGTGACGGTCTCGCCCACGCAGAAGGTGCTCAACGTCTGGCTGAACTGGTGGCGCGGCGACAACTGACCGCCCTCCACCGCTGATTCACCCGTAGTACGGGACGCCCCGTCCCGCCGCGCGCTCTCGCAGCGCCCGGCGGGGCGGGGCTTTTCGTGTGCGTGGGGCCCCTCGCGGCGGTGCGCTCAGGGGCATCCAGGTGGCACCCATGTGGTGTCCATGCGGCATCCCTGGCCTGGGGCACACCCAGGGTCACGTACGCGGGAACCGCTCGTACGCGCGCTGCCGGGCGGTGGCCGCACAGGGGGCGAACAAGCGTCCGACCTGCGGGATCGGGCGATTGTACGAGACGTCATACGGTCGTGGAACGCGGTTCGGTGAAGTTCGTCAACTGCCCACCGGGGACCTTGGTTTGGTGACTACCGTGTGTGCTCGTCGACCAACGCAGGGCACATCCGCTGCTCGACGGGGATCGGCACCGCGATGCCGTATGCCCTAAATCCGAGCGGCGCCGCCCGCGCACCACGAGTCCACTCGACGAGGACACTGATGTCTCACCTTCGCGAACCGGCCGCACGCGCAGAACGCCGGGAGGGCGGACGCCACGGCAGGCCAGGACCGCGCGCCGCCCAGCCGGCCCCCGACGCCCAGATACGCCGCCAGCTCCTGCGCGCCACGGTGCTGCCCGCCGTCGCGGTGGCCCTCTCCGGGGCGGCCGCCGTGCTGTGCGTGTTCAAGTCCACCTCGGCGCAGCCCTCGCCGGTCGCGTGGGGCGTCCTGACCGGCGCCGCGACCGTGGCCCTCGCCGGGCTCGTCGCCGCCGTCGTGGCCGCCGACCGGAGCAGCCGGTCCGTCATGGACCGGGTCGGCGCACTCCGCCGCAGCACCGCACGTGCACAGAAAGAACTCGGCGTCCTGGTCGAGCGCCTGCGCCGCGGCGAGCCCGCCCCCAAGCGCCCGGCACCGACCCCGCCGAGCACCGGCGAGGGCGACGAATTCGACCAGCTGGCCAACGAGTTGACCCGCGCCCACGAGGCCGCCGTCGGCTCCGTCCTGCAGGCCGCGCAGTTCTCCAGCCAGGCGAGCAGCGAGCAGAAGGTCGAGCTCCTGGTCAACCTCGCCCGCCGGCTGCAGTCCCTGGTGCACCGCGAGATCCAGCTCCTCGACGAGCTGGAGAACGAGGTCGAGGACCCGGAGCTGCTCAAGGGCCTCTTCCACGTGGACCACCTGGCGACCCGCATCCGGCGGCACGCGGAGAACCTCGCCGTACTCGGCGGCGCCATCTCGCGCCGCCAGTGGTCCCACCCGGTCACCATGAGCGAGGTGCTGCGCTCCGCGATCGCCGAGGTCGAGCAGTACTCCCGGGTCAAGCTGGTACCGCCGATCGACGGCACGCTGCGCGGCCACGCCGTCGCCGACGTCATCCACCTGCTCGCCGAACTCGTCGAGAACGCCTCGGTGTACTCCGCCCCCGACACGCAGGTCCTGCTGCGGGTCAGCCAGGTCACCTCCGGGCTCGCCGTCGAGGTGGAGGACCGGGGCCTCGGCATGGCGGCCGCCGAGCAGAACGAGATGAACGCGCTGCTCGCCGACCCCGAGCAGATCGACGTGGCGAACCTGATCTCCGGTGGGCGCATCGGCCTCTTCGTGGTCGCCGCGCTCGCCCGCAGGCACGGCATCGCGGTACGGCTGCAGACCAACATCTACGGCGGTATGCAGGCCATCATCGTGCTGCCGCAGGGACTGCTCGGGGAGGAGGCGGCGGACGCCGAGAGCGACCCTCGTCAGGGGGCGGCGGGGGCGGCTCAGGCCGCCCAGACGTCGCAGGCGCAGCCGCAGCCGCTCCCGCAGCCCCTTCCGCAGTCCGCCGAGCCGACTCCGGCGCAGCCCGTACGGCAGCCCGCGCCGTCCCGGTCCCAGCACCTCCAGGTCCGGCACCCCCGGCAGGAACCGCGCCCGGCGCCGTCCCAACACGGCCTGCACGCCGCCGAGTTCACGTCGAGCCCCGAGCCCTTCCCCGTACCGCAGCAGGAGCACCCGGCCGCTTCCGAGGTCTCCGTACCGGAGGCTGGGCGGGTGGGGCGGCGGGCCCGTGGCGCGGACGCGCCCGCGCTGACCCTGCACACCGCCACGCACGCCCCTGTCGCCCCGGTGCCCGCGCAGGCGCCGCGCGCGGAGCAGTCGGCGCAGGCGCAGGGCGGGCGGCCGCCGTTGCCAGTGCGCGGCGCGCACGAGACCCGGTCCAACCCGGCGGACGCGGGGTACGGGAGCCTGGGCCGCCCAGCGGAGCGCTTCGAGCCTGAGCAGTTTGAGCCTGAGCGTTTCGAGTCCGGGCACTTCGAGTCCGAGCGCTTCGAGTCCGGGCACCTCGCGCCGCCCGAGCGCTTCGAGTCCGAGCGCTTCGTGCCCGAGAGCCAGAGCCCGCCGCCGCTCGCGCCCACCGGCGTACGCGGCACCATCGGGCGCCCCCAACTCCCCAAGCGCCGCGCCCAGGAGCACCTGGTTCCGCAGCTGCGCGAGGCGCCCGTACCGCCGACCGCCGTCGTGGACGAAGGCCCGGAGGAGGGGCACGACCCCGGTCTCATGGCCGCGTTCCAGCGCGGCATCGGCCTCGCCGAGGCGCACGTCGACCCGCGGCCCGAGCCGAGCCGGCAGCCGGAACCCGAGCCGCAACCGCATTCGCAGCCTCAGCCGGGCGCGCACACGCAGTCGCAGTCGCAGCCGGACCCGCAGTCGCAGCCCGACCCGCTGCTGGAGCCGAACCGGCACGGGCCCGGCGCGTGACCCGTCCCGCCGGACCTCAAGTCCCGTTCCGTACCCACACGTTGATGGCGTATACCGAGGAGTCGATCCCCCATGGCGAGCGATGTACCGACCGGCCAGGTCTCCGACCTCGACTGGTTGTTGAGCGGCCTGGTGCAGCGGGTGCCGCACACCCGCAGCGCGGTCCTGCTCTCCTCCGACGGACTGGTGAAGTCCGTCCACGGACTCGACCCGGACAGCGCCGACCACCTGGCCGCGCTCGCCTCCGGCCTGTACTCGCTCGGCCGCAGCGCCGGGATCAGGTTCGGCGACGGGGGTGAAGTGCGCCAGGTCGTCGTCGAGTTGGCGCAGACCCTGCTGTTCGTGTCCACCGCCGGGTCCGGCACCTGCCTCGCCGTGCTCGCCGGGCGCGAGGCCGACGCGGCGGTGCTCGGCTACGAGATGGCGATGCTGGTCAAGAGCGTCCGCCCGTACCTCGTCACCCCGGCCCGGCAGCCCGCCCGACCGACGGCGATGAGGCCGTGAACGTGGCACCGCCGCAGGACGGTCCTTGGCTCGACGCCGCGGCCGGCCGCCTTGTCCGCCCGTACACGGTGAGCAACGGCAGAACACGGCCCACGGCACCCCTCGACCTGCTGTCCATGGTGGTGCCCACGGGAACAGCGCCCATCGGGCACATGGGCCCCGAGCACACCCAGGCGCTCGGCCTCTGTATCGCCGGGCCCACCTCGGTCGCCGAGATCGCCGCGCAACTGCGGCTGCCCGCGGTGGTCACCAAGGTGCTCCTCTCCGACCTCGTCGACTGCGGGGCACTCACCGCCAAGGCCCCCACCTTCCGCGACAACCCCACCGACCAGTCCCTGCTGGAGGCAGTGCTCGATGGTCTACGACGACGGCTCTGACCCCTTCGTACCGGCTCAGCCGGTGGGTTACGTACCGGCTGAGGCGATGGGTTACGTACCGGCCGAGTCGGCGGGCGCGGGGCCCGCGCCCGCCGGGGACGCCTTTCCGGACGCGCTGAAGATCCTGGTCGCGGGCGGGTTCGGGG
>NZ_JAAAHS010000122.1 GCF_009908195.1 Streptomyces boluensis | reverse complement strand
CATAGTGTTTCGGTGGTCATAGCGTGAGGGAAACGCCCGGTTACATTCCGAACCCGGAAGCTAAGCCTCACAGCGCCGATGGTACTGCAGGGGGGACCCTGTGGGAGAGTAGGACGCCGCCGAACAAATTTTGATGAAGACGCTGGTCCCTGAACTTCGGTTCAGGGACCAGCGTCTTTTTGTTTTGCGTCACCTTGCGTTCACGTTGCGCCTCCAACATCCCGAGGTATGGGGACAGTTGGAATGCTCAAGGCAGCCGGCGTCGGGCTCGGTGACGAGGTCATCGTGCCCGCGTACGGGAACGCCGATGTGGCCGAGGACGTCGTCCTCGCGGGAGCTCTGCCGGTGTTCGCGGACATCGACCCGCTGACGTACTGCCTCGATGCCCGTGCGGTCGACGCCGTCGTCAGCTCGCGGACCGCGGCCGTCGTCGTCGTCCATCGCTTCGGACGGCCCGCGGACATGGGGCAGTTGGGAGCTGTGGGCCGACGGCACGGGCTGCTTCTCCTTGAACAGGCCGAGGGTGACGAGGCGTACGGCGAAGTCACGCGCAGGCGGGCGCACGCCGCGTATCTCGATGCCCGGCTCAGTGGTGTGACCACACCGGAGCCGGTACGGGGGCACACCTATGAGGAGTATGTCGTCAGGGTGCCCGGGAACGGGCGGCCCGATCGGGACGCGTTCGCACGAGCCGTACGGAGCAAGGGAGTTGACTGCCGGGTGCCGGTGAAGACGCCCGTGCACCGGTTGCCGCAGTTCCGTCGGGATGTGCTGTTGCCCGAGACCGAGCGGGCCGCCGACGAGACGCTCGCGCTTCCTGTTCAGGGGTCCAAGTCGCGGCGGGAACTTCAGCGGTTGGTGTCCGCGTGCAACGCGCTCGGTGGGCTGCTGCAGCCCGCTTTCTGAAAGACGGTCGTCAGACGGTGCGGGTGGTTCGAGGCACCGTTCGGATCGGGGTATGATCTATTTCGTTGCAGCGCGGGAGACCGCGCGGACAACAGGCCCCTATAGCTCAGTCGGTAGAGCGTCTCCATGGTAAGGAGAAGGTCTGCGGTTCGATTCCGCATGGGGGCCCTGACAGAGAAGGCCCCGCCCGATGATTCGGGCGGGGCCTTTTTGCGTTGTACGGACCGGAGTTCAGTCCTGGTGGGGCTCCGGGACGCGCATCGCGAGGATGGCCATGTCGTCGGACGGGGCGTCCGTCGCGAAGCGCTCGACGGCGCGCATGATGCGGGCCGCGACGGCGCCGGCCGTGAGGCCCGTACATGTCGTGAGGACGTCGGCGAGGCCGTCGTCGCCGAGCATGCGGGTGCCCTCGCGGCGTTCCGTGACGCCGTCCGTGACGCAGAGCAGGACGTCGCCCGGATCGAGCGTCACCGTCTGCTCGTACAGCTCCAGGTCGTCCATGACGCCGAGGAGGGGCTGCGGTTCTGCGTACGGCTCGACCGTGCCGTCCTGGCGGAGGCGGAGCGGGAGCGGGTGGCCGGCGCAGACGATCTTGAGGATGGCGGAGCCGTCCTCCTGGGGCCACAACTCGCCGTAGAGCAGCGTCAGGAAGCGGCTGCGGGCGCCCTCGTCGAGGATCGCGGCGTTGAGCCGCTCCAGGACCGCGGGGCCGCCGAAGCCCTCGCGGGCCAGGAGGCGCAGGGCGTGCCGGGCCAGGCCGGTGACAGCCGCCGCCTCCGGGCCCGTACCGCACACGTCGCCGATGGCGAAGCCGTACGCACCGTCGCGGATGGGGAAGAGGTCGTAGAAGTCGCCGCCCACTTCGTTGCCCTCGCCGGCCGCGCGGTAGATGACCTCGACCTCGACGCCGGGGACCTGCGGGAGGCCGGGCGGGAGCAGGCTGCGCTGGAGGGACTGGCTGATGGCCATGCGCTCCGAGTACAGGCGGGCGTTGTCGAGGGCGAGGGCGGCTCGGCGGGAGAGGTCCTCGGCGAGTTCGAGGATCTCCTGGCGGAAGTGCTCCTCGGTGGGCTTGCCGAGGGTCAGCATGCCGATGACGCGGTTGCGGGCGACAAGGGGCAGGACGACGGTCTCGCCGCCGACCGCGGAGGCGGTGGCGAGGGACGTGCCGATGCCGGTGCTGAGGCGGGGCGGTTCGCCGAGGCCGAGGCTGCGCATCGAGGTGCGCAGGGCGGCCTGGTGGGCGGCCTCGGCCGGGGCGCCCCAGACGCGTGCTCCGGGCGTCGGGACCGGGTCGGGCGGGGCGATGCGGGAGAGCAGGGCCTTGAGGCCGTCGATGCGTTCCTCGTCCTCGTGCAGTACGTACGAGAGGTACGGCTCGGAGGACTGGTCGGCGATCGTGTAGACCGCGCACCAGGTGGCGAGGGTGGGGACCGTCATCTGAGCCATGAGGGCCAGGGTCTGGTCGCGGTCGAGGGTGCCGGCGAGGAGGTCGGAGGCCTCGACGAGGAAGCTGAGGGAGCCTCTGCGGAGCCGCTCGAGCTCGCCGAGGCGGGCCGACTCGACGGCGAGGGCGATGCGGTCGGCGGCGAACTGCAGGCGCAGGGCCTCTTCGTTGGAGTACCGGCCGGGGGCTTCGGCGGCGACGCCGAGGGAGCCGGTGAGGCGGCCCTCGACCTTGAGCGGGACCGTGACGACGGAGCGCATGCCGGTGCCGTTGAGGAGCGGGGCGGCGCCGGGGACGACGGAGAGGTCCTCGTGGACGGAGGGCATCCGGGCGGAGCCGTACCGTCCGGTGCCGGCTTCGACGGGGACGCGGGCGAAGCGCTGGCGGGCGGAGGGGAGGCCGGTGGAGGCGCGTACTTCCAGTTCGGTCTCGTCGTCGGTGGCGAGGAGCAGGAAGGCGGCGTCGCCGTCGAGCATGTCGCGGGCGCGCTCGACGGTGCGCTGGAGCAGGCCGTCGAGGTCGTCCGGTGCGGGGGAGCCGATGAAGGCGTCGAAGGGGTCGGTGCCGGGCTTGCCCTCGGAGACGGAGGCGGCGTCGGGGGCGGGACCGCGCAACGGGGTCTGCAGGACGGCGCGTTCGTGGTCGCGTACGAGCAGGCAGACCGTGGAGGGGGCGCCGTCGGTGTCGCGGACGCGGAGGTGGGAGGCGTACACCGGGATGACGCGGCCGTCGGCGCCGCGGATGCCGTAACTGCCTTCCCAGCGCGAGAGTTGGAGGGCCTCGGCGATGCCGGTGCCGGTGCCGGGGGTGTGCGGCCAGGCGGCGAGGTCGTTGAGGGGTTTGCCGTTGACCTTCTCCGCCGGGTATCCGAAGAGGGTCTCGGCGTCCTCGTTCCAGGCGGAGATGGTGCCGGTGCCGTTGATCTGGATGACGGCGACGCGGACCTGGCTGTCGGCGAGCGGCAGGAGGTCGACGGCGATCTCGGGGCCCGCGGTGCGGGTGCCGACCATGCGCTCCGGCAGGTCGAGTCGGAACCAGACCTGTTTGTGCGTGGGGGTGTACTCCACGCCCCAGCGGGCGGCGAGTGCGGCGCAGAGTTGGAGGCCGCGACCGCCTTCGCGGTCGGGGCTGCCCATGGTGTGCACGGACTGCTGGAGCGGGATCTCGCGCTCCGGATAGCGGTCGGAGACCTCGATGCGTACGGAGTCCTCGGAGCGCAGGCAGAGGACGTCGGCGGTGGTGCCGGCGTGCACCACGGCGTTGGTGACGAGCTCGCTGGTGAGGACGACGGCGTCGTCGACGATGTCTGCGTGCCCCCAGCCCTGGAGGGTGTCGCGGACGAAGGTCCGGGCCGAGGCGACGGAGCGCCCTACCGGGTCGAAAGTGGCGGCCGCCCGCGCGGTGATCACAGAGCTCCTAGTTCGAGTGTCGACGCCGAGATCTCCCATGCCCATGCTGCGGCCGCCCCTCCGATGTGCGTCTGCCCGCCGTTCTGCCTTCCGCCGCCCAGGCCGGGCGGGCCGGGGTGGTTGGACAGCCGGATGCCAGGTTACTTACCTTCACCGTCTATGCGGATGCCGGTCGACAGTGTTTCCGCCCGGAGGGTGCGGGGACGCTGTGCAAAGCTGCCGAACTGTTATGGCCTGGTTCCGGCATGGTGAAACACTGGGCAGGCTCGGAGTGAAGGCCTGAGCACCCCAGCAAGTGGTCGATCCCTGCGGGAGGGACACAGTGGAGTCTGGCGCAGCGGCGCGTGGCACTGGCACGCGCGCAAAAGGCGGCCCGTCCCGAGGCAAACAGCGAAGTGGGACCACCGCGGTCGACACCGCGGCTCTGAACCGGCTGCTCACGGCGCTCGTCGCGATGCGGGACGGCAATTTCCGGAAGCGTCTGACCGTCGCCAACGACGGTGTGATGGCCGAGATCGCCGCTGTGTTCAACGAGGTCGCGGACCGGAATCTGCATCTGACCAGTGAGCTGGCGCGGGTGCGGCGCGTGGTGGGGCGTGAGGGAAAGCTCACGGAGCGCCTGGAGCACGGTGCGGGCGAGGGCTCGTGGGTGGCGGCGATCGACGCGTCCAACGCGCTGGTGGACGATCTCGTACGACCGGTGTCCGAGGTCGGGCGGGTGCTCTCGGCGGTCGCGGAGGGTGACCTGGAGCAGCGGATGGAGCTCAAGGCGCCGGGGCCCGACGGGGTGGCGCAGCATCCGTTGCGCGGCGAGTTCCTGAAGGTCGGCCGGACGGTCAACAACCTGGTCGATCAGTTGTCGCGGTTCACCGACGAGGTGACGCGGGTGGCCAGCGAGGTCGGTACCGAGGGCAAGTTGGGCGGTCAGGCCCGGGTGCGCGGTATGTCCGGTTCGTGGAAGGACCTCACGGATTCGGTCAACACCATGGCGTACCGGCTCACCGCGCAGGTGCGTGACATTGCTCTCGTGACGACGGCGGTGGCGAAGGGTGATCTGTCACGCAAGGTGACCGTTCATGTCGCGGGCGAGATGCTCGAGCTGAAGAACACCGTGAACACGATGGTGGACCAGCTGTCGTCGTTCTCCTCCGAGGTGACCCGGGTCGCGCGCGAGGTGGGTACCGAGGGTGAGCTCGGCGGCCAGGCGAAGGTGCCGGGTGTGGCCGGTGTGTGGAAGGACCTCACCGACTCGGTGAACCTGATGGCGGGCAACCTCACCGCGCAGGTGCGGGGCATCGCCCAGGTGACGACGGCGGTGGCGAGCGGCGACCTGTCGCAGAAGGTCACGGTGAACGCGCGGGGCGAGGTGGCCCAACTCGCCGAGACCATCAACCAGATGACGGAGACGCTGCGTACGTTCGCCGACGAGGTGACCCGTGTGGCGAACGAGGTCGGCGCCGACGGTCAGCTCGGCGGGCAGGCCAATGTGCCGGGTGCGGCGGGCACGTGGAAGGACCTCACCGACTCGGTGAACACGGTCTTCCGGAACCTGACGACGCAGGTGCGGGACATCGCGCAGGTGACGACGGCGGTGGCCAACGGTGACCTGTCGCAGAAGGTCACCGTCGATGTCGCGGGCGAGATGCTGGAGTTGAAGAACACCGTCAACACGATGGTGGACCAGCTGTCGGCGTTCGGTTCCGAAGTCACGCGTGTGGCACGGGAGATCGGTGTCGAGGGTGAGCTGGGCGGTCAGGCGCAGGTGGTGGGCGCGGCCGGCACGTGGAAGGACCTCACCGACTCGGTCAACACGGCCTTCCGGAACCTGACGGGTCAGGTGCGCAACATCGCGCAGGTGACGACGGCGGTGGCCAACGGTGACCTGTCGCAGAAGGTCACCGTGGACGTGTCCGGCGAGATGCTCCAGCTGAAGAACACCGTGAACACGATGGTGGACCAGCTGTCGAGCTTCGCCGACCAGGTGACCCGGATGGCCCGTGACGTGGGTACGGAGGGCCGGCTCGGTGGTCAGGCCCGGGTGGACGGTGTCAGTGGTACGTGGAAGGAACTGACCGACTCCGTCAACTTCATGGCGGGGAACCTGACTTCACAGGTGCGGCAGATCGCACAGGTGACGACGGCGGTGGCGCGGGGTGACCTGTCGCAGAAGATCGACGTGGACGCGCGCGGCGAGATCCTGGAGCTGAAGAACACCATCAACACGATGGTGGACCAGCTCTCCGCGTTCGCGGACCAGGTGACCCGGGTGGCCCGCGAGGTGGGCACCGAGGGTCGGCTCGGCGGTCAGGCGCAGGTGCCGGGTGTGGCCGGTGTATGGCGGGACCTGACGGACTCCGTGAACGGCATGGCGGGGAACCTCACGGGCCAGGTGCGGAACATCGCGCAGGTCGCGACGGCGGTGGCCCGCGGTGACCTGTCGCAGAAGATCGACGTGGACGCGCGCGGCGAGATCCTGGAGCTGAAGAACACCCTCAACACGATGGTGGACCAGCTCTCCGCGTTCGCCGAGCAGGTGACGCGGGTGGCCCGCGAGGTGGGTACGGACGGCATCCTGGGCGGTCAGGCCGAGGTGCAGGGCGTGGCGGGTACGTGGAAGGACCTCACGCAGTCCGTGAACGGCATGGCGAACAACCTGACGAGTCAGGTGCGCAACATCGCCGAGGTCACGACGGCGGTGGCCAACGGCGACCTGTCGAAGAAGATCACCGTCGACGCGAAGGGCGAGATCCTCGAACTCGTCACCACGGTGAACACCATGGTGGACCAGCTCTCCAGTTTCGCGGAGCAGGTGACGCGGGTCGCCCGAGAGGTGGGTACGGAAGGCCAGTTGGGCGGTCAGGCGCGGGTGCCGGGAGTCATCGGCATCTGGAAGGACCTGAGCGACAACGTGAACCTGATGGCCAACAACCTGACCAGTCAGGTGCGGAACATCTCCCAGGTCGCGACGGCGGTGGCCAACGGTGACCTGACGAAGAAGGTCACGGTGGAGGCGCGCGGCGAGGTCGCGCAGCTCGCGGACACGGTCAACACCATGGTGACGACGCTGAGTTCGTTCGCCGACGAGGTCACGCGAGTGGCCCGCGAGGTGGGCACGGACGGCATCCTGGGCGGTCAGGCGCGGGTGCCGGGCGTGGCCGGTACGTGGAAGGACCTCACCGAGTCGGTGAACTCGATGGCGTCCAACCTGACCGGTCAGGTGCGCAACATCGCGATGGTCACGACGGCCATCGCCAAGGGTGACCTGACGAAGAAGATCGACATCGACGCGCGCGGCGAGATCCTGGAGCTGAAGACGACCATCAACACGATGGTCGACCAGCTGTCGTCGTTCGCCGAGCAGGTGACCCGGGTGGCCCGAGAGGTGGGCACCGAGGGCCAGTTGGGCGGCCAGGCGCGGGTGCGGGACGTGGACGGCACGTGGCGCGACCTGACCGAGTCCGTGAACGAGATGGCCGGGAACCTCACCCGGCAGGTGCGCGCCATCGCGGCGGTCGCGACCGCGGTGACCCGTGGCGACCTGAACCTGAAGATCGACGTGGACGCCTCGGGCGAGATCCAGGTGCTGCAGGACAACATCAACACGATGATCGCCAACCTGCGTGACACCACGATCGCGAACAAGGAGCAGGACTGGCTCAAGGGCAACCTGGCCCGTATCTCCGGTCTGATGCAGGGCCGCCGCGACCTGGAGGACGTGGCCGGCCTGATCATGAGCGAGCTGACGCCGGTGGTGTCCGCGCAGCACGGCGCGTTCTTCGTGGCGCAGCCCACGGACGACGGTCCCGACCTCGGGGTGGACGAGGACGACGAGGCGTACGAGCTGCGGATGCTGGGCAGTTACGGCTACTCGATGGGCTCGATGCCGACGTCGTTCAAGCCCGGCGAGACGCTGATCGGGACGGCGGCCACGGAGCGGCGCACGATCCTGGTGGAGAACGCCCCGTCCGGCTACCTGAAGATCGCTTCGGGTCTGGGGGACGCGCCGCCGGCGCAGGTGATCGTGCTTCCGGTGCTGTTCGAGGCCAAGGTGCTCGGTGTGATCGAGCTGGCGTCGTTCCAGCCGTTCACGCAGATCCAGCGGGACTTCCTGAGCCAGATCGCCGAGATGATCGCGACGTCCGTGAACACCATCTCCGTCAATACGAAGACGGAGGTGCTGCTCAAGCAGTCGCAGGAGCTGACCGAGCAACTGCGGGAACGTTCGGCTGAGTTGGAGAACCGGCAGAAGGCGCTGCAGGCCTCCAACGCGGAGCTGGAGGAGAAGGCCGAGCTGCTCGCTCAGCAGAACCGCGACATCGAGGTGAAGAACACCGAGATCGAGGAGGCCCGGCAGGTCCTGGAGGAGCGTGCCGAGCAACTGGCGATCTCGATGCGGTACAAGTCGGAGTTCCTGGCGAACATGTCGCACGAGCTGCGTACGCCGCTGAACTCGCTGCTGATCCTCGCCAAGCTGCTCGCGGACAACGCGGAGGGCAACCTCTCGCCGAAGCAGGTCGAGTTCGCGGAGACCATTCACGGGGCGGGCTCGGACCTGCTGCAGCTGATCAACGACATCCTGGACCTGTCGAAGGTCGAGGCGGGCAAGATGGACGTCTCGCCGACCCGCATCGCGCTCGTACAGCTCGTGGACTATGTGGAGGCGACGTTCCGTCCGCTGACCGCGGAGAAGGGTCTCGACTTCTCCGTACGGGTGTCGCCGGAGCTGCCCGCGACGCTCAACACGGACGAGCAGCGGCTGCTTCAGGTGCTGCGCAACCTCCTTGCCAACGCGGTGAAGTTCACCGAGAGCGGCGCGGTGGAGCTGGTGATCAGGACCGCGGGCTCCGATGTGCCGGACGGTATCCGGGAGCAGCTCCTGGAGGCGGGTTCGCTGCGGGAGGCGGACGCCGAGCTGATCGCGTTCTCGGTCACGGACACGGGCATCGGGATCGCGGGCAGCAAGATGCGCGTGATCTTCGAGGCGTTCAAGCAGGCGGACGGCACGACCAGCCGCAAGTACGGCGGTACGGGTCTGGGGCTCTCGATCAGCCGGGAGATCGCGCGGCTGCTCGGCGGTGAGATCCACGCGGCCAGTGAGCCGGGCCGTGGCTCGACGTTCACGCTGTACCTGCCGCTGCACCCCAGCGAACTGCCGCCGCAGGGCTACTCGCAGCTGCCTCCGGTGATCGCGGCCGGGATGGAGTCGATGGCGCTGCCGCCGGCCGCGGAGGACGCGGTCGAGGAGGTCGAGGCGAGCCGTCCCGCGCCCGCCGCAGAGCCCCAACAGCCCGCGAACTCCGGGACGTTGTTCCGTAGGCGGCGGCGCAGCGTGCAGGCGCCGGAGCAGCGCCCCGCGCTGCCGGGCCAGCCGGCCCCGGCCCCGTCGAGCGCGTCGCAGATCGCGCCGGAGCAGTGGGCGCCGGCCGGTGAGCGGGCGGGGAGCGAGCGCCGGACGTTCCACTTCGGTGGCGAGAAGGTGCTGATCGTCGACGACGACATCCGCAACGTGTTCGCGCTCACCAGCGTCCTCGAGCAGCACGGCCTGTCGGTGCTGTACGCGGAGAACGGCCGGGAGGGCATCGAGGTCCTTGAGCAGCACGACGACACGACGCTGGTGCTTATGGACATCATGATGCCGGAGATGGACGGGTACGCGACGACGACGGCGATCCGCAGGATGCCGCAGTTCGCCGGGCTGCCGATCATCGCGCTCACCGCGAAGGCGATGAAGGGCGACCGGGAGAAGGCCATCGAGTGCGGTGCGTCCGACTACGTGACGAAGCCGGTCGACCCGGATCATCTGCTGTCGGTCATGGAGCGATGGATGAGCGGAGAGTAAAACCTCACAGTGAATTTACGTACAGATCAGGCAGAGTTGCTGACTGAACGTGTCAGGAGCCGTGCGGGGGTGCGGGATTCCGGGAACCTTCCCGGCTCCCGTACCGTTTCTGGTACGTGCGCGGTGACATCGCGGTGACAGGGTGTGGCGACGAGTGGGGTGCGGCTACCATGACCGGCACAAGGACGGACGGCGAGACGGAGTCGTCCCCTGGGGCGGCGACCGGTGCACAGCCGAGGCGAGGAGGGCGGGCCATGGTGCAGAAGGCCAAGATCCTCCTGGTCGATGACCGGCCGGAGAATCTGCTTGCGCTGGAGGCCATCCTCTCCGCGCTCGATCAGACGCTGGTGCGGGCATCGTCCGGGGAGGAAGCGCTCAAGGCACTGCTCACGGACGACTTCGCGGTCATTCTGCTGGACGTCCAGATGCCGGGCATGGACGGTTTCGAGACCGCCGCGCACATCAAGCGCCGGGAGCGGACCCGGGACATCCCGATCATCTTTCTCACGGCCATCAACCACGGCCCCCACCACACCTTCCGTGGGTACGCGGCGGGCGCGGTGGACTACATCTCGAAGCCCTTCGACCCGTGGGTGCTGCGCGCCAAGGTCTCGGTGTTCGTCGAGCTGTACATGAAGAACTGCCAACTCCGGGAGCAGGCCGCTCTGCTGCGGCTGCAGTTGGAGGGCGGCGGCAAGTCCGCCGTCGGCGACGCCAAGGAGCCCACCGGGCTGCTCGCGGAGCTCTCCGCCCGGCTCGCGGCCGTCGAGGAGCAGGCGGAGGCGCTCTCCAAGCAGCTCGACGACGACTCCGCGGACGCCGCCGCGGTGGCCACCGCGGCCCACCTGGAGCGCAAACTCACCGGGCTGCGCAGGGCCCTTGACGCCCTGGAGCCGGGTGCGGACAGCGGCGCCCCGTCGGTGCCCTCGCAGAACTGACCTTCGCCGCACCGGAAGTGACGGGTCCGCCGCTACGACGCAGGGCGGAACTCGCCCGGCCGCCCAGGCCGCTGAGAGCGCGTCAGATCCGGTGCGCCGCAAGGGCGACACGAACGGGTGAAGCGGTGGGCACACGTGTCCGCTGTGGCCCACGACGGTAACCTCACCCTCATGGCCTCACGTCCGTCCGCAGCCAAGAAGGCGCCCGCGAAGAAGGCGGCCGCCCCCAAGAAGGCTCCGGCTAAGAAGGCCGTGGCGAAGAAGGCGCCCGCGAAGAGGGCCCCCGCCAAGAAGGCGGCGGCCAAGAAGCCCGTACCCAAGCCCGCGCCGAACCCCACCGGCGGCGTCTACAAGCTGGCGCGCGCCTGCTGGCTCGGCCTCGCCCACGGCGTCGGAGCGATGTTCCGCGGCATAGGGCGCGGAGCGAAGGGACTCGACCCCGCGCACCGCAAGGACGGGCTCGCGCTGCTGCTCCTCGGCATCGCCCTGATCTGCGCCGCGGGCACCTGGTCGAACCTGCGCGGCCCCGTCGGCGACCTCGTCGAGATGCTGGTGACCGGCGCCTTCGGCCGGCTCGACCTGCTCGTGCCGCTGCTGCTCGGCGCCGTCGCCGTCCGGCTCATCCGGCACCCCGAGAAGCCCGAGGCCAACGGGCGCATCGTGATCGGCCTCTCCGCGCTCGTCATCGGCGTGCTCGGCCAGGTCCACATGGCGTGCGGCTCCCCGGGGCGCGGCGAGGGCATCGAGGCCATAAGGGACGCGGGCGGACTGATCGGCTGGGCCGTGTCACGGCCGCTGGTCTTCACGATGGGCACGGTGCTCGCCGTACCGCTGCTCGTCCTGCTCACCGTCTTCGGCCTGCTCGTGGTCACCGCGACGCCCGTGAACGCCATCCCGCAACGGGTTCGGCTGCTCGGCGAGAAGCTCGGCGTCGTACAGCCCGAGCCGGAGCGGGACGCGTTCACCGAGGACGACGAGCGCTACGACGAGCAGTGGCGCGAGGCGCTGCCCGCCAAGTCGAGGCGGCGCGGCGGAGCTCCCGCGGACGAGGTGTACGACACCGACATGGCCGAGGAGGCCGCGCTCACCAAGCGGCGGGCCAAGCCGCGCCGGCCCAGCACGCAGTCCGCCTTCGACCGGCCGATGGACGCCGTGGACGTGGCGGCCGCCGCCGCTGCCGCCCTCGACGGCGCCGTGCTGCACGGCATGCCGCCCTCGCCGCTGGTCGCCGACCTCACGCAGGGCGTCTCCACGGAGCGCTCCGATGAGGCCACGCCGACCCCGCTGCCATCGGCGCGCGGCACCGGGAAGAAGCCCGCCCCGGCGCCGGAGCCGCACGACACCGGTGAGCGCTCGGTCCCCGACCTCACCAAGTCCGCTCCGGACGCGCCCCGCGACCTGCCGCCACGCGCCGAGCAACTCCAGCTGTCCGGTGACATCACGTACGCGCTGCCCTCGCTCGACCTGCTCACCCGCGGTGGGCCCGGCAAGTCCCGCAGCGCGGCCAACGACGCGGTGGTGGAGTCGCTGACCAACGTCTTCACCGAGTTCAAGGTCGACGCCGCGGTCACCGGCTTCACCCGGGGCCCGACGGTCACGCGGTACGAGATCGAGCTCGGTCCCGCCGTGAAGGTCGAGAAGATCACGGCACTCGCGAAGAACATCGCGTACGCGGTCGCCTCCCCGGACGTGCGGATCATCTCGCCGATCCCCGGCAAGTCCGCGGTCGGCATCGAGATCCCGAACACCGACCGCGAGATGGTCAACGTCGGCGACGTGCTCCGGCTCGCGGACGCCGCGGAGGACGACCACCCGATGCTGGTCGCGCTCGGCAAGGACGTCGAGGGCGGCTACGTGATGGCGAACATCGCGAAGATGCCGCACATCCTGGTCGCCGGCGCCACCGGCTCCGGCAAGTCGTCCTGCATCAACTGCCTGATCACGTCGGTCATGTGCCGGGCGACCCCCGAGGACGTCCGCATGGTCCTCGTCGACCCCAAGCGCGTGGAACTGACCGCGTACGAAGGCATCCCGCACCTCATCACGCCGATCATCACCAACCCGAAGCGGGCCGCCGAGGCGCTGCAGTGGGTCGTACGCGAGATGGATCTGCGCTACGACGACCTCGCGGCGTTCGGGTACCGGCACATCGACGACTTCAACCAGGCCGTCCGCGAGGGCAAGCTGAAGACGCCCGAGGGCAGCGAGCGGGAGCTGAAGCCGTACCCGTACCTGCTGGTGATCGTCGACGAGCTGGCCGACCTGATGATGGTCGCGCCGCGGGACGTCGAGGACGCCATCGTGCGGATCACGCAGCTCGCGCGGGCCGCCGGTATCCATCTGGTGCTCGCCACGCAGCGCCCCTCCGTCGACGTCGTCACCGGGCTCATCAAGGCCAACGTGCCGTCCAGGCTCGCCTTCGCCACGTCCTCGCTCGCCGACAGCCGCGTCATCCTCGACCAGCCCGGCGCCGAGAAGCTCATCGGCAAGGGCGACGGACTGTTCCTACCGATGGGGGCGAACAAGCCGACCCGTATGCAGGGCGCCTTCGTCACCGAGGACGAGATCCAGGCGGTCGTGCAGCACTGCAAGGACCAGATGGCGCCGGTCTTCCGGGACGACGTCACCGTGGGCACCCGGCAGAAGAAGGAGATCGACGAGGACATCGGCGACGACCTCGACCTGCTCTGCCAGGCCGCGGAGCTGGTGGTCTCCACCCAGTTCGGGTCGACCTCGATGCTCCAGCGCAAGCTGCGCGTCGGCTTCGCGAAGGCGGGGCGGCTGATGGACCTGATGGAGTCGCGGAACATCGTCGGACCCAGCGAGGGATCGAAGGCGCGCGACGTGATGGTGAAGCCGGACGAACTCGATGGAGTGCTCGCGGTGATCCGCGGGGAGGCTCAAGCGTAGGAACCACGTCAGTCGAACTCCACCGAAAGGATTCGGCAGGCAACCGTTTCCCTTTCGCGTACGTCAAGTTGGAAAGGGAGACGGGCGGAGGTCTCACCATCGGCGGTCCGGCCATTCCGATGGCGTAGAAAGTCATCCGCCCGCTTGCCCCACCCTTTCGTACCCCCCCTAGACTGAACGTCCAGCAGGTGGCTGCACGCTCGAAAGGCGCCCTCGTGTCCATCGGCAACTCCCCTGAAGACGACCGTCCTTCGATCCCCGAAGACGACCTGCCTTCGGTCGGCCGTGCCCTCCAGCAGGCGAGAGTCGACTCCGGCCGAACCGTCGAAGAAGTCAGCACGGCGACCCGTGTGCGCGTCCCGATCGTGCAGGCCATCGAGCAGGACGACTTCTCCCGCTGCGGTGGCGATGTGTACGCGCGTGGGCACATCCGCACCGTCGCGCGCGCCGTGGGCATCGACCCCGACCCCCTCCTCGCGCAGTACGACGCCGAACACGGCGGCCGTCCCGCGCCCACCCCGGCAGCGCCACTCTTCGAGGCCGAACGCATCCGGCCCGAGCCGCGCCGCCCCAACTGGACCGCGGCCATGGTCGCGGCGATCGTCGCCGTGATCGGCTTCGTCGGCTTCACGCTGTTCAGCGGCGAGGACGGCCAGGGTTCGAAGAACCCGGTCGCCGAGGGCACACCGTCCAGCGGCAAGGCCGAGTCGAAGCCCGCGCCCAACAAGCCCACCGACCCGACGAAGCCCGACCCGACGGACAGTGCCATCGCGGGCGCCCCGAAGGACAAGGTCACCGTCATGGTGAGCGCGCCCGAGGGCCGCAGCTGGATCTCGGCGAAGGACCACAACGGCGCGATCATGTTCGACGGCCTCCTCGAGCAGGGCCAGTCGAAGTCGTTCACGGACAAGCAGAAGATCGATCTCGTACTCGGCGACGCCGGAGCGATCAAGCTCTTCGTCAACGGCAAGGAGATCAAGGACGAGTTCAAGCCCGGCCAGGTCGAGCGCCTGTCGTACACCCGTGGTGACAACGGCGGAGCACCCCAGGTCGGCTGAGTCCGACGGCCGTGACGGGCCCGGTTCCCTTCGGGGGGCCGGGCCTCTCGCGTACCCGCGGGAACCCTCGCGGCAGGGCCGTCGGCGCGGACGAAGTACGCTAGACCGCATGTCCCAACGCCGTACCGTCGCTCTCGTCACTCTTGGCTGCGCCCGTAACGAGGTGGACTCGGAGGAGCTGGCAGGCCGCTTGGAGGCGGACGGCTGGCAACTCGTCGAGGACGCCTCGGACGCCGATGTCGCCGTGGTCAACACCTGCGGATTCGTCGACGCCGCCAAGAAGGATTCCGTCGACGCCCTCCTCGAAGCCAACGACCTCAAGGACCATGGCCGTACTCAGGCGGTGGTGGCCGTGGGCTGCATGGCCGAGCGGTACGGCAAGGAGCTTGCCGACGCCCTTCCCGAGGCCGACGGTGTGCTCGGCTTCGACGACTACAACGACATCTCCGGTCGCCTGAACACCATCCTCAGCGGTGGGAACGTCGAGGCGCACGCCCCGCGCGACCGCCGCAAGCTGCTGCCGCTGAGCCCGGCCGAGCGCCAGTCCGGCGCCGACGCCGTGGCCCTGCCCGGCCATGCGCAGGCCCCGGAGAACGAGCCGAGCGACCTGCCGGAAGGCGTCGCTCCGGCCTCCGGGCCGCGCGCCCCGCTGCGCCGTCGCATGGGCAGCTCGCCGGTCGCCTCGGTGAAGCTGGCCTCCGGCTGTGACCGGCGCTGCTCGTTCTGCGCCATCCCGTCCTTCCGTGGCTCCTTCATCTCGCGCCGCCCCAGCGATGTCCTCAACGAGACCCGCTGGCTCGCCGAGCAGGGCGTCAAGGAGGTCATGCTCGTCTCCGAGAACAACACCTCGTACGGCAAGGACCTCGGTGACATCCGGCTCCTGGAGTCGCTGCTGCCCGAGCTCGCGGAGGTCGACGGGATCGAGCGGGTGCGGGTCAGCTACCTCCAGCCCGCCGAGATGCGTCCCGGTCTCATCGACGTGCTGACCTCCACGCCGAAGGTCGTGCCCTACTTCGACCTGTCGTTCCAGCACTCCGCGCCCGGTGTGCTGCGCGCGATGCGGCGCTTCGGGGACACCGACCGGTTCCTCGAACTGCTCGACCAGATCCGCTCCAAGGCCCCCGAGGCCGGTGCGCGGTCCAACTTCATCGTGGGCTTCCCCGGCGAGACCGAGGACGACGTCGCCGAGCTCGAACGCTTCCTGACCGGCGCCCGGCTCGACGCGATCGGCGTCTTCGGGTACTCGGACGAGGACGGCACCGAGGCCGCGACGTACGAGAACAAGCTGGACGAGGACGTCGTCGCCGAGCGGCTCGCGCGGATCTCGCAGCTCGCCGAGGAGCTCACCGCCCAGCGCGCCGAGGAGCGCGTCGGCCAGACCGTGCACGTGCTCGTGGAGTCCCTGGACGGCGAGGACGGCGCCTTCGGCCGGGCCGCGCACCAGGCGCCCGAGACCGACGGCCAGGTGGTGTTCACCGACGCCGCGGGCTTGACTGTCGGTCGTATGGTCGAGGCGAAGGTCGTCGGCACTCTCGGTGTCGACCTGGTGGTCGAGCAGTGTTCTGAGGAGGCGGGCAGATGACCGGAGTCCCGGCATCGGCTGCGGGTGGCACCGGCCGGCAGCCGGCACCCGGCGGCAAGCTGGGCGCTGCGGCCGTCAACCAGGCCAGCCTGTGGAACATCGCGAACATCCTGACGATGATGCGGCTCGTGCTCGTGCCGGGCTTCGTCGCGCTGATGCTCGCGGAGGGCGGATACGACCCGGCCTGGCGCGCGCTCGCCTGGGCCGCCTTCGCCGTCGCCATGATCACCGATGTCTTCGACGGTCATCTGGCTCGTACGTACAACCTCGTCACCGACTTCGGGAAGATCGCCGACCCGATCGCGGACAAGGCGATCATGGGCGCCGCCCTGATCTGTCTCTCCGCGCTCGGCGATCTGCCGTGGTGGGTGACGGGCGTGATCCTCGGCCGTGAACTCGGCATCACGCTGCTGCGCTTCTGGGTGATCCGGTACGGCGTGATTCCGGCCAGTCGCGGCGGCAAGCTGAAGACGCTCTCGCAGGGCATCGCCGTGGGGATGTACGTCCTCCCGCTGACCGGGCCGCTGGCCACGCTGCGGTTCTGGGTGATGGCCCTCGCGGTCGTGCTGACCGTGGCCACCGGGCTCGACTACATCCGCCAGGCGATCGTGCTGCGCCGCCAGGGCCGGGCTGCCGAGGAGCAGGCGGCGTGACCGGCACGCGGGCGGCCGAAGTGCTCGGGCTGCTCGCCGGTGAGGGCCGTACCCTCGCCGTCGCCGAGTCTCTGACCGGCGGACTCGTCGCCGCGGAGCTCACCTCGGTACCCGGCGCCTCCGCCGTCTTCCGCGGCTCCGTCACCGCGTACGCCACCGACCTGAAGGAACGCGTACTCGGCGTCGACGGCACCCTCCTGGCCGAGCGCGGAGCGGTCGATCCCGATGTCGCGCGTGCCATGGCCGAAGGGGTGCGCCGGGCGTTCGACGCGGACTGGGGCATCGCCACCACCGGGGTCGCGGGCCCCGAACCGCAGGACGGAAAGCCGGTCGGGACGGTGTACGTCGCGGTGGCCGGTCCCGGCCATGGGCACAGCCGGACACCTGGCAAAGTCGTCGCGCTGCGGTTGAACGGCGAGCGGGCGGAAATCCGTAGGGAGAGCGTACGAAGCGTGCTCGACCTGCTCGCGGGCGAACTCGGTGCGAATGTGCGGGCACAGGATACGGAACAGAACGGGGGGTTTTGATGTTTGCAGCCCTGAGTGAACACGACATCGCTCCCCGCACGGCCGCCGCGCGAGGCGGTACGGTGGGGCGTGAAGGATGCGGCTACGCGGTCCGAGGAGGGAGCCACCGATGATTCTGCTCCGTCGCCTGCTGGGTGACGTGCTGCGTCGGCAGCGCCAGCGTCAGGGCCGTACTCTGCGCGAAGTCTCCTCGTCCGCCCGAGTCTCGCTCGGCTATCTCTCCGAGGTGGAGCGGGGGCAGAAGGAGGCATCCTCCGAGCTGCTCTCCGCGATCTGCGACGCGCTTGACGTACGGATGTCCGAGCTCATGCGGGAAGTGAGCGATGAACTCTCGCTTGCCGAGCTGGCCGAGTCGGCTGCTGCGGGCGAGTCCGCGCCGGTGCGCGCGCCGGTACCCGCGGTGTCTGCGGGAGTGCGTCCCATGCTCAATTCGGTGTCTGTCGCGGGTGTGCCACCCGAGCGCGTGACCATCAAGGCCCCTGCGGAAGCGGTCGACGTCGTCGCGGCTTGAGCTGTGGCCTGACAGGCTTGGTGAAGGCCCCTGACCGGGAGGAATTCCTGGTCGGGGGCCTTCTCTGTGCTCCCGGTCGTGCGCTTTGATGTGACCGTTTTATGGGCCTATGCGATGGTTGATGGAGGGGAGATCACCTGCCATTGATGCGTCTTGGAGGACACGTATGTACGTCGTGACGAGCCCGTTGTCCGACGCCGACCTGAAGACGGTCGGCGATGCTCTGCAGGGAGCCCTGGTCGACCTCGTGGATCTGTCGCTGGTCGCGAAGCAGGTGCACTGGAATGTCGTCGGGCCCCGGTTCCGCTCGGTACACCTCCAGCTCGACGAGGTCGTGGACACCGCGCGGCTGCACTCCGACACCGTGGCGGAACGGGCGTCGACGCTCGGCGTCTCGCCCGACGGCAGGTCGGCGACGGTGGCGCGGAGCAGCGGGATCGCCGCCGCGCCGGACGGCTGGGTCAAGGACGTGGACGCGGTGCAGACGCTGGTGGACGCGCTCGGCGCGGTGATCACGCGGATGCGGGAGCGCGTCGACGGCACGGGCGAGGCGGACCCGGTGAGCCAGGACATCTTCATCGGGATCACGGCTGACCTGGAGAAGCATCACTGGATGTTCCAGGCGGAGAACGGCTGAGAGTGGCCGCCGTGGGCGGTTGCGTGTGGCGCGGCGGGTGGCGCGGTGGGGTTCTGGCTCGTGTCGCTGTGCTGCTGGATGCTTCTGGCGCCTCCTGTGCGCCCTCCCGTGGGGTGAACGCGCGGGTTTAGCGTCGGCCGGAGGAGGCTCCATGACGTGGCTCGGGCGGGAAGCGCGAACGAGAGCGCCGCGCGGTGTGCTCGCCGTGGTGGCGCTGGTGTTCGGGACGGTGTGGTGGTGGGCCGCGCTGCGGCTGGTGTTGGCCCCCGCCGGTTCGGGCGTCGTGGAGGGCGCGGTCGTGGCGGGCGGCTGGGGGCTCAGTCTGCTGCCGGTGCACTGTGTGCCGTGGGCGCAGGCCGTCGGGGCCCGCCGGCGGGCCCGGCAGGAGGCCGCGCGCTGGCGGGTCGAGGCGGCGCATTGGCGTGCGGGGGTCGGGCAGGCGCGGGT
>NZ_JAAAHS010000121.1 GCF_009908195.1 Streptomyces boluensis | reverse complement strand
CCCCGCAACCGCGCGTCCAGGGCCGCGAAGACCTGGGCCGACCGTTCCCCCGGCCAGTCCCGCGGCAGCAGCCGCACCGGCAGGCCCGGGTCGGCGTACGGGAGGTGGCGCCAGGTGTCCAGGGCGAGCAGATAGTCCCGGTACGCCTCCTCGGGCGGGGTGTCCGTACGGGACTCCCAGGCGCGCAGCACCGGCTCGTGTGCGTCGAGGAACCGCTCGTGCAGCCGCGCGATGGCCCCCAGGTCCCACCAGCGCCCCACCGCGTCCGCCGTCGCCGCGAAACCGAGGTGCTCGCCGCGGAACAGGTCGACGTAAGAGGAGAGTTGGAGCCGCTCCAGGGTGTGCCGGGTCTCCTCGTACAGACAGGCCGGGGCGATCCACACGCCCGGCGCGGCCGTGCCGAAACCGAGGCCGGTCAGCCGGGAGCGCAGCACATGCCGCTTCTGCCGCTCAGACTCGGGCACCGAGAACACCGCGAGCACCCAGCCCGCGCCGCCGTCCGGCCGCCGCTCCGGGTAGATCCGCCGGTCGCCGTCGTCGAGGAGCTGGCGGGCGTCCGCGGACAGCGCGTACCCGGCCGCGCCCTCCGCCGTACGCCCCGGCACGAGCAGCCCGCGCCGCTTCAGCCGGGACACCGAGGACCGCACGGATGGCGCGTCGACCCCGACCGCGCCGAGCAGCCGGATCAACTCGGCCACCGGCACGGGTCCTTGGGCACGGCGGCCGTACGCGCCGTAGTACGTGACGATCAGGGATCGCGGAGTGTGCTGCTCTGCCACGTGATCACCTTAGAACCCGCGCGGGAGGCCCCGGTCAGGGCATCCGCAGGCGGTAGCGCTGGAGCTTCCCGGTGGGGGTGCGCGGCAGCGCGTCCGGGAAGTGGATCTCGCGCGGGCACTTGTACGGCACCAGCTCGCCCTTCACGAAGTCCCGCAGCAGCGCGACCGTGGCCTCGGAGCGCGGCACCCCGTCACGGAGCACCACATGCGCGGCCACGATCTGCCCGCGCAGCTCGTCGGCCCGGCCGACCACCGCGGCCTCCAGGACGTCGGGGTGGCGAAGCAGCGCGTCCTCGACCTCGGGGCCCGCGATGTTGTACCCGGCCGAGATGATCATGTCGTCGGCGCGGGCGACATAGCGGAAGTAGCCGTCCGGCTCCCGGACATACGTGTCCCCGGTGAGGTTCCAGCCGTCGCGTACGTACTCCTCCTGTCGCGGGTCGGCGAGATAGCGGCAGCCGACCGGGCCGCGCACCGCGAGCAGACCGGGCTCGCCGTCGGCCACGGGCTTGCCGGACCCGTCGACGACGCGCGCCTGCCAGCCCGGCACGGGCAGTCCGGTGCGGCCGGGTCTGATCGCGTCGTCGGCGGCGGAGATGAAGATGTGCAGCAGCTCGGTGGCACCGATGCCGTTGATGATGCGCAGGCCGGTCCGCTCGTGCCAGGCCTGCCAGGTGGTCTCCGGCAGGTTCTCGCCCGCCGAGACACAGCGGCGCAGCGAGCCGATGTCGTACGCGCCGACCTCGTCGAGGATCGCGCGGTACGCGGTCGGGGCGGTGAAAAGGACCGACACCCGGTGCTCGGCGATGGCGGGAAGAAGCTGCTTGGGGCCCGCCTGTTCGAGCAGCAGCGCCGAGGCACCGGCCCGTAGCGGGAAGACCACGAGCCCGCCGAGCCCGAAGGTGAAGCCGAGCGGCGGGCTGCCCGCGAACACGTCGTCGGGCGTGGGCCGCAGCACGTGCGCGGAGAACGTGTCGGCGATGGCGAGGACGTCCCGGTGGAAGTGCATACAGCCCTTGGGCCGGCCGGTCGTGCCGCTGGTGAACGCGATGAGCGCCACGTCGTCGGCGGCCGTGTCCACGGCCGTGAACCGGTCCGGCTGCCGCGCCGCGCGCCGCACCAGATCGTCGTCCCCGTCCCCGCCGAACGGCACGGTCCGCAGGCCGGGTACGTCGGCCGCCGCCAGGTCGTCGACATGGCGGGCGTCGCACAGCGCGTGCCGGACGCGGGCGATCTCGCAGACCGTGGCCAGCTCGGCGGCCCGCTGCTGAGCCAGGACGGTCACGGCGACCGCGCCCGCCTTCAGGACGGCCAGCCAGCACGCGGCCAGCCAGGGTGTGGTCGGACCGCGCAGCAGCACCCGGTTGCCGGGCACCACACCGAGCTCGTCGGTGAGCACCCGCGCGATGCGGTCGACATGACCGCGTAGTTCGCCGTACGACCACACGGTGCCGTCGGCGGTACGGAAGGCGGGACGGTCCGCGCCCAGGCGGTCCGTGGTGCGGTCGAGCAGTTCGGTGGCGCAGTTGAGCCGCTCCGGGTAGCGCAGCTCGTCGAGGTCGAGGTGCGGCCACTGTTCGTGCGGTGGGAGGTGGTCGCGCGGGAAGGTGTCGGCGTGGGCCGAGGTCGTCAGCTCCATGGATCGCCCCTCAGGAGTGCCGAGGACGTGGTGGCGTCGCCCATCGAGCGTATCGTGATGGTGACGACAGTCAACGCATCGCGATAACTCCACTCTAAGGAGGCATGCCGGTGTCCGCATTCGCGCTCGAACCGAAGGAACTCCAGTGGTGCGAGGAGCTGCGCACCCTGGCAGCCGAGCGCCTGCACCCCCTGGCCGAGAGCTCGGAGCCCGGCCGGATCAACCGCCCGCTGGTCAGAGAGCTCGGTCAACTCGGGCTCTTGGCAAGGCTGTTCACCTCAGGCTCGCTCGAACTCTGCCTGATGCGGGAGTCCCTCGCGTACGGCTGCACCGAGGCGGAGACCGCGCTCGCACTGCAGGGCCTGGGCGCCCACCCGGTGCACGCCTTCGGCACGCCCGCCCAGCGCGAACGCTGGTTGCCGCAGGTCAGCGCGGGCGAGGCGGTCGCGGCCTTCGCGCTGAGCGAGCCGGACGCGGGCTCCGACGCGGCGGCGCTCGCGCTCGCCGCGGAACCGGACGGTGGGCCGGGCCCCGACGGGCACCCGGCACGCTGGCTGCTCAACGGCGAGAAGTGCTGGATCTCCAACGCCCCCGAGGCCGACTTCTACACCGTCTTCGCCCGCACCACCCAGGACGCGGGCGCGCGCGGCGTCACCGCGTTCCTCGTCCCCGCCGACCGCCCCGGCCTCACCGGCACCCGCCTCGACATGCTCTCCCCGCACCCCATCGGCGCCCTGCACTTCGACGGCGTACCGGTGGGTCCAGAGGACCTGATCGGCGAGGTGGACCGCGGTTTCCGGGTCGCGATGGGCACGCTCAACCTGTTCCGGCCCAGCGTCGGCGCCTTCGCGGTGGGCATGGCACAGGCCGCCCTGGACGCGACCCTCGCGCACACGGCCCAACGCCAGGCGTTCGGGGGCCCGTTGAAGGACCTGCAGTCCGTCGCCCACCAGGTCGCCGAGCTCGCCACCCGCACCGAGGCGGCCCGCCTGCTCGTGTACGCGGCGGCCGCGGCGTACGACCGGGGCGAGCCGGACGTGCCCCGCCGGGCGGCCATGGCCAAACTCCTCGCCACCGAGACCGCACAGCAGGTCGTCGACGCGGCGGTCCAACTCCACGGCGCCCGCGCCCTGCTCCGTGGCCACCTGCTCGAACACCTCTACCGCGAAGTCCGCGCGCCGCGCATCTATGAGGGCGCCACCGAGGTCCAGCGCACCATCATCGCCAAGGAGCTGTACGCGCAGCTCGCAGAGGAGGCCGCCGAGTGAGCCTGGAACGCGTCAACCCCGACGGACTCTCCCCACCCACCGGCTTCTCGCACGCCGTCACGGCGACGGGCTCCCGCCTGGTCTTCCTGGCCGGCCAGACAGCGCTGGACCCCACCGGCAAGCCCGTACCCGGCACCTTGCCCGAACAGTTCGAGCACGCGTTGGGCAACCTCCTCACGGCACTCCGGGCGGCCGGCGGCAAGCCGTCCGACCTGGCCCGCGTCACGGTGTACGCCACGGACGTCGCGTCCTACCGCACCCACGCCCCCGAACTGGGCCGAATCTGGCGGAGGTTGGCGGGCCGCGACTACCCGGCGATGGCGGTGATCGGCGCGGTGCGGTTGTGGGACGAGGAGTGTTTGGTGGAGTTGGACGGGGTGGCGGTGCTGGAGTAGCCGTTCCTCTCCGTCCACGCCTCGGCGGCGAGCGCGGCCGCCTCGACCTCGGGCCGCGCCGCCGGTGGATGGTCCTCGGCGAGCATCACGAACACCGGGTCCACGGCCACCTCCCGCCACACCAACTGCCCCTCGCCGGGCGGCGGAGCCACCCCGCACGCCCCGACCAGCGCGAAGTCGAGCCGCCCCGCGACCACCGCCTCGGCTCTCCGAGCGGCGTCGGGCCGGGCTGGTCCGTCGCGACGCCAACCCGGCATAGCGAGATGCCCCCTCCTTCAGGAGGGGCGCGGGGGTGCACATGCCACCGCACATACCACCGCACCCCTCCCGAGCCCCGCGCTACGGCGACCGGAAGGGGTGCGGTGACTGTCTCCCTGAAGGGGCCCTCAGATGTCCCGGAACGTCTCGATCTGCGCCCCCACCGAGTTGAGCCGCTCCGCCAGATCCTCGTAACCACGATTGATCACGTAGACGTTGCGCAGCACCGACGTGCCCTCGGCCGCCATCATGCCGAGGAGGACGACCACGGCCGGGCGCAGGGCCGGCGGGCACATCATCTCGGCGGCTCGCCAGCGGGTCGGGCCCTCGACCAACACCCGGTGCGGGTCGAGGAGTTGGAGCCTTCCGCCGAGGCGGTTGAGGTCCGTGAGGTAGATCGCGCGGTTGTCGTAGACCCAGTCGTGAATGAGGGTCTTGCCCTGTGCGACGGCCGCGATGGCCGCGAAGAACGGGACGTTGTCGATGTTCAGGCCGGGGAACGGCATCGGGTGGATCTTGTCGATCGGCGCCTCCAGTTTGGAGGGGTGCACGGTCAGGTCCACCAGGCGGGTGCGGCCGTTGTCGGCGGGGTACTCGGCGGAGCGGTCCTGGTTGAGGCCCATCTCCTCCAGGACCGCCAGCTCGATCTCCATGAACTCGATCGGCACGCGGCGGATGGTGAGTTCGGACTCGGTGACCACGGCGGCGGCCAGCAGACTCATCGCCTCGACCGGGTCCTCGGACGGCGAGTAGTCCACGTCCACGTCGATGGTCGGCACGCCGTGCACGGTCAGCGTCGTGGTGCCGATGCCCTCGACCTGTACGCCCAGGGCCTCCAGGAAGAAGCACAGGTCCTGGACCATGTAGTTGGAGGACGCGTTGCGGATGACCGTCACGCCGTCATGGCGCGCGGCGGCGAGCAGCGCGTTCTCGGTCACGGTGTCGCCGCGCTCGGTCAGCACGATCGGGCGGTCCGGGGAGCTGCGCTGCACCTCCGCGTGGTAGATGCCCTCGGTCGCGGTGACGTCGAGGCCGAAGCGGCGCAGGGCGATCATGTGCGGCTCGACGGTGCGGGTGCCGAGGTCACAACCGCCCGCGTACGGCAGCTTGAAGCGGTTCACGCGGTGCAGCAGCGGGCCGAGGAACATGATGATCGAGCGGGTACGGCGCGCGGCCTCCGCGTCGATGGCGTCCAGGTCGAGCTCGGCGGGCGGCACGATCTCCAGGTCCACGCCGTCGTTGATCCACCGGGTGCGGACGCCGATGGAGCCGAGGACCTCCAGGATGCGGAAGACCTCCTCAATCCGGGCGACCCGGCGCAGGACGGTACGCCCCTTGTTGAGCAGTGAGGCGCAGAGCAGCGCCACGCACGCGTTCTTGCTCGTCTTGACGTCGATGGAGCCGGAGAGCCGGCGGCCGCCGACCACCCTCAGATGCATCGGGCCGGCGTAGCCCAGAGAGACGATCTCGCTGTCGAGTGCTTCACCGATTCGGGCGATCATCTCAAGGCTGATGTTTTGATTACCGCGTTCGATGCGGTTGACGGCGCTCTGGCTGGTACCGAGTGCCTCGGCGAGCTGTGACTGTGTCCAGCCCCGGTGCTGACGGGCGTCACGGATGAGCTTGCCGATGCGTTCGAGGTAGTCGTCTGCCATGGCGCGACCGTATATCGGATGTGAGATAAATGAGAAACGGAGCGCGTCCGTCCGAGTGGTGGTCCAACTCCGGCCCCGCTGCCGTGGGTCAGGCCCGCTGTCAGAGGTCGTACGCGACCGGATGCAGTGGTTGGTACAGCGGGAGTTCGGACCCGCTGGGCAGCCGTACCGCGGTGAGCCGTCCCCACGGAGCGTCGGCCACCGGACGGGTGATCTCGGCGCCCCGCGCGGCCAGTTGTGCCAGTACGCCGTCCAGGTCGTCGCACATCAGATAGAACTCGTGCCTCGGTTCTCCGTCGGTCGGGTGGACGGCGACCTCGGCGGGCGGCAGCTTGAAGAGGAGCCAGCCGTCTCCCGCGTCGACATGGGCGAACCCGATGACATCCCGGAGGAACGCCCGGTCGGCGGCGGCGTCCTGGGAGTAGAGGATCACGTGTGCGCCAGTGAACATGCCCCGATGCTCACACGCCCCGCCCGCACGCGACAGCCGAGCGGAGACCGGCCCCGGACGGATCCTCGCAGCCCGCCGAACTAGGACACCATCTGACCTCGATGGCTTCTAGCGTGTTCCTCACCGGCCGCCAGGGGCGGGCGACAACAGCAACATCGGGCAACATCGGAAGGCGGAGCCATGACCGTGAACGAGCAGAGCGCGCAGGACGAGCAGACCGGCAAGGCACTCACCGGCGAGCGTGCCGAGTGGCTGGAGGTGCTCGGCAAGCACCGGCACTTCCTGCGTTTCACCACCCGTGAACTCACCGACGAGCAGGCCGCGTTGCGTACCACCGCCAGTGCGCTGTGTCTGGGCGGGCTGATCAAGCACGTCACCGAGGTGGAGCGGAGCTGGGCGGGCTTCATCCTCAACGGCCCCGCCGGGTTCCCGGACTTCACGGCGATGACCGAGGCCGACCGGGCGAAGTACGCCGAGGGCTTCCGGATGCAGCCGGGCGAGACGCTGGCCGGCGTACTGGCCGAGTACGCCGAGGTGGCGGCCCGCACCGACGAGCTGGTCGGCACGCTGCCCGACCTGGACGTCGCGTGGCCGCTGCCCAAGGCCCCCTGGTTCGAGGCGAGTTCGCGCTGGTCGGCGCGGAGGGTGCTGATGCACATCGTCGCGGAGACCGCCCAGCACGCCGGTCACGCCGACATCATCCGGGAGAGCCTGGACGGCGCGAAGACCATGGGCTAGGCCGTCTCCTTCGGATCTTGCCGGGGTCGCGGGGTCTGGCACGCACGCCCCCAAGCTCTCGGCTTCGCTCGAGCAGGGGGGACCCCCACGGCGTTGTCGTCGGTTGCCAATGCTCCGCAGTGGCGCCCTCCTCCGCCTTGCAGCTGCACGCACCAGACCCCGCTCAACTCGACCAGAAAGTGACCGCCGACCGAATCCGGCCTGACCCGAAGGAAACGGCCTAGCCGACGCGCGCGTGGTCACGACCCGGCTCGGACCGGCGGGCGCCTGGCACTCCGCCAGTACTGCCGGCCCTTCTCGTCGCGTACGTACACACCGAGCCGGGCCAGCTCCGCGCGCAGTTCGCGGCGGTCCTCGTCGGCGTTCGACTCCTTGCGGGTCAGGGCCTTGGCGCGGGCCTTGAGCAGGGCGTCGGCGCCGGTCGGCAGGCCCGGCGTGTCCGGCACCCAGAGGCGGAAGTCGGCGGCGTGCGGGTCCTGTTCGGCCCAGCGGTGACCGTGCCGGGTGAACGCCGAGGCGAGCCGGCGCTCCGCGAAGTCGCAGGGTTCACACGTCAGTTGGGCCCCGTCCGGCCCGAGCAGGACCAGCTCCTTGTGGTCCCGGAAGGCCATGCCGATCTCGGCGCGCGCGAAGGTGCTCGGCTCGCCCTTGCGGGTGAGGCGCACCTCGTCGCCGGAGACCCGCACGGTCAGCTCCTCGTGCAGCACGATCAGGCCGAGCACCACACCGAGCACGGTGCCCACGACGAGCAGGCCGAGCGTGAGCCACGGCTCGGGTATCCGGGTGAGGAGCTCGGCGGGTTCCTTGAACGGTGCCTTCGGCAGTGTCACGAGCCACTGAGCCAGGTACTTCACCACCAGTCCCGCGCCCGCGCCCAGTACGGCGAAGGCGAGCGGCAGCCACATCGGCTGCCGCAGTTCGGTCGGCGCGGCCGCCGCCTTCTCGTACGGCACGCGCGCGGCGCCCCGCTCCCGTACGCCGTTCTCCTGCGACTCGTTCCCCGTCATGCGCTCACCGTACGAAGCCCGCGCGCGGCGCCGCGTCGGCCGAACGGCGCGGGCCGGGGCGGCGATCCGCGACCAAAGTAGGGGGGTGCCGGTCCGAAGGTTCAGGCTCCGCGCGCGGGTTGGCCGGCGACCAGCAGGGTGGTGCCCGCGGGGCGGAAGCCGAGGCGGGCGTAGATACGGGCGACGGCGCCCTCCGCGTAGGCGAGGAAGACCGTGTGGACGCCGTGGTCGCGGGCGTGGGCGACCAGGGCGGGGTCGTCGGCCGCGACGGGGCGGATCGTGACGCCGGCCGGGAGCGGCGCGGGCATGCGGTGGCGCGGGTCGAGGTCCATCAGCGGCCGCTCCGCGACGGGAAGCCCGGCCCGCTCGATCAGGCCGCGCAGCGACGGCGTCAGCTCGGCCGGCCACTCGAAGCTCTCCGGAACCCCCCGCTCCCGCTGCCGGGCACGGACCCGCACGACGTCGTCAGGACTGGGCGTCGCCCCGGCCGAGGCATGGGGCGCGTATCCCATCACGGGGTGGAGCGGACTTCACGGGGGGTGACACGGGCTGCCGACGCGAGGGGCCCGGAGGCGTCGCCAGGAGGCGTCCGGCGCCTGCCGTTTAGCCTCTCCTCAAGGGGGTGGGGGCGTGGGAGAGCCGGTCTTGGTCGAGTCCATCAGGTACTCCGCCGCGTGCCAGGGGTGCGGCGGCGAAGCGGCGTGGTGCGGCGTTCAGGCGCTGGTGGCTGGGGCGCTGCGGTGGGACGTGGAGTCGACGTGTCCGCCCTGCGGGTTCGCCGTGGCCATCTGTGACGGTGACCTACCGGACGAGTTGCGCGACCGGCTGCTCTCCGAGCACGGTCGGGCAACGCTGCGGGTGAGTCCGCCGACGCGGAACGCCGCCGTCATGCGGGTGTTGCGGGCGGAGCTCGGTATCGGCCTGGACGGCGTCAAGGCGGTACTGGAACGGGTCCTGACCGGGCGGTACTCGGGGACGCTGCCCGAGATGGAGCTCCTTGCGCGCAAGCTGCGGGCGGCAGGCGTCGAGGCGTCCGCCTCGCGGGCCGTGGATTGAGCCGGACCCGGCACCCGCGCCCCCCGCCGGTGCGGCCGCGCTCACGACCAGGTTCACTGAGACGGACGGCGCACCGCTGGGGTCGCCGCGTGAACGCCCCGGGCGGATGAGAGCGGATGAGAGCCGTCACCGGGGGCAGGGCATGACCGATCGCGCCGCATGTACTAGAGTTATCTCGACATCGAGATATCTGCCGAGGCGTACCGCAGCCGCCCGCCGGCCTTCACTCCGGCGGTAAGGGTTACCTAACTTAGCTCTACCTTAGCGGATCGGACCGGAAGCCGTGGCGGCACCACGCGCCGATAGGCGCACGTAGGCACAGTGCGGTGGAACGCGCACATATATGAAGGAGACTGTCGTGTCGGCGAACAGCTTCGACGCCCGCAGCACGCTGCGCGTGGGCGACGAGTCGTACGAGATCTTCAAGCTGGACAAGGTCGAGGGCTCCGCGCGGCTGCCCTACAGCCTGAAGGTCCTCCTTGAGAACCTGCTCCGCACGGAGGACGGCGCCAACATCACGGCCGACCACATCCGTGCCCTCGGCAGCTGGGACTCGCAGGCGCAGCCGAGCCAGGAGATCCAGTTCACGCCGGCGCGCGTGATCATGCAGGACTTCACCGGCGTGCCCTGTGTCGTCGACCTCGCCACCATGCGTGAGGCCGTCAAGGAGCTCGGCGGCGACCCGGCGAAGGTCAACCCGCTCTCCCCGGCCGAGCTGGTCATCGACCACTCCGTCATCGCGGACAAGTTCGGCACGAAGGACGCCTTCGGCCAGAACGTCGAGCTGGAGTACGGCCGCAACAAGGAGCGCTACCAGTTCCTGCGCTGGGGCCAGACCGCGTTCGACGACTTCAAGGTCGTCCCGCCGGGCACCGGCATCGTCCACCAGGTCAACATCGAGCACCTCGCTCGTACGGTCATGGTGCGTAACGGCCAGGCCTACCCCGACACCCTCGTCGGCACCGACTCGCACACCACCATGGTCAACGGCCTCGGTGTGCTCGGCTGGGGCGTCGGCGGTATCGAGGCCGAGGCCGCGATGCTGGGCCAGCCGGTCTCGATGCTCATCCCGCGCGTCGTCGGCTTCAAGCTGACCGGTGAGCTCAAGCCGGGCACCACCGCCACCGACCTGGTGCTGACCATCACCGAGATGCTGCGCAAGCACGGTGTCGTCGGCAAGTTCGTCGAGTTCTACGGTGAGGGTGTGGCGGCCACGAGCCTCGCCAACCGCGCCACCATCGGCAACATGTCGCCGGAGTTCGGTTCCACCGCCGCGATCTTCCCGATCGACGACGAGACCCTGAACTACCTGCGCCTGACCGGCCGTGACGCCCAGCAGGTCGCGCTCGTCGAGGCGTACGCCAAGGAGCAGGGCCTCTGGCTCGACCCGGCCGCCGAGCCCGACTTCTCCGAGAAGCTGGAGCTCGACCTCTCCACCGTCGTGCCGTCGATCGCAGGACCGAAGCGTCCGCAGGACCGCATCGTCCTCGCCAACGCCGCCGAGCAGTTCAAGACCGACGTCCTGAACTACGTCGACACCGCCGACGAGGCCGGCCTCGAGTCCTTCCCGGCCTCCGACTCCCCGGTGAACCACCCCAACGGCGGCCCGTCGAAGCCGGTCACCGTGACCGCCGCCGACGGTTCGACGTACGAGATCGACCACGGTGCGGTGACGGTCGCGGCCATCACCTCCTGCACCAACACGTCGAACCCGTACGTGATGGTCGCCGCCGCGCTCGTCGCGAAGAAGGCCGTCGAGAAGGGCCTGACCCGCAAGCCGTGGGTCAAGACCACCCTCGCGCCCGGCTCCAAGGTCGTCACCGACTACTTCGACAAGGCGGGGCTCACCCCCTACCTCGACAAGGTCGGCTTCAACCTCGTCGGCTACGGCTGCACCACCTGCATCGGCAACTCGGGCCCGCTGCCCGAGGAGGTCTCCAAGGCCGTCAACGACCATGACCTGGCCGTGACTTCGGTGCTCTCCGGCAACCGTAACTTCGAGGGCCGGATCAACCCCGACGTCAAGATGAACTACCTGGCGTCCCCGCCGCTGGTCGTCGCGTACGCCCTCGCCGGTTCGATGAAGGTGAACATCACCAAGGACGCCCTCGGCGTCGACCAGGACGGCAAGCCGGTCTACCTCGCGGACATCTGGCCGACCGAGGCCGAGGTCAACGACGTGGTGGCGAACGCCATCGGCGAGGACATGTTCAACAAGTCCTACGCCGACGTCTTCGCGGGCGACGCCCAGTGGCAGGCGCTTCCGATCCCGACCGGCAACACCTTCGAGTGGGACACCGAGTCGACGTACGTCCGTAAGCCCCCTTACTTCGAGGGCATGACGATGGAGACCACCCCGGTCTCCGACATCGCGGGCGCCCGCGTCCTCGCCAAGCTGGGCGACTCGGTGACGACGGACCACATCTCGCCCGCCGGTGCGATCAAGGCCGACACCCCGGCCGGCAAGTACCTCACCGAGCACGGTGTGGAGCGTCGTGACTTCAACTCCTACGGCTCGCGCCGTGGTAACCACGAGGTCATGATCCGCGGCACGTTCGCCAACATCCGCCTGCGCAACCAGATCGCGCCGGGCACCGAGGGCGGCTACACCCGCGACTTCACCCAGGCCGACGGCCCGGTGTCGTTCATCTACGACGCCTCGCAGAACTACCAGGCCGCCGGCACCCCGCTCGCGATCCTCGCGGGCAAGGAGTACGGCTCCGGCTCGTCCCGCGACTGGGCCGCCAAGGGCACCGCGCTGCTCGGCGTGAAGGCCGTCATCGCCGAGTCGTACGAGCGCATCCACCGCTCGAACCTCATCGGTATGGGCGTCCTGCCGCTGCAGTTCCCGGAGGGCCAGACCGCCGAGACCCTCGGTCTCACCGGCGAGGAGGCCTTCTCCTTCACCGGCGTGACCGAGCTGAACAACGGCACCACGCCCCGCACGGTCAAGGTCACCACCGACACCGGTGTGGAGTTCGACGCGGTCGTCCGCATCGACACCCCCGGCGAGGCGGACTACTACCGCAACGGCGGCATCATGCAGTACGTGCTGCGCAACCTGATCCGTAACTGAGCACTCAGGTAGCCCCCGTCGGGCCGCACTCCGGGTTTCTCTCCGGGGTGCGGCCCGATGTCGTTTCCGGCGAGGACCGGTCAGCCCTTCCTGAGGGCCCAGACCCCGGCCGCCGCCACGGCCACCCCGACCAGCGCCCACAGGAACGCCGTACGGAAGCCCGCGCCCGCGCCCGTCGCCGCGCCCGCGACGCCGACCAGGACCGCGAGCCCGAGCGATCCGCCGAGTTGGTCCACCGAGCGCTGCACACCCGCCGCCGTGCCCGCGTCGGAGGCGTCCACGTCGAGCAGCGCCGCGTTCTGCAGGGCGACCAGGCCGACGCCCATGCCCACCGCGACCCCGAGCATTCCGGGCAGCACGTCGACCGGATAGCCGCCGTGGTCGGGCAGCCGGGCAAGCCAGGCGAGGCCCGCGCCCGTCGCCGCCAGACCCAGCAGTGCACTGCGACGCGTACCGAACGTCGTGACGAGCCGCGAGACCAGGGCGAGCGCGGCCAGGAGGGCGCCGCAGAACGGCAGATACGCCAACCCGGCCTGCAACGGGGTGAATTGGAGCACGTTCTGCAGGTAAAGGGTCAGCAGGTAGAACGTCGCCGAGAGCGCCGCGCTCAGCAGTACCGTCGCCGCGTTCGCCACCGCGCGGGTGCGGTGCGCGAAGAACCCGAGCGGGACCAGCGGGTTCTTCGTACGCGCCTCCACCGCGACGAACGCGGCGAGCAGCGCGCAACCCGCCGCAAGCACCGCCCCGTTCCGCTCGATGACGCCGAGCACCACCGTCAGCGGACCGGCCGTGAGCAGCGCCGCGCCCGGCACGTCGAGCCGCCCGGAGCGGGTGCGCGGGCCGTCGGGCCGTACGAACAGGGGCGTGAGCAGCAGCACAGCCGCGGCGAGCGGCACGTTCACGCCGAAGATCCAACGCCAGTGCAGGAGTTGGGTGAGCGCACCGGAGAGCAGGACGCCGACGACCAGGCCGCCGGCCGAGATGGTGCCCCAGACGCCGAGCGCCCTGGCGCGTTCGGCGGGCTCGGGGTACAGCAGCGTGATCAGGGAGAGCGCGGCGGGGGAGGCGAGCGCCTCGCCCGCGCCCTGCGCGAACCGGGCGGCGACCAGCGCCTCCAGGCTCGGCGCGAGCCCCGCGAGCAGCGAAGCGGCCGCGAACAGGGCGGCGCCGACGAGGAACATCCGGCGCTGCCCGAGCAGATCGGTGAGCCGCCCGCCGAGCAGCAGCAGCCCGCCGCCGACCAGCGTGTAGCCGGTGACGACCCAGGACAGGGACGCCGCGTCGGCCCCGAACCGCGCGCCGATCGAGGGCACGGCGACATTCACCACGGTCACGTCGACCGCGATGAGGAACTGCAGCAGGGAGAGCAGGACGAGCGCCGGGGTGCGGCGGTACGGGAGAGCGCGGGCGCGCGTGAAGGGCGCCCGTGTGTGCCGGTACTTCATCAGAGTGGGTACTCCAAGTGGCCCCCGCGCGTGCGGCGGGGGAGAGGCGGAAGTCGATGCGCTTCCGTGCCGTCCGGGGACGGCACACCTGGAGTCACTTGGTGACGGAGATACCCATACGGAGCAGGCTAACAACGGCCGCCCGCCCCGCGTGACGTACTTTCCGCTACGGGGTCCGCTCCAGGAACTCGTCCACGATCCCCGGCGCCGCAGCGGCCGCGAACGCCGGTGCCGTGGTCGCGGACAGGTCGGGAATCCGGTAGCCGTCCTCGCCCGCGGCGACCGCGGCGGTCAGCGTCACGAGCCCCGCGCGGCGGCCGAACGGCGAGCTGGAGAACGTCCACGCCGCGACCGCCGCCCGTTCGAGGACGACCGTGTCACGGCTCAACGTCCCTGACCGCACGACCAGTTGGCGCCCGTACAGGCCGTGCCCCAGGCTCCGGTAGGCGTCCCGGGCGAGCCAGAGCGCGACGGGCGTCGAGGTCAGGGCGTACACCCAGGCGCAGTGCAGCAGCACCGGGGTGAGCAGGGCGCCGAGCACGGCGAACGTCAGGGTGCCGGGGAGTGTGACGCAGAGCAGTGCGCGCGTCCGGCGGCGGCGCAGCGCGGCCCTCGGGTGGCGGGCCGACTCCGGCTCGGGGAACGCGGAACGCAGGGCCCCGGCGGCGACGCGTACCGCTGTGGCGCGGGGCGCCGGGGGCATCAGGGCGCTGCGCCTGCGGTTGTCCTCGCGGTTGCCGAGGCCGCCCGCGACGGCCTTCGCGTACCCGCCGCCACCGGCCCGGAGCAGCAGCGGCTCGCGCAGCACGACACCGCGCAGCCGGTCCCGTTCGATGGTCACCGCGCGGGTCGTGAACAGGCCTCGGCGCACGCTCAAGGTGCGGGAGTCGGCCCACTCCAGGCGGTAGTTCCACCAGCCCTCGACGTACTGGCCGAGGGCGCCGAGCGAGCCGAGGGCGAGGATGCCGAGGAGCGCGGCCGGTACGGTCAGCCACAGCGCGCTCGCGCCGAACTCGGTGAACGCCCGCTGGACGAACGGCAGTCGCCACGGCTCGATCCCCATCCCGTCGAGCGCCCGGTACGCACCGCCCGCGACCGCGAGGACCCCACCGAGCACCCAGAACGTGAGCGGCGCGTACCGCAGCCAGCGCCAGTCGATGCGCGCGAGCAGCGGCTCCGTACCCGGCGCGGGCACGGCGGCCCGGTCGAGCAGCGCCGACCGCAGCAGCTCCGCGTCGCGTACGGAGAGGGCTTCCAGGGCGAGTTCACCACCGGAGTCGCCGGAACCGGCCGTACCGGCCCGCAGCACGGTCACGCCGAGCAGCCGGTGCAGCGGGGGAGCGGTGAGGTCGACGGTGCGGACCCGGTGCAGCGGGACGGTGCGCAGGCGCCGGGTGAGTAGCCCGGTGCGCAGGTCGAGGGAGTCCGCGGTGAGGCGGTAGTCGGTGCGGGCCCAGCGCGCCAGGCCCGCCGCGGTGATCGCCGCGAACGTCACGGCGAGGCAGCCCAGGGTGACCCACCCGGCGGCGCCGATCCGGCCGCCCGTGGCGAGCGCGGCCAGGGCGAACGAGCCGAGCGGCGCGCCGAGCCAGCCGCAGTGCACGAGTAGGGTGCGCCGGTCGAGGCGGCGCCAGCCGGTCGTCGTGACCGGCCGCGCGGTGCGGGTGCTCACGCGGCATCACCCGGAACGGCCTGTGCGGCGTGGCCGATGCGCCGGGACAGCTCCTCGGCGTCGGCTTCGGAGAGCCCCGCGATCCGGATGTCCCCGGCCGTGGACGCGGTGGTGACGGTCACCGTGGCCAGGCCGTACCGCCGCTGCACCGGGCCGCGCACCGTGTCCACGGTCTGCACCCGGGACAGCGGCGCGATCCGGCGGCGATGCCAGCACCAGCCGCTCGCCGCGTACACGGCCGCGTCGCCCAACTCCCAGGCGTGCACGGCATGGCGCAGCCGCGGCATCGCCACGAGGTAGCCGACCGCGGGCAGCACGAGCACGCCGAGGATCAGGGGCGCGAGCCACGGCAGCGCGCCCGCGAAGAACAGCAGGGCGAGGACGAGCAGCGCGACGGCGGTGAGCAGCGCGGGACCGCTCACGGTGAGCAGCGCCTGCGCGGTCCACCAGCGCCGGGCGCGCGGGTCGACGCGGTGGCGGGGTGGGCGGAGTCGGACGGTCACAGGTCATCCCCCGGGTTGTTGGCAAGTCAATCGTATTGGAAAAGCCAGGTTATACAATACGGTCGACTTGTCAAAGCGATCGATGGTTCCAGGAGAGGCGGTGCGACGACCCGGTGCCGAAGCAGGTGGATCACGAGGCCAGGCGACGGGAGATCGCGCAGGCGCTGCTCAGGATCGCGAGCACCCGGGGCCTCGAAGGCGCGAGCCTGCGCGACATCGCCTCCGAGGCCAGGGTCTCGCTCGGGCAGTTGCAGCACTACTTCAAGTCGAAGGACGAACTGATCGCCTTCGCCCTCCGGCGTATCAACGAACTCGCCGACCAGCGGATCAGGGGCCGGATCGAGGCGATCGGCGCGAGCGACCCCTCACCCAGGACCGTGCTGCGCGAGTGCCTGCGCGGGATGATGGCGCTCGACGAGGAGAGCCGCACCGGCTACCTCGTGGGCGTCGCCTACTTCATCCGCGCCGTCCACGACATCTCCCAGCGCCACCTCGCCCAGGAGGGCATCGCGAGCCTCCGCGCCTTCTTCGCCGACCAGTTGAGCCGCGCCCGCGACGCCGGGGAAGTGCCCGGGGACTGCGACCCGGAAGCCGCAGCCATGCACCTGATCTGCCTGGTCGAGGGCCTCAACTCGTACATCGTCGTGGACGTGCACACCCCTCAGCAGGCGGTGGCCCTGCTCGACCGGCACCTGGACGGACTGTTCACGAGGTAGCCGCACACCCGCCCGTCGCCCGCCCGCTCAGCGGCCGACTGGTGCTTTCGAGTTGTCCGCCGCGCCCTTTCGGGGGCGACACCGCCGACATTCATCATCTTTTCGGCCCGGAGCGGATGTGATGCTCCGGACCGACAGCGAGCAGCAGTGGAGGGCATGCGTGCGGGCACGGGCGAAGGCGTACGGGATCGGGTCCGCGGCGGCGGGAGTGCTGCTCATCACGGCCGCGGCACCCGGCACGGAAACGGCAGTTGACGCGGCGGCCACGCGCGCGCGAGCCGCCGCCGCGCTCGACGTACGCGTCGGGCACACCCTCGACCGGCCGGGCGGCACCGGGCTCTGCCCCGTACTCGCCGGACCCCGCGCGTCCTGCCCCGGCACCGCAGGCGTACCCGCCGACGCACCGCTCCACCTCGTACCGGACGACGGCACCGCACCCCGGGAACGGGACGTGCGGCGGGTCAAGTCCCTTGTGGACCCGGGCGGTTCGCTCGACGTGACCCTCGGCTCGCCGGGTCTCCTCCTCGACGTGGCCGTCACGGACAGCCGCGGCCGCCGCGTCGCCGGACGGCTCGGCCCCGGCGGGCGGCAATGGGAACGCACCGCCCCGCTGCGCGCCGACGACCACTACACCGTGCGGGTCGCCGCCGAACTCCCCGACGGCAGCCCCGTACGCGGCACGCTCCGCCTCGACACCGCGCCGCAGCGCTCCGGACGCACCCTCACCGCGCACTTCAGCCCGGCCTCCGGCACGTACGGAGTCGGGCAGCCCGTCACCGCGCACCTCACCCGGCCCGTGCCGCGCACCGACCCCGCGGCCCGCGGCGTCGTGGAACGCTCGCTGCGCGTCACGACCACCCCGGCCGTCGCCGGGGCCTGGCACTGGGTCGACAGCAGCACCCTGCACTACCGGCCCCGCGCCTACTGGCCCGCGCACACCCGCATCGCCGTCCGCAGCGGCCTGGACGGCGTACGCGTCAACGACCAGCTGGTGGGCGGGAGTTCGAAGCCCGCCGAGCTCACCATCGGCGACCGGGTCGAGGCGGTCACCGATGTCGACGCCCACGAGATGACCGTCCTGCGCAACGGCCGCGTCCTGCGCACCATCCCCGTCACCACCGGCAAAGCGGGCTTCCGTACCCGCGGCGGCATCAAGGTGGTGCTCGGCAAGGAGCGCCTCGTGCGGATGCGCGGCGACTCCATCGGCATCGCCCGCGGCAGCGGCGACTGGTTCGACCTGCCCGTGCACTACGCGACCCGGCTCACCTGGAGCGGCGAGTACGTGCACGCCGCCCCCTGGTCCGTCGCCGACCAGGGTTCCTCGAACGTCAGCCACGGCTGCACCGGCATGACCACGGAGAACGCCGCCTGGTTCTACCGGACCGTGAAGGTCGGCGACCTCGTCGAAGTGGTCAACAGCCACGGCGACGACATGACGCCCTTCGACAACGGCTACGGCGACTGGAACGTCGGCTGGAAGACCTGGCGCGACGGCAGCGCCCTCGCGACGGCCGCGACCGGCAGCAACGGCACGGGCAGCAACGTCACGGGTGAACGCCAGCCCGACACCGAGCGGCTCGACCCGAGCATCTGAACGGCCCGGCGGGGCACGGCACGTACACCCGTCAGAACACCCCCGCGTGCAGCCCCGCCCGCGCCACCGCGCCCTGCGCCAGCTGCCACTCCCCGAGCAGCGCGAGCGTGCAGGCGAGGAAGGCGCGGCCGACCAGCATGTCCTGGGTGTGCCGGATGTGCCGGGTGAGTTGCCCGGCGAGCAGCAACAGGCCGCCCGCCTGCAGCACTTGAAGGAGCGTGCTGCCGGGCGGCGCGACGAACGAGCCGAGCAGCAGCGGCAGCGAGGTCAGCGGGCCGAGCACGGCGAGCGTCGCGGGCGTGCGGTGCAGCCCGCCGCGGCCGCCGAGGGCCCGCGCGAGCACCACCGTGGTGACACCGAGCAGGAGATGGCCGAGCAGCAGCACCAGCGTGGTGAGCAGCAGCCACAGTCCGGGTATGCGCAAATCCGGGTAGGACGCGGCGATCTCCGGGACCTCCCGCGTCGCGAGCGCCATCAGCGCGAGCTGCCCGCCCGCGGCGAGGAGCACGGCCCCGGTGAGCGTCAAGGCGCCGAGCCCGCGCAGCCACTCCCCGGCGTTCAGCAGATCGGCGCCGCCCTGGCGCAGCGCCCGCCCGACCCGGGTGATCCGGGGCGGCGGCGGGGGCTCCGGAGG
>NZ_JAAAHS010000120.1 GCF_009908195.1 Streptomyces boluensis | reverse complement strand
GGGCGGTGGGGTGCCGGTGGGCGCGGTGCTCATGTCGGGTCGGTCTCCTTGCTGGTCGCGCAGGTGCTGGTCGTGCCGGTGCTGGTTGCGCCGGGTCAGCAGGTCGATCAGGTCGTCGTCGGCACCCGCGGCCCGCACCGCGCCGAGGAAGGAGCGGAACAGGTGCCCGTATCCCCCTCCGCCCTCCGACTCCAGGTACCCGTGCCGGGAGATGTCGCAGCTGAGCAGCACCCGGTCGGCGTGCCCGGCGTCGAGGAGGGCGAGCAGCAGCCGGAGCCGGGTGCGGTCGCTCCGGTAGTGCTCCTTGCCGACGGTGTCGAAGGCGACGTACGCCCCGGCTGCCGCCAACTCCCGGTGTACGGACGGGACTTCGAGCAGGTCCTGGTGGCCGATGGCGACGCGGTGCGGGGCGAGGCCCGCGCCGGTGAGCAGGTCGAGCTGGGCGGGGCCGCCGCGGCCGAGCGCCGCGTGGGTCGCCACGGACAGGCCGCCGGCGCGTGCGGCCAGGGCGGCGGCGCGCAGCACTCGGGCCTCCGGTCCGGTGGGGGTGTCGCCGTGGCTGCCGACCTCGCCGATGACGCCGGGCCGTACGCCCGTTCCGTCGAGGCCCTCGTCGAGGTCGCGCAGCAGGGTGTCGGTGAGCTGTCCGACGCTGCTCGCGGCGACCTCGGGCGGGTGGAACGGCGCGTAGTACCAGCCGGTCGCCGCGATCACGGGGACTCCGGAGCGGGCGGAGATGCGGGCGAGGGCGCGCGGGTCGCGGCCCATGCCGCGGCAGCTCAGCTCGACCACCAGGGAGAGCCCGAACTCGGCGCGCAGCGCGGCGAGTTCGGCCGTGACGGCCGGCCCGTGCGCGACCGGGTCGAGCACGGCGGCCCGGTCGCCGGCCCGGTCCAGGTCGAGGGCGAGGTGCTCGTGCGGGAGGACGGGGCCGCGTACCTCGGCGGGGGAGAGCGGGCCGAGTACGGTCCGCAGGTGCTCGGGCGGGCGCTTCGGCGGGTGCGCGGTCACGCTTTGACCGGGGTGAACAGGTCCAGCCAGTACAGGACGTTGAGGACGACACCGCCGACGAGGACCGCCGCCGGGGCCGCCGCCATCCGGACGACCGGGCGGCCCATCGCCTCGTTGAGCAGGTACAGGCCGCCGCAGACGAGGATGCCGAGCCCGCCGCCCATCGCGTTCGCCGCCATCAGCGAACCGAAGAGGATCGCGAGCCCCAGCGCCTCCCCGATCGCGGCCCGCAGATGCTCCGAGGAGTCACGCACGCTGGGCAGCCGGCCGAGCCCCTTGCCGATCCAGGACAGCGCGAGCACCTCGACGGCGAACACGGCCGCACCCGCGAGCGCCGCGAGGTACGGGTTCGGCAGCAGATATCCGACGGGGTACGCGAGCGTGAACCCGACGATGCCGTACGCGCCGGAGGCCAGCGCGGTCGTCGCGATCAGCGGGAGGAAGCCGAGCATCCGGTAGAGGTCGACCTGCGCGGCCTCCGCGTACTGGCCCTTGGCGACGAGGAAGCTGGTCGCCTCGCCGCCGCCGAAGATCTTCAGCTGGGCGAGCACGCAGATCCCGGCGCCGAGCACCATGAACAGCGGCAGATGCCGCCGCAGCCGGGCCGCGCTCGCCCCGAACAACGAGGCCATGGGGTCGGCATCGTCCCCGGAACCCGTACCGGCGGTGTCGGACACAGGAGCCGCCGCCCTGCGCTGCCCGACGTCCCTGGCCACCGCGAACCCGATCAGCATCAGCACGCCCACGGCCATCGCGACGGCACCGGCGAACACGGTCGGCCACAGCTTCAACGTGAGGACGACCAGGGCGAGTTCGACCACCCCCACCACACCTCCGCGCACCCGGCCGAACTGCTTGGTCACGGCGAGCACCGGGAACAGCGTGAAGAGGTACAGGATCGGCGTCGACATCTCCTGCAGCGCGGTGAGGAAGTCGACCGGCAGCTCATGGGCGAGCCGGTTCGCGCCCTTCAGGCCGAAGACGACGACCGCGCCCCAGGCCGCCCCGAGCAGCGGCGCCAGCCACTTGCGGGGCGCGAGGATGCCGAGCACATCGGTGGGCAGGAACAGCAGCCACGGGTTGAGCACCCCGGACGCGAGCGCCATCGGCGCGCCGAGCCCGAACACGAACCCCGCCGAGAGCCCGAAGGACACCGCGGCGGTGGCCCCGCGCGTACTGCGGCCCCGGACGAAGTCGAGCAGGAACGGCCGTACGCCGTCGTTGAACACGGCCAGGGCCAGATGCGAGACGAACGCGGTCAGGGCGCAGAGCGCGATGACGGTCAGCTGCTGCGGCAGCGTGAAGTCGAGGCCGGTGCCCGCGGCGGACATCACCGGGTCACGCGCCGCGGCCGGCGATGGCGCGGGCGACGACCGGGGCCACGGCCTCGATCCGGTCGAGGGCGAAGCCGAAGGCCTTCTTGCCGTCGACGAGCAGCGCGTCGACCTCGTCGGCGGTCGGGGTGCCGCGCCCGAAGGTGTGGCAGGCGCCCTGCCCGAGCAGCCCGACGAGCAGCCCGAGGGAGGCGCCGGCGCCGGTGTGGCAGGCGCCGAGGTAGTAGTCGGCCGTGCCGGTACGGAGCCGGGTCGCGGCGTCCAGGTCGCTGGAGACGGTGACGTCGACACCGTCGAGCCCGAGCCGTTCGACGGCCTCGGCGACCTCGATCTTGCCGACGCCGCCGGTGAGGATCTGCGCCATGGGGAGCCCCTTCACGATCGATGGGTGGACCGCTGGGCGAGTACGGCCAGGTGCATGCCCAGGAAGTTGACCTCCGACTCCGGTAGTACGGCCCCGAGTTCGCGCCCGGCGCGCAGGGCGACGGCACGCGCCCGCGCGAGCGCCGTCGGGTGCCCGGACAGCTCGGCCGCGATCTGCCCGTCCGCGTCCGACCCGGCGATCGGCTCGCCGTCCAGGAGCCGGGTGAGCGCCATCAGCAGATGGCTGGTCAGCAGCCCCGCGCTCTCCTCGGTGACGGTGTGCCCCTCGGCCGCGAGCGCCACCAGCTCGGCGGCCACGAACGCGGCCACCTCGGGCCGCACCTGACCGCTGTCCCGGAACAGCCGGATACGGAACGCGAGCGGTTCGTCCGGGCTGTCCGGTTCACCTGGTCCGGCTGCCGCATCCAGTACGTCCATGAAGCCGCCTTCCGACACGTCGGGAGAGCCACCAGGATCGTGGAACCCGCCCCGGATCCGCCATGCCGCGGAACGGATTCCAGGCGCGGGGGATCTCCGGCAAAGGGCGGGGGATACCCGCTATAGGCCCGAAATGCCCGCTTGATCCGATCCGCCAATAGTGACGAGCGTGACCAGCCCCGTGCCGCCCCGCGACCGCGCCGACCAGCCGTGGCGCTCCGAGGGGGCGCCACCGCCGCCACCGCCGAAGAAGAAGGTGAGCTGGCGTGGGCTGATCTGGACGGCGCTGCTGGTGTACCTGATCACCAACCTGGTGCTGACCTTCGTCGGCGACGACGCGCCCACCAAGATCTCGTACACCGAGTTCAGCAAGCAGGTCACCGCGGGCAACGTCTCCAAGATCTACGCCAAGGGCGACCAGATCCAGGGCGACCTGAAGAAGGCCGCGGGCGTGCCCGACAAGGACAAGGACACGTACGACAAGTTCGCCACCCAGCGGCCGAGCTTCGCCGACGACCAGCTCTGGGACGAGCTGACCAAGCAGAAGGTCACCGTCACCGCCGAGCCCGTCTACAAGGAGCCCAGCCTCCTCACCAACCTGCTCGTCTCCCTGCTGCCGATCCTGCTGCTCGTCGCCCTGTGGGTGTTTATGGCCCGCCGGATGTCCGCGCGGCTCGGCGGCGGCGCGGGCATCGACGAGGTCGAGGGCGAGCTCAACGACGTGGTCGACTTCCTCAAGAACCCCGACAGCTACCGGAAGATGGGCGCCCGGATGCCCGGCGGCGTCCTGCTCGCCGGCCCGCCCGGCACCGGCAAGACCCTGCTCGCACGGGCCGTCGCGGGCGAGGCCGGGGTGCCGTTCTTCTCCGCCTCCGCCTCCGCCTCCGAGTTCATCGAGATGATCGTCGGCGTCGGCGCCTCCCGCGTACGCGAACTCTTCGCCGAGGCCCGCAAGGTGGCCCCGGCGATCATCTTCATCGACGAGATCGACACCATCGGCCGGGCCCGCGGCGGCGGCGCCGGCATGGGCGGCCACGACGAACGCGAGCAGATCCTCACCGAGATGGACGGCTTCTCCGGCTCCGAAGGCGTCGTCGTCATCGCCGCCACCAACCGCGCCGACGTCCTCGACCCCGCCCTCACCCGGCCGGGACGCTTCGACCGCACCGTCACCGTCAGCCCGCCCGACCGCAAGGGCCGCGAGGCGATCCTCGACATCCACACCCGCGGCATCCCGCTCGCCGACGACGTGGACCTCGCCCAGGTCGCCCGCACCACCCCCGGCATGACCGGCGCCGACCTCGTCAACCTCGCCAACGAGGCCGCCCTCCTCGCCGTCAAACGCAAGCAGACCGAGGTCACCGCGTCCGACCTGTCCACCGCCCTGGAAAAGGTCCAACTCGGCGCCGAACGGCCCCTGGTGATGCCCGCAGAGGAACGCCGCCGCACCGCCTACCACGAGTCCGGGCACGCCCTGCTCGGCATGCTCAAGGCCGGCGCCGACCCGGTACGCAAGATCACCATCGTGCCCCGCGGCCGCGCCCTCGGCGTCACCCTCTCCACGCCGGACGCCGACGAGTACGCGTACACGGAGGAGTACCTGCGCGGACGCATCATCGGCGCGCTCGGCGGCATGGCGGCCGAGCAGGTCGTCTTCGGCGTCATCACCACCGGCGCCGAGAACGACCTCGAACAGGTCACCAACATCGCCCGCGGCATGGTCGGCCGCTGGGGCATGAGCGCACGCGTCGGCCGCCTCTCCGCCCTCCCGAGCGACGCCCAGCAGGCCTACGGCCTCTCCGCCGCCCCCAGCACCCTCGACGCCATCGACGGCGAGATGGGCCGCGTCGTCGACGAGTGCTACGAGAGCGCCTGCCGCCAACTCCGCGAAAACCGCCACAAGTTGGACGCCCTCGCCGAGGCGCTGCTAGCCAACGAGACCTTGGAGGAGGTCGACGCCTACCGCGCGGCCGGCATCACCCGCCTCGCCAAACCCCACCCGTAGGTCGCGGCCACGCACCCGGTACGGTCAGCCCGGTGGCACGCGCGCGTAGTGAGCGGTCTACGCAGCGGTCTACACATCGGAGCGGACCGCACCGTCATGCGGCGTACATGTCGCTACGCCACACCTTGGTGTGAGCTGTGTGTGTTCCGGCGCAGATCGGCGCACCCGCCCTCGTCAGGACGCATCAGCGGCAACTGACTGGTACGTGCAAATTATTTGGGATGCCCCGGAATAGGAACACTGGAGCCCCCCGGCTCGTTGTCACGACGTGAGCACGACACCACCTGTCCTCGCCGCAGAGCTGGCGCAGGCGTGGGCCGATATTCAGCGGCACCACCCCGAGCTGCCGGACCTTGCCGCGCCCGAGTCCCTGATCGGAGAGTCCTCGTCCGCCTGCGGCGCCGAGCTCTCCTTCGAGCGACTGCTGCACGAGGCAGTCCACGGCATCGCCGCAGCCCGCGGCGTCCGGGACACCTCGCGCGCCGGCCGCTACCACAACCGCCGCTTCCTCGCGATCGCCGAGGAACTGGGCCTCGACCACCCCGAGGAACCGCACCCCAGCAGCGGCTTCTCCCTGGTCACGCTCAACGCCGAGGCGAGAAAGCGGTACCGCCCGACGACCGAGCGCCTCCAGCGCGCCCTCAAGGCCCACACCGCCGCCACCGCCCAGGACAGCGCCCGCAGCTTCCGCGGCCCCGCCGCCCGGCACGGCTCGTCCGGCGGCGGCGTCCGAGTCAAGGCGGTCTGCGACTGCGGCCGCAACGTCCGAGTGGTCCCCTCGGTCCTGGCCCAGGCTCCCATCATGTGCGGCGGCTGCGGCAAGCCGTTCCGTATCCCGGAAGTCGTGGGAGCGGTGTAAATCCAGCCCCTCCGGCGTTTGAGGTGGGGGCACCCCCAGCGGTAGCTGGGGGAGGGGTCCGGGGCGGAGCCCCGTGGCCTCCACCGGGTCCGCGCCCGCCTGTAAGGCTGAGGTCGGCACCCAGGAAACCCGCCCCAGCGAGGTATGGCACAATGACTAGCTGTACTCGACAGCCGCACAGGAACCCTCTCGCCTCCGGCTGACGCGTCCATCGGGCACTCGAGTACCGCAACCCCACGCGGCATCTTCGTTGTGCCCACCCACGTCAAGACCAGGAGACACCACTCCAGTGGCAGTCAAGATCAAGCTGAAGCGTCTGGGCAAGATCCGCGCGCCTCACTACCGCATCATCGTCGCCGACTCCCGTACCCGCCGTGACGGCCGGGCCATCGAGGAGATCGGCCTGTACCACCCGGTGCAGAACCCCTCCCGCATGGAGGTCAACGCCGAGCGCGTTGCCTACTGGCTGTCTGTCGGCGCGCAGCCGACCGAGCCGGTTCTCGCCATCCTCAAGAAGACCGGCGACTGGCAGAAGTTCAAGGGCGAGCCCGCCCCGGCCCCGCTGCTCCAGCCGGAGCCGAAGGCCGCGCGTCCGGTCTTCGACGCCGTGAGCACCGAGGACGGCCCCAAGGGTGAGGCCATCACCCAGAAGGCGAAGAAGGCCGACAAGAAGGCGGACGAGGCTGAGGCCGCGTCCACCGAGTCGACCGAGGCCTGAGCATGCTCGAGGAGGCTCTCGAGCACCTCGTGAAGGGCATCGTCGACAATCCCGACGACGTGCAGGTAGCCTCGCGCAACCTGCGCCGCGGACGCGTCCTCGAGGTCCGGGTGCACCCCGACGACCTCGGCAAGGTGATCGGCCGTAACGGCCGCACCGCTCGCGCCCTGCGTACCGTCGTGGGGGCCATCGGCGGCCGCGGTGTCCGCGTCGACCTCGTCGACGTCGACCAGGTTCACTGAACCAAAAGGCAATACCGGCACGGGCCGGGGAGGGCTCAAGGGCCCACCCCGGCCCGTCGTCGTACGAAGGAGAGTTCAACGTGCAGTTGGTAGTGGGACGCATCGGCCGCGCCCACGGCATCAAGGGCGAAGTCAACGTCGAGGTCCGCACGGACGAGCCGGAGCTGCGCCTCGGTCCCGGCGCCGTCCTGGCCACCGACCCCGCGGCCACCGGCCCCCTCACCATCGCCGCCGGTCGCGTACACAGCGGACGGCTGCTGCTCCGCTTCGAGGGCGTACGCGATCGCAACGGCGCCGAGGCGCTCCGCAACACCCTGCTCATCGCGGAGATCGACCCGGAGGAACTGCCCGAGGGCGACGACGAGTACTACGACCACCAGCTCATGGACCTGGACGTGGTGACCGTCGACGGCCAGGAGGTCGGCCGGATCACGGAGATCTCGCACCTCGCGTCGCAGGACCTGTTCATCGTGGAGCGGGCCGACGGCACCGAGGTCATGATCCCGTTCGTCGAGGAGATCGTCACCGAGATCGACCTCGAGGAGCAGCGCGCGATCATCGACCCGCCGCCCGGCCTCATCGACGACCGCGCTGAGATCGCCTCGTCGCGCGAGGACTCGTAATGCGCCTCGACGTCGTCACGATCTTCCCCGAGTACCTCGAACCGCTGAACGTCTCCCTCGTCGGCAAAGCCCGCGCACGCGGCCAACTCGACGTTCACGTACGCGACTTGAGGCAGTGGACGTACGACCGGCACAACACCGTCGACGACACCCCGTACGGCGGCGGGCCCGGCATGGTCATGAAGACCGAGCCGTGGGGCGACGCCCTCGACGACGCGCTCGCCGACGGGTACGAGCACGGCGCGCACGGCCCCGTCCTCGTCGTCCCCACCCCCAGCGGACGCCCCTTCACCCAGGAACTCGCCGTCGAGCTCTCCGAGCGCCCCTGGCTGATCTTCACGCCCGCCCGGTACGAAGGCATCGACCGCCGCGTCATCGACGAGTACGCGACCCGCATGCCCGTCTACGAGGTCTCCATCGGCGACTACGTCCTCGCGGGCGGAGAAGCCGCCGTCCTCGTCGTCACCGAAGCCGTGGCCCGGCTGCTCCCCGGAGTCCTCGGCAACGCCGCCTCGCACCAGGACGACTCCTTCGCGCCCGGCACCATGGCCAACCTCCTCGAAGGGCCCGTCTACACCAAGCCCCCCGAGTGGCGCGGCCGGGACATCCCCGATGTGCTGCTCAGCGGCCACCACGGCAAGATCGCCCGCTGGCGCCGCGACGAGGCACTGCGCCGCACCACCCGCAACCGCCCCGACCTCATCGAGCGCACCGACCCGAAGGCCTTCGACAAGAAGGACCGCGAAATGCTCTCGATCCTGGGCTGGCGGCCGGGCCCCGACGGGCGATTTGGGCCAACACCCGAGGCCGTGGAAGAATAGGCCGCTGCTGTACGTCCAGCCTGCGCCCCTGCCACAGGGGGAACGACCGAAGCTTGCTCCCCATGCACATGGGGATGGTCCAGACGCAAGGCCCGACGAGAACAGCTACCGAAACTCATCGCACACCTTCCCGTCGATGACCTGTGGCATCGGCGAAGAAAGCAGACACACATGGCTCACCTGCTCGACTCCGTCAACTCCGCGTCGCTGCGCACCGACCTCCCGGCCTTCCGCCCGGGTGACACGGTCAACGTGCACGTGCGCGTCATCGAGGGCAACCGCTCCCGTGTGCAGCAGTTCAAGGGCGTAGTCATCCGTCGCCAGGGTGCCGGCGTCAGCGAGACCTTCACGGTCCGCAAGGTCTCCTTCTCCGTCGGCGTCGAGCGCACCTTCCCGGTGCACACCCCGATCGTCGAGAAGATCGAGCTCGTCACCAAGGGTGACGTCCGGCGCGCCAAGCTGTACTACCTCCGTGAGCTGCGCGGCAAGGCCGCGAAGATCAAGGAGAAGCGCGAGAACTGATCTCGCGCCCCGGATCCCTCCTCGGATCCGGAGCCTCGGGGTGCGCCGGATAGGCTCTGACCCCGATGGACACCGAAGCAGCACAGCACACGGAGCGCGATCGCTCCCCCGAACCCGCCGACACCGAGCGGGAGGGGGAGGGGTCGCGCTCCGCGGCTGTTTCCGGCCCCGGAACCGCACCCGCCGACGAGGAGCCGGACGCGAGGCCCACACCGGACGCCGTGCCTGCGCCTGAAGCCGACGCCGAACTCGCCTTCGTACGGCCGGAGTTGTCGCCGAGTGCGCGGCGCTGGCGTCGTGCCGGTGTGGTCACCGCGCTGTGTCTGGTGTTCCTGCTGCTCGTCAGCACCTTCGTGATGCAGCCGTTCCTCATCCCCAGCCGTTCCATGGAGCCGACCCTGAACACCGGCGACCGTGTCCTGGTGAACAAGTTGGCGTACCGTTTCGGTTCCGAGCCGCAGCGCGGCGATGTCGTCGTCTTCGACGGCAGTGGCTACTTCGGCGACTCCGACTACATCAAGCGCGTGGTCGGTGTCGGCGGTGACCGGGTGGCCTGCTGCGGCGAGCAGGGGAAGCTCGAAGTGAACGGGGAGCCGGTGGACGAGGCGTATCTGTATCCGGGGGACGATCCGTCCACGGTGCCCTTCGACGTGGTGGTGCCCGAGGGCTCACTGTTCGTCCTCGGCGACCACCGCTCCGACTCCGCCGACTCCCGCGACCACCTGGGCTCGCCCGGCGGCGGCATGGTGCCCGTGGACTCCGTGATCGGCCGGGCCGACTTCATCGGGCTGCCCCTCGACCGGTCCGGTTCCCTCGACGCCCCCGACACGTTCGCGAAGGTGCCCCGACCCGGCGGTGCCCATGGGTAGCAGGGGCAAGCCGCGAGGCGATCACGGTCACAGCCCTGGCCACCCCGACGACACCATCCAGCTGACCGGACTCCGGCCCCCCGGAACCCGTCCTCCCGGACGCCGCCCCGCCGGAAGCCCGCCTACCGGATCACGGCCCGCCGAGGAGACACCGGCACGTCCCGGGCGGGCCGAGCGGCGGAAGCTGGCCCGTAAGGTGAAGCGCCGCCGAAGGCGCTCCGCGATCAAGGAGATACCCCTCCTCATAGGCGTCGCCATCCTCATCGCGCTCGTCCTCAAGACGTTCCTCGTCCAGGCCTTCGTGATCCCGTCGGGCTCCATGGAGCAGACCATCAAGATCGGCGACCGTGTCCTCGTCGACAAGCTCACCCCCTGGTTCGGCGCCGAGCCGCAGCGCGGTGACGTCGTCGTCTTCCAGGACCCCGGGGGCTGGCTGCGCGCCGAGCAGACGACGAAGAAGAAGGACGACCCCGTCGGCGTCAAGCAGATCAAGCAGGGCCTCACCTTCATCGGCCTGCTGCCCTCCGACGACGAGCAGGACCTCATCAAGCGCGTCATCGCCGTCGGCGGCGACCACGTCAAGTGCTGCGGCGACGACGGCAGAGTCACCGTCAACGGCGTCGCCATCGACGAGCCCTACCTGCACCCCGACGACCTCAGCAAACCCTCCTCCCGGCGCTTCGACGTCAAGGTGCCCGAGGGCCGCATCTTCGTCATGGGCGACCACCGCTCCAACTCCGCCGACTCCCGCTACCACCTCGACAGCCCGTACCAGGGCACCGTCTCCGAGGACGAGGTCGTCGGCACCGCCAAGGTCATCGCCTGGCCCTTCGACCACTGGAGCGGGCTCGAACAGCGCGACACGTACGCCTCCGTGCCCGACCCGGGGAACGCGTCCGGCGGGTCGGACGCGGCCGGCAGCACGTCGCATAGGCTGGGCAGCGAGAATCTGAACGTGAAAACCCCCCTCCCGATCCCTGCGGAACTCCCGCTCGTTATGGGAGTGGTAGGCCTGCATCGCGTACGCCATCACGTACGGAACAGGCGGCGGCACTGAACGAGGAGTGGATGTGGGGGATTTGGCCGTCGGCGCACGATCCGGACACGACGAACCCGAGGATGAACGCGACGTGATCAACGGCGGCTCCGACAGCACCGAATCAGGCGCGACGGACCCCGACGAGAACCCCCGCCGGAGCTCCGGCTCCGGGCACCGCTCCTTCTGGAAGGAGCTGCCGCTGCTCGTCGGTATCGCCCTGGTGCTCGCGCTGCTCATCAAGACCTTCCTGGTGCAGGCGTTCTCCATCCCCTCGGACTCCATGCAGGACACCCTGCAGCAGGGCGACCGGGTACTCGTGGACAAGCTCACCCCCTGGTTCGGCTCCGAGCCCGAGCGCGGCGAGGTCGTCGTCTTCCACGACCCCGGCAACTGGCTGCGCGGCGAGCCCACGCCCAAGCCGAACGTCTTCCAGAAGGCCCTCAGCTTCGTCGGCCTGATGCCCTCCGCCGAGGAGAAGGACCTCATCAAGCGCGTCGTCGGCGTCGCCGGTGACACCGTCGAGTGCAACGGCACCGGCCCGCTCAAGGTCAACGGCAAGGCCCTCGACGAGCGCGACTACGTCAACCACCGCTTCGGCGAGATGACGGCCACGCCGTGCAGCGACGACGACCAGGGCGGCCAGTTCAAGGTCACCGTGCCCGACGGCAAGATCTGGGTCATGGGCGACAACCGCCAGAACTCCCTGGACTCCCGCTACCACCAGCAGGACCCGGGCGGCGGCTTCGTACCCGTCGACAACGTCGTGGGGCGCGCCTTCGTCAAGGCCTGGCCCATCAACCGCTGGGGCACGCTGCCCGTCCCCGACACCTTCGACCAGTCGGGCCTCAATGCCGCGGCCACCGCCACCCCGGCCGCCCTCGGTCTCGTCGGTGCCGTGCCGCTCGTACTGTGGCGTCGGCGCAGGGTTTCTGGCGGCAGTACCGCCGGGTAGGGTGCCGTCCCAGATCACCGATCTTCCGTGCGACCGGTCACACCCGCGTGTGACCGGCGGACACCGGATCGTTTCTCCGAGGTGGGGCTGGGATGAGCAGAACACGACGTACCGACGAGGGCCACGGCAGCCTCGGCAGCAAACTGTCGGGCCTGGCCGTGGCCCTCGGCTGTGTGCTCTTCCTCGGCGGCTTCGTCTGGGGCGCGATCCTCTACCAGCCGTACACGGTGCCGACCCCGTCCATGACCCCGACCATCGGCGCCGGTGACCGCGTGCTCGCCCAGCGCATCGACGGTGACGAGGTGCGCCGGGGCGACGTCGTCGTCTTCCAGGAAGAGACCTGGGGCGACCTGCCCATGGTCAAGCGGGTCGTCGCCGTCGGCGGCGACCGGATCGCGTGCTGCGACGACCAGGGCCGCCTCACCGTCAACGGCAAGGCGATCGAAGAACCGTATCTGCCGAAGGGCGTGAAGGCCTCCGACTCCGGCATCCCGCCGACGACCGTGCCCAAGGGCCGGCTGTTCCTGCTCGGCGACGAACGCAGCGGCTCCCTCGACTCCACCGTCCACCTCGACGAGGCCGGCAAGGGTTCCGTGCCCCGCGACGCCGTCAACGCCCGCGTCGACGCCGTCGCCTGGCCGCTGAACGGCATGCTCGAACGCCCCACCGGCTTCGCGGCCCTGCCCGGCGGCCTCTCCGAACCCGGCCCGCTGCGCCTCGTCGTCGCGGCCATCGTCGGCGGCGCGGTCCTCATCCTGGCCGGGGCCGCGTACGGGCCGCTCGCCAAGCGCGGCAGCCGCAAGCAGCCGGGACGACGGAGGGAGCCTGCCGGTGCTGCCCGCTGAGGAGACCTCCGACGAGGGGCCCGTTGCCGGGGAGGCGTCCGCTGGGAAGGCCTCCGCTGTGCCCGCCGACGAGGAGCCGCGTCGGGTCGCCCGTGTCGTTCTGCTCGACCCCGATGACCGGATCCTGCTGCTGTACGGGCACGAGCCGGACGACGCCGACGACAACTGGTGGTTCACACCCGGCGGCGGCCTCGAAGGCGACGAGACCCGCGAACAGGCCGCGCTCCGCGAGCTCGCCGAGGAGACCGGCATCACCGACGCCGAGCTGGGGCCGGTGCTGTGGCAGCGCACCTGCTCCTTCCCGTTCGCCGGGCGCCGCTGGGACCAGGACGAGTGGTACTTCCTCGCCCGCACCCGGCACATCGCGGCGACCACCGGCACCGCCACGGACATGCCGGGCCTCACCGAGCTGGAACAGCGCAGCGTTTCCGGAATGCGGTGGTGGACGTGGCAGGAACTGTCGTCCACCCATGAGACGGTGTACCCGACCAAGCTCGCCGGGCTGCTACGCGCGCTGCTCGACGAGGGTCCTCCGGGCAGTCCCACGGTCCTCGACACAGAAATCGTCTAGGGCGGGGCGGGGCTGGCGCACAATAGGGGGACGCACGGCTGAAGGGGAACATGCCATGAGCGCCGAGGACCTCGAGAAGTACGAGACCGAGATGGAGCTGAAGCTCTACCGGGAGTACCGCGACGTCGTCGGTCTGTTCAAATACGTGATCGAGACCGAACGGCGCTTCTACCTCACCAACGACTACGAGATGCAGGTGCACTCGGTCCAGGGCGAGGTCTTTTTCGAGGTGTCGATGGCCGACGCCTGGGTGTGGGACATGTACCGGCCCGCTCGCTTCGTGAAGCAGGTCCGGGTCCTCACATTCAAGGACGTGAACATCGAGGAGCTCAACAAGAGCGACTTGGAGTTGCCGAGCAGTTGATGTTTGTACCGGGGCTTCGCCTCGGCAGGGGCTCTGCTTCGGCAGGGCCCCTGTTTTGTTTGGCCCTGCTTTGTTTGGGGTCCCTGCTGTGTTTGCGGGTGCGGCGCCTGCCGGTGGGTCGTCTGCTGGTCGCATCTGGTGGGGGAGTGGCCGGTGTGACACGTGTGGGTGACGGAGTTATCCACAACCGGCCGGTTATCCACCAAGATCCACAAGCTGGACGCTGATCCGCCACCTTCGAACCCGGAGGTGGTGCCCCATGAACGCACGCGGAGCACTCGGCAAGTACGGCGAAAACCTCGCCGCGCGACAACTCGTCGCCGCAGGAATGAAGATCCTGGCACGCAACTGGCGGTCAGGACCCGGCGGCGAGATCGACATCGTCGCCCTCGACCACGACACCCTCGTCATCTGCGAAGTCAAAACCCGCCGCGGACGACCCGACCACACGGGCCACACGGACCGTACTGGCCGTACTGGCCGTACGGACCACGCCGACCGTACGGGCCACGCCGACCGCACGGACCACGCCGGCCGCTCGGACCGCACGGGGCCCGTACCCGTACCACCCTTCCAACACCCCATGGCGGCCATCACCCCCGCCAAGGCCGACCGCCTGCGCACCCTCGCCGAACGCTGGCTCCACCACAACGGAGGCCCACCACCCGGCGGCGTCCGCATCGACCTCATCGGCATCCTGCTGCCCAGCCGCGGCGCCCCCTTCGTCGAACACGCACAGGGGGTGGCGTAATGGCCTTCGCCCGCACCTGCTCCGTCACCCTCGTCGGCGTCGAAGGCGTCGTCGTCGAAGTCCAAGCCGACCTCGAACCCGGCGTGGCCGCGTTCACCCTCGTCGGACTCCCCGACAAGAGCCTCACCGAAAGCCGCGACCGCGTCCGCGCCGCCGTCGTCAACTCCGGCGCCGCCTGGCCCCAGAAGAAACTCACCGTCGGCCTCAGCCCCGCCTCCGTACCCAAAGGCGGCAGCGGCTTCGACCTCGCCGTGGCCTGCGCCGTACTCGGCGCCGCCGAACGCATCGACCCCCGCACCCTCGCCGACGTCGTCATGATCGGCGAACTCGGCCTGGACGGCCGGGTCCTGCCCGTACGCGGAGTCCTGCCGGCCGTCCTCGCCGCCGCCGAAGCGGGATACGACCAAGTCGTCGTTCCCGAACGCGCCGCCGCCGAAGCCGCACTCGTCCCCGGCGTCTCCGTACTCGGCGTCCGCAGCCTGCGCCAACTCATCGCCGTACTCACCGACGAACCCGTACCCGAAGAAGAACCCGACCCCGACACCAACCGCACCGGACTCAACCCGCCCACCAACGGATTCGGCGGAACCTTCGCCACCATCGGCACCCCCGACAACACCACCCACCACGACCTCGCCGAAGTCGTCGGCCAGGCCGCCGCCCGCACCGCCCTCGAAGTCGCCGCGGCGGGCGGCCACCACCTCTTCCTCCAAGGCCCGCCCGGCGCAGGCAAAACCATGCTCGCCGAACGGCTGCCCTCGATCATGCCGCCCCTCACCCAGAAAGAAGCCCTCGAGGTCACCGCCGTCCACTCCGTCGCCGGCACGCTCCCCGCAGGGCGCCCACTCGTCGAAACCCCGCCCTACTGCGCCCCGCACCACTCCGCGACCATGCAGTCCCTCGTCGGCGGCGGCCCCGGACTCCCACGCCCCGGCGCCGTCTCCCTCGCCCACCGAGGCGTCCTCTTCCTCGACGAGGCCCCCGAGTTCAGCGCCAAAGCCCTCGACGCCCTACGCCAACCCCTCGAAGCCGGACACGTCGTCGTCGCCCGCGCGGCAGGCGTCGTCCAACTCCCCGCCCGCTTCCAGCTGATCCTCGCCGCCAACCCCTGTCCCTGCGGCCGCTGCACCCTCCTCGGCGAAAACGGCAGCTGCACACCCGGAGCCATCCGCCGCTACCAAGGGCGCCTCTCCGGGCCCCTCCTCGACCGCGTCGACCTCAAGGTCGAGGTCGAACCCGTCACCCGAGCCGACCTCACCGCCACCGTCCACCGAGGCGACACCACCCGACAGGTCGCCGACCGCGTACGCCAAGCCCGCGAACGCGCCGCCGCACGACTCACCAACACCCCCTGGACCACCAACAGCGACATCCCCGGACACGAACTCCGCACCCGCTGGCACGCCGCACCAGGAGCCCTCCACGAAGCCGAACACGACCTGGAGCGCGGCCTCCTCACCGCCCGCGGCCTGGACCGCGTACTCCGCATCGCCTGGACCATCGCCGACCTGAGCGGCCGCGACCGCCCCGACAACAACGACGTCAACCTCGCACTCCAACTCCGCACCGGCATCTCCCGAGGCGCCCCCATGGCCATCGCGCCCTGATCCTCCATCGCAGGCCATCAATACCCCTTCACCACACGGCAGTTGGTGGCACCGCGACCCTTAGCCCCACACGGTCGGCCACCCACCACCCGCCACGGAAAAGCACACCTACGGAAGCAACCACGGAGGCGAACACCATGCCGCTCACCACACGCGATGAGCGCCTCGCACGCATCGCCCTCACCCGCATCCTCGAACCAGGCGACGACCACACCGGCCGCTGGCTCCGCGACCACGGCGCCCCCGAACTCCTCCAACGCCTCACCCACGACGACGCACCCCTGCCCGGCGCCGGCCCCAAACGCCTCGCAGGACTACGCAACCGCGCCACCACCGCCCGCCCCGAAGCAGACCTCCGCACCGCACACGCCACCGGAGCCCGCTTCATCATCCCCACCGACCCCGAATGGCCCGGCCAACTCCGCGACCTGGGCGACGCCCAACCCATCGGACTCTGGGTACGCGGCCAACCCGACCTGCGCATATGGGCACTACGCTCCGTCGCCCTCGTCGGCGCCCGCGCCTGCACCGAGTACGGCGCACACATGGCCGCACGCCTCGCCACCGGCCTCGCCGAACACGGCTGGGTCGTCGTCTCCGGCGGCGCCTACGGCATCGACGGCGCCGCCCACCGCGCCACACTCGCCGCAGGCGGTGCCACCACCGCCATCCTCGCCTGCGGCGTCGACACCCCCTACCCCCGCGGCCACACCGCACTCCTCAACCGCATCGCCGAACAAGGCCTGCTGCTCAGCGAGTTACCACCCGGCGACCACCCCACCGCCTACCGCTTCATCCAACGCAACCGCGTCATCGCCGCCCTCACTCGCGGCACCGTCGTCATCGAAGCCGCCCACCGCAGCGGCGCCCTCACCACCGCACGCGCCGCCCAACGCCTCGGCCGCCACACCATGGGCGTACCAGGACCCGCCACCAGCAGCCAGTCCGCAGGCGTACACCAACTCCTGCGCGGCGAAGCCGGCCTCGTCACCGACGCCGCCGAAGTCATCGAACTCATCGGAGAGATGGGCCAACTCGCACCCCAACCACAAGGCCCCGTCATCCCCCGAGACCTGCTCACACCCCACACCGACCGCGTACTCGCCGCCCTGCCGGCCCGCGACCCCGCAACCGTCCACACCATCGCCCGCGACGCCGCCACCACCCCGGACGACACCATCGCCAGCCTGTACGAACTCCACTCACTCGGATTCGTCGAACGACACGGCGACAACTGGAAGTTGACACGCCAGACACCCCGAACGGACTTTTCGCCGAACGACAACACCTGAACAACACCCGTTGCGCCGTCCGGACGATCCCCGATGACCTTGGCAGATTCTGTGATTTGGGGCCCGGAACCCAACCCCGCACCACACAACAACACGGCACAACCAACCCGACGAACCCGTACGCCCGCGCCCGATCCCCTACTCTTCGCACACTGCGACGCTCCAGTCACGCTACGCTCACAAGGCTTCCGACTCCGACGCGCAGGTAAGACGCGCACGTAAACGAACCACAGCAGAACGGCTCAAGGCGACGAATGCCCCAGCACACCTCCGGGTCCGACCGGGCAGCGGCCATTCCCCCCGCCGCCCGCGACGGCGCGCGGCCGCCCGCACCCTCGTCGCTCGACGAGCTCTGGAGGTCGTACAAGGCGACGGGCGACGGACGACTGCGCGAACAGCTGATCCTGCACTACTCACCCCTGGTGAAATACGTCGCCGGCCGCGTCAGCGTCGGCCTCCCACCCAACGTCGAACAAGCGGACTTCATGTCCTCCGGCGTATTCGGACTCATCGACGCCATCGAGAAGTTCGACATCGACCGCGAAATCAAATTCGAGACGTACGCCATCACCCGTATCCGCGGCGCGATGATCGACGAACTCCGCGCCCTCGACTGGATCCCACGCTCCGTACGCCAAAAGGCACGCAACGTCGAACGCGCCTACGCCACCCTCGAAGCACAACTGCGCCGAACCCCCTCCGAAAGCGAAGTCGCCGCGGAAATGGGCATCGCGATCGAAGAACTCCACGCGGTCTTCAGCCAGTTGTCCCTCGCCAACGTCGTAGCCCTCGAAGAACTCCTCCACGTCGGCGGTGAAAGCGGCGACCGGCTCAGCCTCATGGACACCCTCGAGGACACCGCCGCCGAGAACCCCGTGGAGATCGCCGAGGACCGCGAACTGCGCCGACTCCTCGCCCGCGCCATCAACACCCTGCCGGAGCGCGAGAAGACCGTCGTCACGCTCTACTACTACGAAGGCCTCACCCTCGCCGAGATCGGCAACGTCCTCGGCGTCACCGAGAGCCGCGTCAGCCAGATCCACACCAAATCCGTGCTCCAGCTCCGCGCCAAACTCGCCGGCTTCGGGCGCTGAATCGGTACTGCCCGACCACCGCGCACGCAGGCCCCCGCCGAGGCACGTCCACACAAGGCTCACTCGAGTCGACTCCCGCACACCACATCCGCTCCGTAGAGTGGGTACGTGCCAAGGATTCGAGCGGCCTCAGTGGCCGAGCACCGATCGATGCAACGCGGCGCCCTCCTTGACGCCGCCAGGTCCCTGCTGTCCGAGGGCGGAACGGAAGCGCTGACCTTCCCCGCGCTCGCCGAACGCACCGGCCTCGCCAGATCCTCCGTCTACGAGTACTTCCGCTCCCGCGCGGCCGTCGTCGAGGAACTCTGCGAAGTCGACTTCCCGGTCTGGGCCGCCGAAGTCGAATCGGCGATGCAAGCCGCGGACGGCCCCGAGGACAAGGTCGAGGCGTACGTACGCGCCCAACTCGCCCTCGTCGGCGATCGCCGCCACCGAGCCGTCGTCGCCATCTCCTCCAGCGAACTCGACGCGGGCGCCCGCGAGAAGATCCGCGCCGCCCACGGCGGCCTCGTCGCCATGATCGTCGAAGCGCTAGAAGCCCTCGGCCACGAACAACCCCGCATGGCCGCGATGCTGCTCCAAGGAGTCGTCGACGCAGCGGTACGCCGCATCGAACTCGGCGCCGCCGAAGACCCCACAGCGATCACCGACGCGGCGGTACGCATGGCGCTCGGGGGAGTGCGGGGCTGAACCCCTCGTTCCACC
>NZ_JAAAHS010000012.1 GCF_009908195.1 Streptomyces boluensis | reverse complement strand
GGGTCGGGGGCTGAGCTGTCGTACGGCTGGGAGGGGTTCCCCACTTCCCGGCTCTCGGCTCGCAGCTCCCGGTTCGCGTACGTGCGAGTGGGTCCGGAGTGGTCGGCCGGGTCCCCCAACTGCCGTACCCCTGAAGCTGGTTGAAGCGGGAGGGCCGCCCCGGCACCGAAGGCCTACGGGACGCTCGCGCTCCCTACCGCCGTCAGCAGCGGGCGCTTCGCCTCGTGGCCGTCGCCCGAGGAGCGGCCGAGGAGGCGTCGGCCGATCCAGGGGCCGAGGAACCCGGCCGCCCAGCGTGCCTCGGTGGCGGCGGCCCGCAAGCCGGCCGGGCGTGGGACGTCCGGTGGCGGCAGCGGATGCGTCCAGGCGTCGTCGCTGCCCGGCAGGCCCAGGGCGTGCGCGACGGCCGCGGCGATCCGGTCGTGGCCGAGCGCGCTGGCGTGCAGACGGTCGGGGCTCCACAGGCGCGGGTCGGTGACCACGTCGTGGTGGGAGGTCTCGGCGACCACGACGCCGTGGCGCTGCGCCGCGTCCCGGATGCGGTCGTTGAGGGCTGCCACGCGCGGGGCGAGCGGGCGCGCGAGCGGCGTGATCCGGGCGACGTCGGGGAAGGTCAGGGTGGCCACGCGGGCCCCGGACGCGGTCAACTCGGCGAACATCGCCTCCAGTTGGGCGGCCACCTCGTCCGCGTCGAAGCCCGGCCGCAGCAGGTCGTTGACCCCCGCGACGACCGTGGTGAGGTCGGGGCGCAGGGCGAGCGCGGGCGCCAACTGCTGGGCCCGTACCTGCCCGGCGAGGCGGCCGCGTACGGCCAGGTTGGCGTACCGCACCTCGGGTTCCGCCCGCGCGAGGCGCTCCGCGAGACGGTCGGCCCAGCCGCGAAGTCCGGTGCGGTCGTCGCCGTCGCCGATGCCCTCGGTCTGGCTGTCGCCCAGGGCGACGTAGCGGAGGAAACGGGTCTCGGTCATGCGGTGCCCCCGTGCCGCTCGCGGTCGGTGGTGGCGGTGCGGCCGTCGAGGATGCGCAGGGCCCGCTCGCCCCAGCGCAGGTTCTCCTCCTCGAAGGAGATGCCGCGCAGCAGTGTCAGATACGGGCCGACGCGCTCGCCCTCGCGCAGGAACGTGTCCTCGTCGAGGTCGCCGAGCAGATGCGCGCGGACCCGTTCGTACCGGGCGAGTTTTCCGTGCGCCCACTGGATGCGTTCCTCGATGTGGGCGCGTACGGCGGTGGGGTCGCCCGCGTCCAACGCCTGGACCTTGACCATGAGTTCGTCGCGGGCGGCGGTGGGCTTCGGCTGCCGGGCGGTGAACTCGGCCAGGTCCTGACGGCCGGTCGGGGAGAGCGTGAACATCCGCTTGTTCGGGCGCCGTTCCTGCGCGACGAGGCGGGCCTGGACGAGGCCGTCGTCCGTCAGGCGCTCCAGCTCGCGGTAGAGCTGCTGGGGGGTGGCCGCCCAGAAGTTGGACACCGACACGTCGAAGATCTTCGCCAGGTCGTAGCCGGAGGCCTCGCCCTCCAGGAGGGCGGCCAGGACCGCGTACTTCAGAGACATATGGACACCATACAAGGATGCGATTACTGTCGCCCGCACCTATTCACCAAGTTGACTAAGGAGTGCCCGGTGACGCATCCGTTCCGTACGGCCGTGGAGGCGGACGACCACGAGGCGATCGAGGCGCTGCTCGCCGAGGACGTCGTCTTCACCAGCCCGGTCGCCTTCCGGCCGTACCACGGCAAGGCCCTCACGGCGGCGATCCTGCGCGGCGTCTCGCGCGTCTTCGAGGACTTCCGCTACGTACGTGAGATCGGCGGCCCCGACGAGCGCGACCACGCCCTGGTGTTCACCGCGCGGGTGGGCGACCGTGAGATCACCGGCTGCGATTTCCTGCACCTGGACGAGCAGGGCCGCGTCGACGACCTGATGGTCATGGTCCGCCCGATGTCCGCCGCGCAGGCGTTGGCGGTGGCGATGGGGGAGCAGTTCGAGCGGATCAGCCGGGAGGTGGAGGTGTGATCGCGTTGCTGGGGTGGTCAGTTGAGCAGGCGGAAGCCGGGCCTGCTCGCCCACGCCCTGAGGAACGCGGCTGAGCCGTAGGCGGCGGGCCGGGGAGTGGTCGTCGTGGCGACGAGCCCCGGAAGCCCCTCTACCAACTCCGCTTGGTCCGCCCGCAGTTCGGCGTTGGCGATGCCGCCGGTCACGTCCATGACGGCCGCGGTCAGGAGCGCGGTGACCACGTGGTCGACCGGGGCTCCGCAGAACGCGATGACATCGACGGCGTGGGTCGGTGTGAAACCGATGAGGGGTTCTGGATCGGGCTCGTCGCTGTCGTAGGCGTGCTCCGCCGCGAACACGGTCCCGTCGCCGATGCCGGGCCCCATCACGGATACGCGGACGGGCCGGTGCCGGGAGTTCTCGGTGCCCTGGGCGTCGGCGTCGTCCGGGATGCCGAGGCGCTCCGGCCGTACGGACAGGTCGTACTCGCCGCGCCGGAGCTCCCCGAACGACGACGAGGCCTCCTTCAGTACGTCGCGGAGCCGGAGCAGCGTCGCGTCGGAGGGCGCCTCGGCCAACTCGATCACCAGCACCGGTCCGGTCATGGGTGGAGCCTAGGCGGTCGTCGCCAACGCGGGGACGGGGCAAGGGAGTTCCGCCCCTCGGTACGCCCCGAGCCTCACGCCCCGAGCCGCACGCCCCGCCCCCGTACGGGAAACTCAACCCCCCACATACTCCGCGAGATGCTCACCCGTCAGCGTCGAGCGGGACGCGACCAGGTCGGCCGGGGTGCCCTCGTACACGATCTTGCCGCCGTCGTGGCCCGCGCCGGGGCCGAGGTCGATGATCCAGTCCGCGTGGGCCATCACCGCCGGGTGGTGCTCGACCACGATCACCGTCTTGCCGGAGTCCACCAACCGGTCGAGCAGCGCGAGGAGTTGCTCCACATCGGCCAGGTGGAGGCCGGTGGTCGGCTCGTCCAGGACGTACACGCCGCCCTTCTCCGCCATGTGCACGGCCAGCTTCAGGCGCTGCCTTTCACCGCCGGAGAGCGTGGTCAGCGGCTGGCCGAGCTTGAGGTAGCCGAGCCCGACGTCGGAGAGCCGCTGCAGGATCTTGTGCGCGGCCGGGACGCGCGCTTCTCCGGTGCCGAGGAACTCCTCCGCCTCGGCCACCGACATCGCGAGCACCTCGCTGATGTCGCGCCCGCCCAGGTGGTATTCGAGGACCGACGCGTCGAACCGTCGCCCCTCGCACTCCTCGCAGGTGGTGGCGACGCCCGCCATCATCCCCAGGTCGGTGTAGATGACCCCGGCGCCGTTGCAAGTGGGGCAGGCGCCCTCCGAGTTGGCGCTGAACAGGGCCGGCTTCACGCCGTTGACCTTCGCGAAGGCCTTGCGGATCGGGTCGAGCAGCCCGGTGTACGTCGCCGGGTTGCTGCGCCGCGAACCGCGGATCGGGGTCTGGTCGACCGAGACGGTCTCGGCCCCGGCCGGCATCGACCCGTGGACCAGGGAGCTCTTGCCGGAACCGGCGACTCCCGTGATGACGGTCAGCACGCCGAGCGGGATGTCCACGTCGACGCCCTGGAGGTTGTGCGTCCGCGCGCCCCGGATCTCAAGGGCGCCGCCGGCCTTGCGCACCGTGTCCCGTACCGCGGCCCGGTCGTCGAGATGGCGCCCGGTGACGGTGTCGCTGGCCCGCAGCCCTTCGACGGTGCCCTCGAAGCAGACGCTGCCGCCGTCGGTACCGGCACCGGGGCCGAGGTCGACGACATGGTCGGCGATGGCGATGGTCTGCGGCTTGTGCTCGACGACGAGCACCGTGTTGCCCTTGTCCCGCAGCCGCAGGAGCAGGTCGTTCATGCGGCTGATGTCGTGCGGGTGCAGGCCCGTGGTCGGCTCGTCGAAGACGTACGTGACATCGGTGAGCGAGGAGCCGAGGTGGCGGATCATCTTGACGCGCTGCGCCTCACCGCCCGAGAGGGTGCCCGAGGCGCGGTTCAGGGAGAGATAGCCGAGGCCGATCTCCACGAACGAGTCGAGGGTCTGCTGCAGCGCGGTGAGCAGCGGCGCCACCGAGTCGTCGGCGAGCCCGCGGACCCACTCGGCCAGGTCCCTGATCTCCATGGAGCAGGCGTCGGCGATGCTGACCTTCTTGATCTTCGAGGACCGGGCGCCCTCGCTGAGCCGGGTGCCGTCGCACTCGGGACAGGTCGCGAAGGTGACCGCGCGCTCCACGAACGCCCGGATGTGCGGCTGCATCGACTCCTTGTCCTTGGACAGGAACGACTTCTGGATCTTGGGGATCAGGCCTTCGTAGGTGAGGTTGACGCCGTTGACCTTCACCTTGGTCGGCTCGCGGTAGAGGAAGTCCTGCATCTCCTTCTTCGTGAACTTACGGATCGGCTTGTCCGGGTCGAGGAAGCCGGACTCGGCGTAGATCCCCACCGTCCAGACGTTGTCGGACTTCCAGCCGGGGATGGTGAACGCGCCCTCGGAGATCGACTTGGTGTCGTCGTAGAGCTGCGCGAGGTCGATGTCGGAGACCGAGCCGCGGCCCTCGCAGCGCGTGCACATGCCGCCGGTGCGGTGGAACGTGACCTTCTCGGTCTTCGTCCTGTCCGCGCCCCGGTCGACCCGGAACCCGCCGCTCGCCGACACCGAGGCGGTGTTGAAGGAGTACGCGCCGGGCGGGCCGATGTGCGGCTCGCCGAGGCGGCTGAAGAGGATACGCAGCATCGCGTTGGCGTCCGTGGCGGTGCCGACGGTGGAGCGCGGGTCGCTGCCCATGCGCTGCTGGTCGACGATGATCGCCGTGGTCAGGCCGTCGAGAACGTCCACCTCGGGCCGCGCCAGGGTGGGCATGAAGCCCTGCAGGAACGCGCTGTACGTCTCGTTGATCAGCCGCTGCGACTCGGCGGCGACGGTGTCGAACACCAGCGAGCTCTTGCCCGAGCCCGAGACCCCGGTGAACACCGTGAGCCGGCGCTTCGGGATCTCGATGCTCACGTCCTTGAGGTTGTTCTCCCGCGCACCGTGCACACGGATCAGATCGTGGCTGTCGGCAACGTGCGGCGCAGGCGACTGCGTGTCCTTCTTCGTGGCCCTGCTCATCGTGTCTCCCTCTCGATCTGCCGTACGGCGCCGACCCTGCGGCCCCCCGTCGGCATCGCCTGCGGTGAATCCAAGCAGCTTGCGGCAGCGCCCTCTTGCCGTTTGCGTGGGCTCGGGCGGGGCTCAGCTGTCCTGGAGCAGTCCGAGGACATTGCCGTCGGGGTCGACAACGGTGGCCACCCGCCGACCGGGCCCGACCTCGTGCGCGGGCTCCTGCAGGGTGGCCCCGGCGGCGGTCAGCTCGGCGAGCTTCGCCTCGATGTCCGGGACGTGCCAGTACGAGACCGGCGCGGTCATACCCTGCTTCGCTCCGCCCGGTACGAGTCCGATGTGCTGGCCCGCGGCGTCGAACCCGACGTAGTACGACTCGTCCGCCTGCGGTGCGACGCCGAGCAGCGCCTCGTACACCGCCTTGGCCTTGGCCAGGTCGGACACGGGGTGCAGCACGGTCTTGATGCCCTGGGTGGGGGTGCCGGTCATGATCGCTCCTGAGGTGGTGGGCGGCGTCGGCCGCGGCGGCCGAGCTCCATGCCAGCCAGGCTAGGCACGGCGGGGGAGGCGCGCTTCTCGAATCCTGACCGGTTCGGTGCGGGTCGTTGCGGCTTGCTCGCGGGGCGGTTCGCTCACGGGGCGGTCGCTCGCGGCGTGGCTCGCTCACGGTGCCGGTGGGATCGCGGTCTCCGCGGTGAGTGGGTCGTGCGGGCCCGGCGTCGATGGCGTCGGCGGAGGCGTGGACGGTGTGCGGGCGGCCCGGTTCCAGTGCCGTACGGCCGCGCTGCCGACCAACGTGCCGAGCACAGCGCCGACGGCGTCCTCGGTCAGCGACACCACGGTGAGGATCGGCAGCATCAGGATCACGTTCGCCGCGACGACGCTCGCCCCCTCCGGCCCGCTCGGCACCCCGGAGTGGATCAGCGCCATGGTGATGGCCATGATCAGCGTGGTCTGCAGGGCGGTGACGAAGAACGACGGCATGTCTGGGCAGTGCGCTCAGCGTCCCCCGGTGGCCTCGCGCCCGCCGCCTGGTCACGGCCGGACGGGCGGTACGGCGGCGACGGGTTCAGCGGGGGAGTGGCCCCGGAACTGGTGTCAGTGCTGGTCGGCGAGGCGCCTGCCGCCTTCGAGGAGGGTCTTGAGCGCGGCGAGGATCATGATCCAGCCGCCGCTGACGCTCTCCAGCATCTTGCTGTCCGGGCTGTCGAACTCGTCGTGCGTGATGGTCAGTTTGACCCCCGCGGAGGCTTCCTCGGCGGGCTCGATGTCGAAGGTGACACGCGAGCGCTCCTTGACGGCCCGCTCCCACTCCTCGTCGGAGGTGATGCCGATCATCTCGCGGTGCATGGGCTGCAGGGTGTGCCACGTGTACGACAGGCGCCGCCCCGGAACCGCTTCGAGGACGCGCTGGCCGAGCTCCTCCGCCTCGCCCTCCGGGCCCATCTTCCACTTGACCGTCGAGCCGACCTCCCAGGTGGACCGCGGGCCCCAGCCGTCCATGTACTCCTTGATGAACTCCCAGTCGGTGAGCGCCTCGTAGAGCTTCTCCGGGGTGGTCTGGATGTAGGTGACATAGACGAACTCGGGCTTGCTCATGGTGCTTCCTTCCAGATTCCGCTTGAGGCGGGAGAGGGTCGCGAGGCGGCCCCGTTCGTACGAAGCGATCCAGCGGTCGGCGATCTCCTGGATCGGGACCGGGTTGAGGTAGTGCAGCTTTTCGCGGCCGCTGCGGACGGTCGATATCAGGCCGGCCGACTCCAGTGCGGTCAGGTGTTTGCTGACCGCCTGGCGGCTCATGTCGAGTCCTTCGCCGAGCTCCCGCAGGCTCAGGCCGTTGCGGTCGTTGAGCCGGTCGAGCAGGGCCCGGCGGCTCGGGTCGGCGAGTGCGCGGAACACCTCGTCCATGGTCACGTCCTCCACTATAGGCAACCATTTGGTTGCCCTTCAAGCCGACGGTGGGTGCGCACGGGGGCGCGGGTGGTGTGCGGGTGGTGAGAGAGGGGGGCAGTCAGGCCGAAGGTCAGGCCGCTGACCAGTGCCCCGGGTGGGTGACCGTGTCCGGCAGCTGGGTCGTCGCGTCGCCGTGGGCCGCGTTGACCTGGGCCTGGGTCAGGAAGATCGCGCCGCGCAGGTCCGCCCCGGAGAGGTCGGCGTCGCGCAGGTCCGCGCCGATCAGGTCGGCCGTACGCAGGTCGGCCCCGGAGAGGTCGGCGGCGATCAGGAGGGCGCCGCGGAGGTTGGCGCCGCGCAGGTCGGCGCGGCGGAACCGGGCGCCGATCAGGTCGGCGCCGCGGTGGTTCTTCTTCCGGCCCGGCACGGTGGCCCGTGCGAGTTCACCGGCGCGCTGCAGCAGGACGTTGACCTCGCCGCGCAGTGCGGGCACATCCACGGCGGCGACCGTCTCCGCGTCCGCGCGGGTGGTCTCCCGGATGCCGGCCTGGGCGCGCCGCAGCTCCGCGTGGACCGGCCGTGACGTGGGCAGCGCCAGCGCCTCGCCCACGTACCAGAGCAGTTCGTGCAGGTGTCGCATCACCGGGAAGGTGGCGAACATCTGCTGTGCGCCGGCCGGTTCGGCGCGCCAGTCGCGGCCGCCGAAGGTCACCTGGGAGACCTGCTGTCCGGCGCCGAAGCAGTCGTACACGGTGCAGCCCGAGTAGCCGCTGTCCCGCAGCCGGGCGTGGATGCCGCAGCCGAAGTCGGCGCGCAGGTTGCCGCACGGGGTGCCCGCGCGCTTGTCGGCGGCGAAGTCGGCGGACGCGGCGAAGGGGAGCGCCACGCAGCAGAGCCCGAAGCATTGGGAACAGTCCGCCTTGAGGTCGCGCCGGGCGGCCCCGGCTTCCTCGGCGGCACGGCGGTCTCGGTCGGCGGCGGACTGCTGGGGCACGGCGGCGGGTCTCCAGGAGCGGGGGAACCGGTGCGCGGGGTGCGTCCGGGGCGCCCATTGTCCCCGACGGAGCGCGTCGCCCGCGCAGGGGCGGGTGCTGCTCAGCCGTGGTCGACGCCCGTGGTCGCGGTCGGGGGGCGTCGTCGTGGGTACGGCGTCGGGCGTACGTCGACGGCGGTACGGGAGGGGGCGTGCGCCCCGCGTACGGACGGAGCGTGCGGGTTTCGCCCGAGATTGACGCGATCTCGCCCCAACCCGCCCGAGTAGGACGTAAGTTGGCCGTGCGGGGGAGTACGACGGCGCACTAGGCGCATTCGCGGGGCGTGGGGGCGCACCGTGAACCCCAGGGGGCACACGAGCACCGTTCACCTAGGTGAAGGCGGTTCGGGTGTATCGGACGGGCGGGGGTGCCCGTCGGTCGGACGGAGGAGCGATGTCCACGCAGGCCCACCGCCTGACCATCACGGAACTGTCCGGTTGCGAACAGTCCGCGGTGCTGCGCGTCAGCGGCGAACTCGACCACACCGTGGAGCAGTTGTTCCTCAGCGCGCTCGGCGCGAGCGTCGCGGCCGGGCACCGGCATCTCGTCCTCGACGTCACGGCCCTCGCGTTCTGCGACTCGCGCGGGCTCAACTGCCTGCTCGCCATCCGGTGGTTACTCGACCGGCGCGACGGAAAACTGATTCTGGCCGGAGTCGGCCGACGCCTCGCCGAACTGCTCGCCCAGACCGGCAGCACGGAGCTGTTACCCGCCCGCGGCACCGTCGCCCAGGCCCTCACCGAACTGCCCGCCGAGCACCGCCCCGACTGGCCGCCGACCAGGCACGGCACCGGTCCGCAGGGCACCCGCGCACCCGTCGGCGAAAGCTGACCCGGCCCGCCGCCGCACCGCTCAGGCCACCGTGGAACGCGCCCGTCCGGTGCCGCCCCAAGTTGGCCGACACGCCGCGCATCAACCGTATCCACGCGCCAACTGCCGTGATGTATACGGCACTTGAAGGGATGAACCCGCCGCCTCTGGATAGGGCTCTACCTCAACGCCCCCGGGCCCGCACGCCCAGGCGTCGACGAACACGACCCGTCCAGCACGTCCGGCACAAGACGATCGAAGGGTTCTCCCACATCGTGCGACCGGCTCAGGAGTTCGGCGACAACCCTGTCGCAGTCAGGCAAACCGGCCACTACACGGAGGAGTACGTTCCCAGCTTCGTCGAGAAGTGGGACTCGCTCATCGACTGGCAGAAACGAGAGGAGAGTGAAGGCAACTTCTTCATCGACCTGCTGCGTAAACGAGGCGTGAAAAGCGTCCTCGACGTGGCGACCGGCACCGGTTTCCACTCGGTGCAGTTGCTCGCCGCGGGCTTCGAGACCGTCAGTGCCGACGGCAGCGCGGAGATGCTCTCCATGGCCTTCGCCAACGGCATGAAGAACGGCGGCCACATCATGCGCGTGGTGCAGGCCGACTGGCGCTGGCTCAACCGCGATGTGCACGGCGAGTACGACGCGATCGTGTGCCTCGGCAACTCCTTCACGCACCTCTTCGCCGAGCGCGACCGGCGCAAGGCACTCGCCGAGTTCTACGCGATGCTCAAGCACGACGGCGTCCTCGTCCTCGACCAGCGCAACTACGACGCGATCCTCGACGACGGCTACACCAGCCAGCACAAGTACTACTACTGCGGCGAGGACGTCGCGGTGGAGCCGGAGTACGTCGACGAGGGGCTGTGCCGCATGCGGTACCAGTTCCCGGACGAGTCCGTGTACCACCTCAACATGTTCCCGCTGCGCAAGGACTACACCCGCAAGCTCATGACCGACGTGGGCTTCCAACGGGTGGAGACCTACGGCGACTTCCAGCACACGTACCGAGGTGAACAGCCCGACTTCTTCGTCCACGTAGCGGAGAAGGAGTACCGCGCCGACGACTCCGGGGACGCGCGCTACACCGGCGCCGTCAGCACCGCCCGCAGCTACTACAACTCACCCGACGCCGACACCTTCTACGCCAAGGTGTGGGGCGGCGAGGACATCCACATCGGCCTGTACGAGCAGCCCGGCGAGCCCATCGCCGACGCGAGCCGCCGCACGGTCGAGCGGATGGCGGGCAAACTCCCGCTCGCCGAGGGCTCCGTGGTCCTCGACCTCGGTTCCGGATACGGCGGTTCGGCGCGGCTGCTCGCGGAGCGGCACGGCTGCCGGGTGCTCGCCCTGAACCTCAGCGAGGTGGAGAACCAGCGGCACCGCGAACTGAACGCGGCGCGCGGGCTCACCGGCCGGATCGACGTCGTGGACGGCTCCTTCGAGGACATCCCGTACGGCGACGCCGAGGTCGATGTCGTCTGGTCGCAGGATGCCTTCCTGCACAGCGGCAACCGCGTCAAGGTGCTCCAGGAGATCGCCCGGGTGCTCAAGCCCGGCGGCCATGTGATCTTCACCGACCCGATGGCGACCGACGATTGCCCGGACGGTGTGCTCCAGCCGATCCTGGACCGCATCCACCTCGACGACATGGGCTCGCCCGGCTTCTACCGCCAGGAGCTGAGCCGGCTCGGCTTCGTCCCGGCCGATCCCGCCGACGTGGACGGCTTCGAGGAGCACCGCGAACAACTCGCCACGCACTACGCGCGCGTGCGCGCCGAGACCGAGCGCCAGCAGAACGAAGGCCTCGCGCGTGAGGTCAGCCACGACTACCTCACGCAGATGAAGAAGGGTCTCGGCCACTGGGTCGACGGCGGCCGGCGTGGCCATCTCACGTGGGGCATCTTCCACTTCACCCGCGGCTGACCCTCCGCACCCACCCCTGACGGCGCCCACCGCACGCAAGGCGGTGGGCGCCGTCGCGTGCGTATGCCCTAGCAGACCCGTACGCCGTCGATCACGTTGTTGTACTCCGTGCCCTGCAGGTCCGGGATCTTGTGGGGTGCGGTGCTGCCGAACTTGAGGGACCAGTGGCCCTCCCAGTTGTAGAACTTCGCCCAGGTGCCCTTCGACTGGTAGTTCTTCAGCGAGGTCAGCCGGTCGTTGAAGCCGTAGTCACTGAGGTCGCGGAACGCGCACTTGTAGAACGTGAGCTTCTCGTGGTCGTAGTTGTCGCCCGCCCACAGGCAGAGCCGACCGCTCGTGCAGCTGCCCGCCGCACGGGCGCCGAAGGTGACGCGGGTGCCGTCGGCGGCACGGATCTCATCGAACCGCACCTGCTCGGCGGGCGTCTTCATGGTCGCGAGGCGGGCGTCGATGCGGTCCTGGAGCTGTGCGGCCTGCCGCGCGGTGAGGCCGGCCTCCCGCGCTTGTGCGGTGAGCGCCGAGGCGGCGCCGGAAGTGTCCCCCGAGGCGGCGAGGGCGCCGGTGGTTCCGGTCACGGCGAGAGCCAGACCGGACACCAGGGCCAGCAAGCCGTTCGTTGTCCTGTTCATGGGCTCACGCTAGGGACGGGCCGGCCGAACCGCCGAGAGCTTTCGGGCGTGGCCGAAACTTCCCTTCCGCGCACCCGTCGGGCCGTGCGTGCCCTGTCCTCCCGGGAACCAGGTGCGAGCGGGCCAAGTGGCCCTCGTAGGCCATAAGTTGACGGTAATTCAGGAAGTCGCTTGCAGGCCTCGGGGTGCCCGGCGATATTGATCCCCTGCGAAGTCGCCACAGTGCCGTGGCGACCCCGCGCGGGAGGGCGGAGGAGCATGCCCAAGCAATGGGCGGGCCGGTCGATACGGGACCAGGCCGTGCTGACGTACCTGAAGGGCGCCGTCCTGCCCCGACGGCACGAGGCCGCCGCACGCGCGCACCGCACGGGCCGCGCGGGCCGGATGGGTCACACCGGTCACGCGGACGACGCCGTAGCGCAGCCCTTCACGCTGGTCCTCGGCCCGCGCGGCAGCGGCAAGACCACCCTGCTCGACGCGCTCGCGGCCAGCGCCGCACTGCTGCCCATGGTCCACCTCGACCTGGCGCGGTTCGCCCACGGCGACAAGCAGCCCGTGGACGTGCTGCACGAAGTGGCGTTCACCCTGCAGGCCCGCAGGGAGAGCCCGCCGCACCTCGCCCTGCGCGGTTACGAACTCACCCGCAAGGCGCTCACCGTGCCCGTCGGCCACCTGGGCCGCGAGGACGCCCGGCGCGCCATGGCCGACGCGCTCGCCATCCCGCTCGGCCGCCGCCTCGCCACTGCCATCGAGATCGGTCACATCACCGGCCCCCTGGTCGGCCTGCCGCCGCTCGCCACCGCAGTGCTCCAGCTCATACCCCTGGCCGAACGGACCAGGGCCTGGGGCCGGTTGCGGGCCGCGCTCGGCAGCCGCGAACGGATCACGTCCACCGTCTCGGCCCTCGACAAACTCGTCGCCGTCAGCAGCGACTACCACGTCGCCGAGCGCGGCGGCCAGCCCCGCGCGGAGCGGGAGATCTTCGACACCTTCCTCACCGACCTCGTACGCGCCTACGACGGCAAGGCCTGGGCGGCACGCTGCCTCGTCCTCCTCGACAACGTCGACAACCCGCTCGGCCGCCGCTTCCTCGAACTCCTCGACGCCGCCCGCACCCCGCACCCCGGCGACCCGCTCGTCGTGTTCGCCACCACCGGCAGCTACCCCGACGCCGCACCCCAGCCAGGCCCCACCGCGCTCGGCCGCTGGCAGCCGGGCCGCCCGTTCGAGCCGCAGCCGCTGGACGACGGCCGGCTGCTCGGCAGGCTCCGCGACCTCACCCTCGCCGAAGTACGCGAACAGGCCCAGGAAGTGTTCGACGCCGTGCTCTCCCGCACCGGCCCACCGGTGCCAAGGGTCGTCGGTGTGAGCTGGCTCGGCTGGATCGTGCACGCCCTCACCCACGGTCACCCGGCGGCCACCACCCACGTCCTCGCCCGGATGCTCGACTGCGGCGCCACCGCACCCTGGGACGAACGGCTGCGTGCCGTCCTCGAACCCGGCCCGCACAGCGCCGAGTTGCTGGAACGGCTGCTGCCGCTCGGCGTCCCGCACGAGCTGCGCCGCATCCTCGAACAGGCCGCCGTCGCCCCCGACCTCGCCGAGTCACTCGTCGGCGGCGGCACCCCCGACGGCGTCGCCGGACCGCCCGCCGGACTTTTCGCGTTCTGCTCCGACCCGCTGCGCACCCTGCACATCGACACCGGCAACGAGGACCGCGACGGCGGCCCCGGCGTCCCGCACCCCGTCCTGCGGCGCCTCCTGCTCGGCGACCTCGACACACCCGGGGACGAACACGCCCGCCGCCGCGCCGCCGCGCGCGAACGGGGCGACCAGGCGGCGGAGGCCTACCACGCCCTCGCTCTCGGTGAACTCCCCTTCGCCGCCGCCTACTTGGACGACAAGTTCCAGACCGGCGACGTACACGACTGGTGCGCCGAGCTGTGCCGGCTGCGCCGCGCCCCGCTGCCCCCGGCCGAGGAGGGCGAACGCCGGCCCTGGCGACGGTACGAAGCGCTCGTACGGCACCTGAACGACGACTCGGTCGGCCCGCGCCTGCGCACCATCACCCGGCTGCTCGCGGCCAGTTGGATCAGCCCCGAGCCACCCGAGGACCCGGCCACCGACCTGGTAGGCGACCCCTACGGGGACCCGCTGGCCGACCCGTACGCCGAGCTGTACCCGGAGATCAACGCCCGCTTCAACACCCTGGCCGCCGCGCACACCGGCGACGTCGTCTGGGTGGCGACCCTGCTGCAGAAGGCCCAGCAGTACAACAAGGAGCCGTGGTGAACAGCAACGCGGACGAGCGCGGGCAGCAACTGCCGGTGGGGCAACGGCAGTCGGACCCGGTGCCGCAACCCCTGATCGATCCGCCGCACGCACCGAAGCGGCGCGGACTGCGCGCCGCGGTCGTCGCCCTCGTACTCGTCCTCGTCGCCGGATACGTGGCGTACGAACTGCTCACCCCGCCCGAGTGCGCCGAGGGCATCGCGGAGACCGACGACGGCCAGTGCGTCGGCCTCAGCGACGGCAGCCACGCCTTCCCCGGCCTCGCCGGGATCAGCGAGAAGATCCACCGCGAGAACCAGCGCGTGGCGGACGAAAAACCCGTCACCGTGGTGCACATGGAGTCCATGTCCGGCGGCTCCGGCGACCGCGGCAAGGAAGCCACCCTGGAAGCCGTCACCGGCGCCTACCTCGCCCAGCGCACCGTCAACCAGGAGCGCGGCACCCGGCCCCGGATCCGGCTGCTGCTCGCCAACACCGGCAACGGCGACGCGTACGCGGACGACGTGGCCGACGCCGTCCTGGAACGCCGCAAGACCGAGCGGCTCGCCGCCGTCGTGGGCGTCGGGCAGAGCAACAGCCGTACGCTCGCGGCGGTACGGCGGCTGCGCGACGCCGGGGTGCCGACGGTCGGGGCGACCGTCGCCGCCGACAAGTTCGTCTCCTCACGGGCCGGCTTCTTCCGCGTCTCGTTCCCCGCGAGCGACCAGGCGCAGGCGGCCGCCGCCTACCTCAAACAGGAACAGGACGCCGCCGAGCGGGCGGCGAAGAAAGCGGGCCGCAAGGCCGACTACGACGTCCAGGTGGTGTGGGACCGCAAGGAGGACGACGGCTACAACAAGGCGCTGCGCGAGACCTTCGGCAAGGCCGCGAAGGAACGCGGCGTGCACGTACGCCCCGGCTTCATCCCCGTCTGGTCGGACGCGGGCGGCGGCGCGGGCAACGCCCTGCACGGCGCCGCCGACAAGATCTGCCGCAAGGGCGAGGAACGGCCCGACGCGGTGTTCTTCGCGGGCCGCGGCCGGGAGATCCGCAGCCTGATCGAGGCCGCGGGCGAGGCCGGCCGGCGCTGCGCGGTCACCCTCGTATCGGGTTCGAGCGCGGTCGGCGTCTTCTTCGACACGACCGGCGCCTCCCACAGCGAGGAACTCAAGAGCCTCGACGAACGCTGGGCCGCCTCCGGCATGCGGGTCCTCTACACGGCGTTCACCCACCCCGAGGTGGCGGCCAGGGTCTACGGCACCGGGGCGAACAGCCCGTACCCGAAGTTCGAGCGGGACTACCTGGCGGCGCGCGGCGGCACCCCCGACGCGCTCGCCGACGGCCAGGCCATGCTCGGCCATGACGCGGTGCTCGCGGTGGGCCGCGCGGCGCGTGCCGCGTACTCCAACTACCCGGGCAGCAAGGACGTTGCCGCCGATGTGCGCGCCGAGCTCGGCCAGCTCAACGGCGGCAACGTTGTACGCGGAGTCACCGGCGAGATCGCCTTCCACGAGCAGACCGGGGAGCCCGTCGACCGCCCCATGGCCCTCGTCCGACTGCACCGGCCGGGCGCGGACAAGGGACGCTTCGCGTACGTCAAGGCGCTCTACCCGTAGGGGACCGAGGCGGCGGCGTACGGGCGCCGTGGATACTGTCCCGGTCAGCCACCCGCACGGCCAGGCATGGACGAGGAGCACCCGATGACCGGCGACCCGCGCACCGGCCCGCCCCGCCTCGGCAGCGAACGCGAGACGCTACGGGCTTTTCTCGACTACCACCGCGCCACCCTCGCCATGAAGTGCGAGGGCCTCAGCGACGAGGAGCTGCGCGAGCGGTCGATGCCGCCCTCCACGCTCTCCCTGCTCGGCCTCGTACGACATCTCGCCGAGGTCGAACGGGCCTGGTTCCGGCGGGTGTTCGAGGACCACGACGCCCCCATGGTCTGGTCCGACCGCATCGACTTCCAGGCCGCCTACGACGCGAGCGACGCCACCCGCGCCGAGGCGTTCACCGCCTGGCGGGCCGAGGTGGAGACGTCCCGGCGCATCGAACGCGCCGCCGACTCCCTCGACTTGACGGGCCATCAGCCACGCTGGGACCAGGACGTCTCGCTGCGGATGGTCATGGTGCACGTCCTGCTCGAATACGGCCGCCACAACGGCCACGCCGACTTGCTGCGCGAGGGCGTCGACGGAACCGTGGGCGCCTGAAACCGGCACGTGCCCGCGGCTCGTGCGTCCTGGGGCCCGCGCGTCGTCCGGCCCGCAGGCGTGGTTTTCCCGGCAGGGTGGAGCGGGCAAGCCTCAGTGGGCCAAGAGAAGAGGGGGAACCGTGATCATCTGGATCAACGGTGCGTTCGGTGCGGGGAAGACCGCCGCCGCACAGGAGCTTGTCGAACTGATCCCGGACAGCACGCTCTTCGACCCCGAGGTCATCGGCCGCGGGTTGCGTCACCTGTTGCCCCACAAGCACCTGGACGAGGTCGACGACCACCAGGACCTGCCGATCTGGCGGCGGCTCGTCGTGGACACCGCGGCCGCTCTGCTGCACGAGGTCGGCGGCGTGCTCGTGGTCCCGATGACCCTGCTGCGCCAGGAGTACCGGGACGAGATCTTCGGCGGCCTCGCCTCCCGGCGGATCGCCGTACGCCATGTCGCGCTCACCCCGGCGGAAACGATCCTGCGCAAGCGAATAGCGGGTCGAGCCGCACCACAGGGGACCGGCAAAGAGGGCGATCCGTCCGCCCGCACGAGCCAGTGGGCCTACGCCCGGATCGAGCCGTACCGCACCGCCCTGGCCGGCTGGCTGAGCGCCGACGCGCACCTCGTCGACACCGGCGCCCTCACCCCGTACGAGACCGCCGAGCGCATCGCCGAGGTCGTCCGCACCGGGGACAACGGGCTCTGCGACATCGTGCAGACCCCCGAACCGACCGCCGAGACCCTCGCCTCCGGCGTGCTCCTCTTCGACGAACACGACCGCGTCCTGCTCGTCGACCCCACGTACAAGGCGGGCTGGGAGTTCCCCGGCGGAGTCGTCGAGTCCGGCGAGGCACCCGCCGCGGCCGGGGTGCGCGAGGTCGCGGAGGAGACCGGCATCCAACTCGACCGGCTGCCCCGCCTGTTGATCGTCGACTGGGAGGCGCCGCAGCCCCCCGGATACGGCGGCATGCGGCTCCTCTTCGACGGCGGCCGCCTCGACAGCACCGCCACCGAACGCGTCCTGCTCCCCGGCCCCGAACTGCGCGCCTGCCGCTTCGTCACCGAACAGGAGGCGGCGGGTCTCCTGCCCCCAGTGCGCTACGAGCGACTGCGCTGGGCCCTGCGCGCCAGACGCCAGGGCTGCCCCCTGTATTTGGAGGCCGGGGTGCCGGTGGGGTGAGGTTCCGTGTGCGCGGGCCGGTACCGTGACCGGCGTTCAGGCCGGGACCGACCAGGGGGCCCGGCGCCGGGAGAGGGATCGCAGGGTGAGCGACGGCCGGGGCATCTGGTCAGGGGTGCGCGAGCGTGTGCTCGCCCTGCGCGAAGCACCGTACTGGCACGAGGTGTTCGGCGCTGTGCACGGCAGCCACGGCCACCGGTTCGAGCTGCGTCCCGTGCTCACCGAGGACGAGGTCGCACGGGCCGAGCGGCGCATCGGGGCCACGCTGCCGCACGAGTACCGCACGTTCCTCCTCGACGTGGGCGGGGGCGGCGCGGGTCCCGACTACGGCCTCTACCCGCTCACCCCCGACGACCCCCTGGCCCGGCGCGCAGCGCTCCCGTTCCGCGCCGGGCACACCGACGAACTGGCCGCCCACGAGGCGCTGGAGCCCCGCCCCGCCGACTACGGGGACTCGGCCGAGGAGCAGACCCGGCTGCACCGCGAGTACGCGGCCTGGGACCGGCGTTGGGAAGAACTCTCCGACACCCTGACCGACGGCACCCTCTGCGTCGGCGAACAGGGCTGCGGCTACTACACGTTGCTCGCCGTCACCGGTGACGAACGCGGCACCATGTGGGACGACGTACGCGCCGTCGGCGAGGGCGTCCTCCCGGCGGCCCGCACCCGAGAGGACCGCACGACCTACGCCCAGTGGTACCTGAACTGGCTGCGGTACGCGGAACGCCGAGCGACGACCCCGCCGACGGAACGCCCTTGAGCCGCAGGTCAGTTCGCCGCGTACTTCTTCAGGAACAGCGCCTCCGTCACCGAAAGGCGCTCCAGCTCCTCGGGCGACACGCTCTCGTTCGCCGCGTGGATCTGCGCCTGCGGCTCGCTCAGGCCGATGAGCAGGATCTCCGCCTCCGGGTACAGCGCGCTCAGCGTGTTGCACAGCGGGATCGAGCCGCCCTGACCCGCGTACTGCATCTCCTCACCCGGGTACGCGCTCCGCATCGCCTCGGCCATCGCCGCGTACGCCGGGCTCTTGGTGTCCGCGCGGAACGGCTGGCCCTGGCCGACCTGTTCGGTACGCACCCGCGCACCCCACGGCGTCCGCGCCTCCAGGTGCGCGCGCAGCAGCTTCGTCGCCTCGGCGGCGTCCGCGCCCGGCGGCACCCGCAGGCTGACCAGCGCGCGTGCGCCCGCCTGCACCGACGGCGTCGCGCCCACCACGGGCGGGCAGTCGATGCCGAGCACCGTGACCGCGGGGCGCGCCCAGATGCGGTCCGCGACCGTGCCGCCGCCGATCAGCTCCACTCCCTCGAGGACCTTCGCGTCCTTACGGAAGTCGTCCTCCGCGTACTGCAGTCCGTCCCACACCTGGCCGCCGTCCAGGCCGTCGACGGTCGTCGAACCGTCCTCGGCGCGCAGCGAGTCGAGGACCCGCACCAGGGCCGCGAGCGCGTCCGGAGCCGCGCCGCCGAACTGGCCGGAGTGCAGGTTGCCCGCCAGGGTGTCCACCTCGACGCGCACCATGGTCATGCCGCGCAGCGTCGACGTCACCGTCGGCAGCCCCACCCGGAAGTTGCCGCTGTCGCCGATCACGATGGAGTCGGCCTCGAGCAGCTCCGGGTGAGCCTCCGCGTACCGTTCGAGACCGCCCGTGCCCTGCTCCTCCGAGCCCTCCGCGATGAACTTGACGTTGACCGGCACCCCGCCGTCCGCCTTCAGGGCGCGCAGCGCGAGCAGGTGCATGATCACGCCGCCCTTGCAGTCCGCGGCACCGCGCCCGTACCAGCGCCCGTCCCGCTCGACCAGCTCGAACGGCGGCGTCGCCCAGGCCGCCTCGTCCAACGGCGGCTGCACGTCGTAGTGCGCGTACAGCAGCACCGTCGGCGCGTTCTCGGGGCCGGGCAGGAAGCCGTACACCGACTGCGTTCCGTCCGGGGTGTCGAGCAGCGCGACGTCCTCGAAGCCCTCGGCGCGCAGTGCGTCCGCCACCCAGTTCGCGGCGCCCTCGCTCTCGCTCTTGGGGAACTGTGCGAAGTCCGCCACCGACTTGAACGCCACAAGCTCGGCCAACTCCGCCTGTGCGCGCGGCATGAGGGAAGCGACGGTTTCGGCGATCTGCTGCGACGGCATGGGCACGCTCCTGGTGGGTGCGACGTTGATACCTGTGAGTGCGTGTGCGCACTTCGAACATATGGTGCCGATCTTCCCACAGAAGGGGTCGATCGGCGCCCGCCGTAGGATGCCGTGGACAGCGGCGGAAGACAGCTGGATCGGAGCAGCAGCCCATCGTGAGCAGCGAGAACTCGAGCGACAAGCCGGCCGACGCACGGCGGGAGCAGCCGGGCGAAGGACCGGACAGCACGACCCCCGAGGAGGCGCGATCGCCCGAGGAGGACCGGGCCGCCGAGGCGGAGCGCGACGTATGGGACGTGATCGTCGTCGGCGCGGGCCCCGCCGGAGCGTCCGCGGCGTACGCGGCGGCGGTCGCCGGACGCCGTGTGCTCCTCCTGGAGAAGGCCGAACTGCCCCGGTACAAGACGTGTGGCGGCGGCATCATCGGCCCCTCCCGCGACTCCCTGCCGCCCGGCTTCGAGCTGCCGTTCCGCGACCGGGTGCACGCCGTGACCTTCTCCCTCGACGGTAAGTACGCGCGTACGCGCCGCTCGAAGCAGATGCTCTTCGGCCTCATCAACCGGCCCGAGTTCGACCAGCAGCTCGTCGAGGCCGCACAGAAGGCCGGTGCCCAGTTGCGTACGGGCGCCACCGTCGCGCGCGTGGAGCAGCACGGCTCCGCGGTGCCCGACCGGCGTACGGCCGCGGTCGTCCTCTCCGACGGCGAGATCCTCCTCGCGCACGCGGTCGTCGGCGCCGACGGCAGCGCGAGCCGGATAGGCGCGCACGTCGGCGTGAAGCTCGACCAGGTCGACCTGGGCCTGGAGGCGGAGATCCCGGTTCCGGAGACGGTCGCCGAGGACTGGAAGGGCCGCGTCCTCATCGACTGGGGCCCGCTGCCCGGCAGTTACGGCTGGGTCTTCCCCAAGGGTGACACCCTGACCGTCGGCGTGATCTCCGCGCGCGGCGAAGGCGCCGCCACCAAGCGGTACTTGGAGGACTTCATCGCCCGCCTCGGCCTCGCCGGTTTCGAGCCGAGCATTTCCTCCGGCCATCTGACACGCTGCCGCAGCGACGACTCGCCGCTCTCCCGCGGCCGCGTACTGGTCTGCGGCGACGCGGCGGGCCTGCTCGAACCGTGGACCCGCGAAGGCATCTCGTACGCGCTGCGCTCCGGGCGGCTCGCGGGGGAGTGGGCGGTCCGGGTCGCGGAGGCGCACGACGCGGTGGACGCCCGCCGCCAGGCCCTCAACTACGCGTTCGCCGTACGGGCGGGCCTCGGCGTCGAGATGAGCCTTGGCCGGCGCATGCTGAACGTCTTCGAGCGCCGCCCCGGCATGCTGCACGCCGCCCTCACGGGCTTCCGGCCCGCGTGGAACGCCTTCGCCAGGATCACCCGCGGCTCGACTTCGCTCACCGAACTCGTCCGTACGCATCCGCTGGCGCACCGCGCGCTTTCGGCGTTCGACCGGGACGGCAAGTCGGGCGCCACGGGCGGCAGTTCGGCCACCGCGACTGCCTCCGACGCTGATGCCTCCGGCGACGACAAGGCGGCGGCTCGGGAGGAGTAGCCGGTGCGGCGGCCGGTTCCGCGGCCGGTTCCGCGGGGGCTGCGTTGCCGCTGTCAGCCCTGTCAGTCCTCGACATTGATACGGAACACCGGGTGGTCCGACGCCGCCGCGAGCAGTTCGGCGTCGTCGGACTTGGCGGTGACACCCTTGAAGTACTGGTTCACCTCCCAGCCCCAGCGCTCCAGGTAGCCACGCAGGACCGTCACCTTCGCCGCGTCGTCGGCGATCTCGGTGGCGGTGAACCGGCGCACCTTCCGGCCCACCCGCAACTCCCCGCCGCCCGCCGCCCGCATATTGCGCACCCACTGCGAGTGCCCGCGTGCGGAGACGAGGTACTGCTCGCCCGCGTGCCGGTACGGGTTGACCGGCAGCCGCAGCATCTTGCCGCTCTTGCGTCCGACCACGGAGAGCTCGGCCGCACCCGCGAGGCTGATCCCGTGCCGGGCCAGCCGGCCGACCAACCCGTTGAGCCGCGTCGCTACGGCGCCGGCGCGGAGGTAGTAGGGGTGCGGCTGGCCTTGCTGGGGCTGCGGGGAGGAGGTCATGAGTCTGTCCGTTCTCCGGGGGCGCGAGGCACGAGGCGCCGGGTGAAACGTGAGCAGTGCTCTCGCTTGTGAGCAGTGTTCCACGGTGCTGCGCGCGAAAGCAAGAGCAGCGCTCTCGAAATGGTGCGGTGCTCTCTAATGTGAGCGCCGCTCTGGCAAACTGCCCGTATGAGCAGCACCCCGAGCTGCACGCCCGGCAGCACCCCCTCAAGGAAGCGGTGGCACGCATGACCCCCCGTACGACAAGGAAGGACGCCACCGGCGCCGACGGTAAGCCGCTGGGGGTGCGGGCGCGGGCGCGGGCCGAGGTCACCGTGGCCATCAAGGACGAGGCCCGCAGACAGCTCGCCGACGAGGGCGCCGCCAAACTCTCCCTGCGTGCCGTGGCCCGAGAGCTCGGCATGGTCTCCTCGGCCCTCTACCGCTACTTCCCGAGCCGCGACGACCTCCTCACGGCCCTGATCGTCGACGCCTACGACTCGCTCGGAGAGGCGGCCGAGGGCGCGCACGCTCGGGCGGTGCGCGCGCAGGCGGGGCCGCGGGAGCGCTGGTCGGCGGTGTGCGGGGCGGTACGGGAGTGGGCCCTTGCGCATCCGCACGAGTACGCGTTGATCTACGGTTCGCCCGTCCCCGGCTACACCGCGCCGCGCACCACGGTCGGACCGGCCGCGCGGGTGGGCCTGCTGCTGATCGGGGTCGTCCGCGAGGCCGCGCAGGGCCCCGGGATCCACGTACCGAAGATGAACGAAGGCCTGCGGGACGAGGCGGAGCGGCTCGCGGCGGACCTGGCGCCGGATCTGCCACCCGCGGTGATGGTGGCCCTCACGGCGGCGTGGTCGCAGGTGTTCGGCCTGGTGTCGTTCGAGGTGTTCGGGCAGTTCAACCGGATCGTCGAGGACCGGGCGGCGTTCTTCGAGCAGGCGGTGTCCCAACTGGCAGGGAGCGTCGGCCTGATGGAGACGGCGGCGCAGGGGAAGCCGAAGGGAAAGCCGAAGGGAAAGCGGTAGCCGCCGGCACGCCTCGTACTCCCCGGGGAGTACACGCGATCACCGCGTCCGGCTGACGTCGCCGTGGGGTGGGGCGGTCTAGCGTGGCCGGTATGGATGAGCAGTGGAGGCATGGGCCGCCCGGATTTCGGCGTTGGGTGGCAGGTGCCGGGCGGGGGCGGTTGCCCTGGGTGTCGACGTTCCTGGTGCTGCTGTTCACGCAGATCGGCTCGGGCTTCGCGGCGCACGGTCAGGAAGGGGCGCGGGCTCCGCTGGACGGCTTCGGGCGGGCGCTGATCGTGCTTGCCGCGGTGCCGCTGCTGCTCCGGTACCGGCACCCGGTCGCGGTGGTGTTCGGCACGTCGGCGGTGACGCTCGTCTATGTCGGGGCGGGGTATCCGTACGGCCCGGTGTTCCTGAGCGTCGCAGTGGCCTGCTTCGCGGCGGTCGTCGCCGGGCACCGGCACGCGGCGTGGGGTGCGCTCGGCATGCTGTGGGCCGGACATCTGCTGATCTCGCACTGGCTCTACGTATGGCTGCCACCCACGCATGACGACGCCGCGCCCTGGGAGCAGGAACTCCTCGTCGTCGCCTGGGCGGTGGCCGTGCTCGCCCTCGCCGAGCTGATGCGCGCCCGGCGTGAGCAGTGGGCCAGGGAGCGTGCCGAGCGGGAGCAGGCGGCGCGGCGGCGGGCCGACGAGGAGCGGTTGCGGATCGCGCGTGAACTGCACGATGTGCTGGCCCACTCGATCGCTGTGATCAACGTCCAGGCGGGCGTGGGCCTTGCGCTGCTCGACACCGATCCGGAGCAGGCGCGTACGGCGCTGACCACCATCAAGTCCGCCAGCAAGGAGGCGCTCGGCGAGGTGCGGCAGGTGCTCGACACCTTGCGCGCCCCCGGCGACGCGCCCCGCGCGCCCGCTCCCGGCCTCGACCGGCTGCCCGAACTCGTCGAGCAGGCGGCGGCCGCGGGACTGACCGTGGACGTCACGCACGAGGGGCGGCGGGTGGCGTTGCCGCCCGGCGCGGACCTGGCGGCGTTCCGGATCGTGCAGGAGGCGCTCACCAACGTCGTACGCCACTCCGGTTCACGCCACGCGCGCGTACGGGTGCGGTACGACGGCGGGACGCTGGAGCTGACCGTCGACGACGACGGCCCGGCGACCCGCGCCGAGGCGGGCGGCAGCGGCAACGGACTTGCCGGAATGCGGGAGCGTGCGGTGGCCCTCGGTGGCACGATCGAGGCGGGCACACGCCCCGACGGCGGCTTCCGGGTACGGGCCGTCCTGCCGCAGCGGCCCCAGGAGAAGACGACGTGATCCGCGTACTGCTCGCCGACGACCAGGTGCTCGTACGGGCCGGTTTCAAGGCTCTGCTCGACGCTCAGCGGGACATCGAGGTGGCGGGGGAGGCGGCCGACGGGGACGAGGCGGTGCGCCTGGTGCGTGAACTGCGCCCCGATGTGGTCCTGATGGACATCCGGATGCCGGTACGCGACGGCCTGGCCGCGACGCGTGCCGTCACCGGCGACCCGGAGCTGACCGACGTGAAGGTGGTCATGCTGACCACGTTCGAGCTGGACGAGTACGTCTTCGAGGCGATCCGCTCCGGCGCCTCCGGGTTCCTCGTCAAGGACACCGAGCCCGATGAACTGCTGCGCGCGGTACGGGCGGTGGTGCACGGGGACGCGCTGCTTTCGCCGGGCGTCACCCGGCGGCTGATCGGCGAGTTCGCGGCCCGCTCGAAGGAGCCCGCGGCGGCGGACGCGCTGACCGGACTCACCGAGCGGGAGCGCGAGGTGATGGCGCTCGTCGGTATCGGCCTGTCCAACGAGGAGATCGCCCGCCGCCTGGTCGTCAGCCCACTGACCGCAAAGACCCATGTGAGCCGCACGATGGTGAAACTGGGCGCCCGCGACCGCGCCCAACTGGTCGTCCTGGCCTACGAGTCGGGGCTGGTCCGGCCGGGCTGGCTGGGCTGATCGTCGGCCTCGGGAAGGCGCTCCGTCTGAGTGCGTCTCCCCATACGGCGATTGAAGCAGGGCCGCGCCCGGCGGGCCACAGGTTCCGCCGTGCCCCGTACGTAAGCGAGTTGAGCCCGTACCGAGCTCACCGCCAGGTCACCGCCGACGTCTCCCGCCACACCCGTGCGAGCCCGGGGTCGCCGTCGAGGCGTGGGACCGGGAGCCGGTTCCACAGCGACAGGTAGACCCGTGCCGCCGGACCGCTCATCTCGCAGTCCGCCTCGCCCTCGGCGTCCCGCGTGGTGACCGGCGGGTCCTGTGACAGACGTACCGTCCACACGTCGCCGGTGTCGGTGGTCCGCACCCGCAGCACCGCGGGCTTCTCCGTACGCACCCGGCTGTGCCGGCGGGCGTGGAAGCCGCGCAGGAGTTCGTCGATGCCGTCCACGGCGAAGGGCGGGGAGATCGCCACGTGCCCCGTCACCGGGCGCGCAGACTCCGCGTCCACCCGGTGCACGGTCGTCTCGTGCGCCTGCCGCCGCGCCCAGAACGCCAACGGCGACGGCGCGGGCAGGAACGTCCAGCACTTCAGGTCGGCGGGCGCCGCCCCGAGCGCGTCGACCAGCGAGGCGTGGCCGGTGCGGAACCAGTCGAGCAGCTCGTCCCCGTCGAGCTCGGGGAGGTCTTCGGCGGGGCGGTACGCGGTGTGGCCCTCCGCGACGTACGCCATGGCCCAGCGGTGCGTCATGCCGATGTGCCGCAGCAGGTCACGCACCTGCCAGCCGGGGCAGGTGGACACGGTGGCGCCGGGCCCCGACTCCTCGGCCGCGTGCGCGAGCAACCGGCCTTCGCGGTCGAGGACTTGGACGTACTCGGCAATCTCCATGGCGGGATTGTGCCCCGGCCCGCGCGGGCCAGTCGGTGGATTCCGGGTCCCGACGCGATCTCCACACGCCTCGCGCCGCCCCGCGCCCGGGGGTGCGCACCGGCGCGCGGGCGTCCCCTACTCGGCGCCCCGTACCGCGTACCCGATGGCCGCCGAGAGTGCCGCGAGCGCCGCCACGCTCGTCAGGGCCACCGGCAGCGAGAACCAGTCCGCCATGAAGCCGATCGCGGGCGGGCCGAGCAGCATGCCGCCGTAGCCGAGCGTGGACGCGGCGGCCACTCCGCCGGGGCCGGCCAGGGCGCCGGCGCGTTCGATGGCGACCGGGAAGATGTTGGCGAGGCCGAGCCCGGTGACCGTGAAGCCGAGCAGGGCGAGCCACACCGACGGCGCGAGGGCGCCGAGCAGCATGCCGAGCGCGGCGGTCGTGCCGCCCGCGACCAACGTGCGGGTCTGGCCGAGGCGTTCGAGGAGCGTGGTGCCGGTGAGACGGCCGACGGTCATGGCGAGCGCGAACACCGAGTACCCGGCCGCCGCCGTTCCCGCGTGCGCGCCGAGGTCCTCCTTGAGGTGCAGGGCGCCCCAGTCCGCGAGGGCGCCCTCGCCGTACGCCGTGCACAGGGCGATCAGGCCGAAGACCGTGACGATCCAGCGGGTCCGGCCGCCGGGGCGCACGGCCGGGGCGGCCTTAGGGCGTTCCGGCGCGGGTGCCTCGTGGCGCAGCAGGGTGGGCGCCGCGGCCGCGGTGATGAGCAGGCCGAGCACGGTCAGGCCGAGGAGGTGCCGGGTGGGGGAGAGGTGCGCGGCGACGAGCCCGCCGAGCCCGGCGCCGATCATCCCGCCGAGGCTGAACGCGGCGTGGAAGCTGGGCATCACGGGCCGGCGCAGGGCGCGGACCAGGTCGACGGCGGCGCTGTTCATCGCCACGTTGATGCCGCCGTAGGCCGCGCCGAAGACAAGCAGCACCGCGCCGAGCGTGAGCGGAGTCCGGGCCAGCGGCGGCAGCGCCACGCTCAGCGGCATCAGGACCCCGCAGGCCACGGTCACCACATGGCTGCCGTAGCGCCGGCACAGCCGACCGGTGAGCGTCATGGTCACCACCGCGCCCGCCGAGACGCCGAGCAGCGCGAGGCCCAGATCGCTGGCGGAGGCGCCGGTCTGCTCCTTGATCGCGGGAATCCGCACGACCCACCCGGCGAAGATGAAGCCGTCGAGGGCGAAGAACGCGGTGAGCGCGAGGCGGAGGCGCTTGAGTGTCGAGTCGTGCGGGGCGTGCGGGGCGTCGGACACCGTCGTCCTGAGTTTGTTTAGTATCGGCACAAACTCAGGGTAGGGGGCACGGGCAGGGGGCGGCAAGGCGCGTGGTGAGGGGGAGTTCTGTCACTGATTCAGGTACCGATCCAGGTACCGATCCAGGTACTGATTCAGGCCTGTGCGGCCGTCGCCGTCGTCGTCGCTGTCGCCGTCGTCGCCTCGTCGAAGCGGGCGCGGTTGTCGCTGATCTCGTCGTGGTGCGTGCCCGCCCAGTCGATGAGCGCGGTCACGGCGACGAGCAGGGTGGCGCCGAGTTCGGTGAGCGCGTACTCGACGCGTGGCGGCACCTCGGGGTGTGAGGTGCGGGTGACCAGGCCGTCGCGCTGCAACTGGCGCAGGGTGTGGGTGAGCATGCGCTGCGAGATGCCCTGGACGGCACGCTGCAACTCGGTGTAGCGCAGCGGCCCGTTCTCCAGGGTGCCGATGATCAGCACCGTCCACTTGTCGCCCGCCCGGTCGACGATCTGCCGGATGGTCTCGCCCTGCTCGGCGGGCCAGCGCGCACAGGGCCCGGCGGGACCGGGCGCCCGGTCCGGTTGTGCCGCTGGTGCTGGTGCTGGTTGTGCCGGCTGTGCCGCTTGTGCCACCCGCGTACCGAGCGCTTCGGCGTCCATGGCGCACACCGCCTTCCCGTTCCGCACACGCGTGTGCCTTTTGTGGGACCTTCCATCCTGGCCCACCATGGAGTCACGCACCAAACGTAAGAAGCCAGCTCACAGCCGGTGCGACCACCATTCCTGGAGGACAACCCATGCGTATGCGTGCTGTGACCGTGTCCCGCTTCGGCGGTCCCGATTCGGTCGAGATCACCGAACTCCCGGTGCCCGAGGCCGGACCGGCCCAGGTCCGGATCAAGGTGGCCGCGGCCGCGCTCAACCCGGTCGATGCCGCCATGCGCGCCGGGGTCTTCGGCGCCGCCGAGCGGGTCGGCCTCGGCTGGGACGTGGCCGGCACCGTCGACGCGGTGGGCGAGGGCGCGCCCTGGTCCGTCGGCGACCGGGTCATCGGCCTGTCCACCGGGCACCTCACCCCGCTCGGCACCCACGCCGACTACGTGGTGCTCGACGCGGACGCCGTCGCGGCGGCCCCGTCGACCCTCGACGACACGCAGGCCGCGACGCTTCCCCTCAACACCCTCTCCGCGGACCAGGCGCTCGGCCTGCTCGGGCTGCGGCCGGGGCAGAGCCTCCTCGTCACCGGGGCGGCCGGTGCCGTCGGCGCGCACGCGGTCGAACTCGCGCACCGGCACGGCCTGGTGATCACCGCGCTCGCTGCCGCGGGCGACGCCGAGTTCCTCGCCTCGCGGGGCGCCGACCACTTCGTGGCGCGCGGCGCGGCGCTCGCTCCGGCCGCCTTCGACGGTGTGCTCGACGCCGCCGGGCTCGGCGCCGAGGCGATCGCCGCGGTGCGTGACGGCGGCAGCTACGCCGGTCTCTGGCCCGGCCAGGAGCCGCGGGCGGAGCGCGGCATCCGGATCGCGGCCCTGGACGTACAGGCCGACGGAGCGCGCCTGGCCGAACTCGCGCGCGTCGCCGACGAGGGCGTACTGCTGCCCCGCGTCGCCCGCACCTACCCGCTGGACGCGGCGGCCGAGGCCCATGTGCGGCTCGCCGAGGGCGGCCTGCGCGGGCGGCTCGTACTGCTGCCCTGACCACGCGGCCACCGGTCGTCCGTGCTGCCACCGGTCGTCCGTGGGGCGGCGGGACAATCGACCTATGGACGACGACCACCGCGAAGTGCTCTTCCCGCTGACGCGCGAGCGCACCGAGGTCGCGCCCGGCGCCGTGCACGTGCCGGACTGGCTGGACCAGGAACAGCAGCGTCGGCTCGTCGCCGCCTGCCGGGAGTGGGCGAGGCCGCCCGCCGGGCTGCGCACGGTACGCACCCCGGGCGGCGGCGAGATGACCGCGCGGCAGGTGTGCCTGGGGTGGCACTGGTACCCGTACGGCTACGCGCGCACCGTCGTCGACGGCGACGGCGCGCCCGTCACCCCGTTCCCCGACCTCCTGGGCACCCTCGCGCGCAGCGCCGTACGGGAGGCGTACGGCACGGCCGTCGAGCCCGGCGCGTACGACATCGGGCTCGTCAACTTCTACGACGCGCACGCGCGCATGGGCCTGCACCGCGACAGTGACGAACGGGCCGACGAGCCGGTCGTCTCGCTCAGCCTCGGCGACAGCTGTCTGTTCCGGTTCGGCAACACCGAGTCGCGCGGGCGGCCGTACACGGATGTGGAGCTGCGCAGCGGCGACCTGTTCGTGTTCGGCGGGCCCTCGCGGTTCGCGTACCACGGGGTGCCCAAGGTGTATCCGGGCACCGGGAGTGCGGCGATCGGGATGGAGCGTGGCCGACTCAACATCACCTTGCGGGTCTCGGGGTTCGCGGACTGAGTCCGTGCGCGTCCCGGACGTGGCGGAAGCGCGCCCGGCGCCCCGAACGTCCGGGTTCCGGCGGGCACTTGGGCTTTGTACGTCCTGCCCGGAACCCGCCACCCCGTTTCGTAGGACCCGACCGAATCACGGTACGGGTCCACGTACCGCCGGACTCGCGGGCCCCGGATCATGGGAGACTCGCGTCCATGAACGGCAAGGCGGCGCCCGGTGAGGCGGGGCAGGTGTCCACGCGTACCCGGCTGGAGAGAGGACGCGGTGCGCTCGGCCCCGCACTTGAACTGGTGCACACCGGGCGGGCCCCGACCCGTGCCGTGCTCACCGCCGAACTCGGCGTCACCCGCGCCACCGCGGGCGCCGTCGCCGCCGAGCTGGAGGCGCTCGGCCTGATCCGCGTCGAACCGGGTGCCGCGGCCGGGGCGCAGGGCCGCCCCTCGCACCGCCTCGTGGTCGCCGACGACGGGCCCGTCGTGCTCGCCGCCCAGGTGCACGCCGACGGGTACCGCGCCGCGCTCGTCGGGCTCGGCGGCACCATCGCCGCGACCGCGCCGGGCTGCGAGACCATCGACGCCGACCCGGCGCAGATCCTCGGCTCGCTGGTCGAGGCGGGCGTGGAACTGCTGCGGCAGACCGGACGCCGGTGCGTCGGCGCGGGCCTCGCCGTGCCGTCGGCGGTCGCCGAGCCCGAGGGGCAGGCGCTCAACCCGCTGCACCTGGCCTGGCCCGTGGGTGCCCCGGTCCGCGAGATCTTCGCCGAGCGGGTGCGCGCCGCCGGGCTGTCGGGCCCCGCGTTCACGGGCAACGATGTCAACCTCGCAGCCCTCGCCGAGCACCGCCACGGCGCCGGTCGGGGCGCCGCCGACCTGCTGTGCGTGGCGACCGGGCACCGGGGTGTGGGCGGCGCCCTGGTCCTCGACGGCCGCCTGCACACCGGCAGTTCGGGCCTCGCGCTCGAGGTCGGCCACCTCACCGTGAACCCCGAGGGCCGGCCCTGTCACTGCGGCAGCCGCGGCTGCCTGGACGTCGAGGCCGACCCGCTGGCCTTCCTCACCGCGGCCGGGCGCGACCCCGGGCCCGAGGTGTCGCTGCTCAAGCAGGCCCGCGACCTGCTCGCCCGGGAGTACGCGGACCCGGCCGTGCGGGCCGCCGCCGAGGAGCTCATCGACCGGCTCGGCCTCGGCCTCGCCGGGCTCGTCAACATCCTCAACCCGGACCGCATCATCCTCGGCGGCCTGCACCGCGAACTGCTCGCCGCCGACCCGGAGCGGCTGCGCGCCGTCGTCGCCGACCGCAGCCTGTGGGGCCGCAGCGGAGGCGTACCGATCCTGCCCTGCACCCTCGACCACAACAGCCTGGTGGGCGCCGCCGAACTGGCCTGGCAGCCGGTACTCGACGATCCACTGGCCGCACTGACGGCGGCGTGAATCGGCTCAACTCCCGGTCCACGTACGGCCGTTGTCACGCGAGCCGGTCAACTCCCGCTCCCCGTACCGACGTCAGCACGTGAACCGGTCAACTCCCGCTCCCCGTACCGGACTCGTCAGTTGAGCCAGGCGTACAGCGCCAGCCCGGCGAGGAACAGCACCGCGACGGCACCGAGGACCAGGGCGCCAGGACCCGCCGTCAGCGAACGCTCCTGTTCGGCCTGCTTCTCCTGGATGAACGCCTTCGCGTCCGCCTCTGTACGGGTACGCACCCACTGGCCGTTCTGGCCACCGCTCGACAACACCGGTTCCCCCTCCGTCGACTGATCGACTCCTTGCCGGAACTTGAAGATCGAAACATCGGTATGGAGGGACGCCGGTGTGCGGCGCTACTTCGCCGCCAGGTATCCCGGTTCGCGTTCGACCTCACCGGCCCACAGGTGCGGGGCCTGCTGACGGACCGCTTCCGCCAGGGCTTCCCGGTACGGATGGTTGCCGCTGAAGCGGTAGCGCAGCCGGGGCAGTCCGGGGCGGAACGGCTCGTCGTCATGGACGAAGTTGCCCAGTACGGGGTCCTCGGGGTCGATGGCGCCGATCGGGCAGAGATCGAGCGAGTGGTCCCTCCCGGCGGGGCTTCCGCCTGCCTCGCTCCAGTGGTGGACGGTCGCCGCCAGGGAGTCCCAGGGGACGACCTTCAGCCCCGCGCCTTGGCTGACCCACACGCCGGACTCGTCGGTGGCCACGAACAGATCGCGCAGGTCCCGACCCCGGCGGATCACCGTGATGGCCCCGCGCACGCCGACCGCGGGAAGCGCCAGCCCGATGATTCCGCCCAGCACCGATGGCCAGGCCTCGGCGGACTGGGTGGCGGAACGCGCGAAGACCGCGACGAAGGTCAGGGCCAGCGCCGAGTACAGCGCAGCGAGGACCACTCCGAACCTCACCGCCTTCCGGGCCCTCGCTTCTGCGACACGGATGACTGTGGCGGTGGCAGCTGGGCGCGAGGTGAGGGAATCAGGCATGGGGAGGGAGTCTAGGCCCGGTTGACGCGGACCCTTCACTCGGGCAGGCCCGCACCTCTGGCCCACAGCCACCCCACGAAGCAGCCCCGCACCGCCCCCGTACTCCCCGCGGCGTACCCGCACTGCCGCTGGCCGTACGACGACGTGGGCAACCTCTGCGCGCGACTCTCGACTCATCACCAACTGCCACGGCGCGATCCGGCGCCGAAGCCACCGAGGAGATGAGTCGACATGCAGACCCTGGCGCACTGGGACGGCGGGCCCGGCCCGTGGATCCTGTTCTTTCCGCTGATCTGGGCCGCCGTGATCGTCGGCGTCGTCACCGTGCTGCGGCGCACCGTCTGGCGCCGCCGTGGCCGTGGACCGCGCTTCGGTCCGGGCGGTCCGGCCGGTCCGGCCGCGGGCCCCGACCCGCAGTCGCCGATCACGGTGCTCGGGCACCGCTTCGCCTCCGGCGAGATCGACGAGGACGAGTACTGGCGCCGACTGAGCGTCCTGGACGAGCAGTTCGGGCGTGCGTACGGCACCGAGAAGAAGGGCGGTGCGGCGTGAATACCGCGCCTGCCCCGCATGTCGCCGCCCGGGTCGTCGACGCCGTGAAGGTGTACGGCGGCGGTGACACCGAAGTGAGGGCCCTCGACGGGGTGACGGTCGACTTCCCGGCCGGCCGGTTCACCGCGATCATGGGGCCCTCGGGCTCCGGTAAGTCCACCCTGATGCACTGCGCCGCCGGACTCGACACCCTCACCTCCGGCACCGCTGCCATCGGCGGCACCGAACTGAACTCCCTCGACGACCGCCGCCTCACCCTGCTCCGCCGCGACCGCGTCGGCTTCGTGTTCCAGGCGTTCAACCTGCTGCCCACGCTGACGGTCGCGGAGAACATCACGCTGCCGCTCGACCTGGGCGGTGTGCGGGCCGATGCCGAGTGGATCGACGCGCTCGTCGACACCGTCGGCCTGCGCGACCGGCTGCACCACCGGCCCGCCGAACTCTCCGGCGGACAGCAGCAACGCGTCGCCGTGGCAAGGGCGTTCGCGGGCCGGCCCGATGTCGTCTTCGCCGACGAGCCGACCGGCAACCTCGACTCCCGCTCCGGCGCCGAGGTACTCGGACTGCTCGCCCACGCCGTACGGCAGACCCACCGCACCGTCGTCATGGTCACCCACGACCCGGTGGCCGCCGCCCACGCCGACGAGGTGGTCTTCCTCGCCGACGGGCGGCTCGTCGACCGGATGCGGGAACCGACCGCCGACCGCGTACTCGACCGCATGAAGGCCCTGGACACGAAGGCCCTGGATACGAAGGCCCTGGACGGCGCGGGCGAGCGGCGCGGACAAGGAGTGCTGTCATGAGCTCCGCAGCCGCCACCGCGCGGATCAGCCTCTCCTCGCTGCGCGCCCACAAGCGCCGCTTCGCCGGGACCTTCTCGGCCGTGCTGCTCGGCGTCGCCTTCCTGACCGGCACGCTCGTCATGGGTGACACCCTGCGGGCGAGCTTCGACTCGTTGTTCGCGGGGGCCGCGGGCGGCACCGACGCCGTCGTCCGCAGCGCCGACACCATCACCACGCCCGGCCAGAGCCAGGGCGCGCGCGGCCCCGTCGACAGCGACCTCGCCACCCGCGTCGCACAGGTACCGGGTGTCGCCGCCGCCGTCGCGAACATCCAGGGCGCCGGTCAACTCGTGGGCGCCGACGGCGAACCCATCGGCGGCCAGGGACCGCCCACCCTCGCCGGCAACTGGATCGACGACACCCGCCTCAACCCGTACCGGCTCGCCGAGGGCCGCGCCCCGCAGCGCGGCGGCGAGGTCGTCGTGAACCGGGGCGCGGCCGCGACCGGCGGCCTGAAGCTGGGCGACAGCACCGTCCTGCGCACCCCCGAACCGGTACGCGTCACGATCGTCGGCCTTGCCACCTTCGGCGGCGAGAACGGCATGGCGCAGACCACCTTCACCGGCATGACCAGGGCCGACGCCGAGAAGTACCTCACCCCGAAGCCCGGCGAGGCCGCGTCCGTCCTGGTCCGCGCCGGACCCGGCACCAGCCAGCAGGAACTCGTCGACGCGCTCGGCCCCGTCCTGCCCGAGGGCGTCGAGGCGATCACCGGGGAGGCCTCCGCCGCCGAGAACACCGACATGATCTCCGGGCAGTTCCTGGACCTGTTCACCACGTTCCTGCTGGTCTTCTCCGGCATCGCGCTGCTCGTCGCGACGTTCTCGATCCACAACACCTTCGCCATCGTCGTCGCCCAGCGCACCCGCGAGAACGCCCTCCTTCGCGCCCTCGGCGCCGCCCGCCGCCAGGTCGTGGGCGCCGCCCTCGCCGAGGCCGCCGTCGTCGCGGTCGTGGCCTCCGCGGCCGGGCTGCTCGGCGGTATCGGGATCGCCGCCGGACTCCAGGCACTCTTCCCGGCGCTCGGATTCCCGTTCCCCGCGGGCGAGTTGGTGATCGGCGCGGTCTCGCTCGGCCTGCCGCTCCTCGTCGGCGTCGCCGTCTGCCTCGGCTCGGCTCTGCTGCCCGCCGTACGCGCCGGACGTACCGCTCCGCTCGCCGCGCTCCGCGAGACCGCCGTCGACCGCTCGGGCACCGCGCGCGGCCGGGCCGCGACCGGCGTGGCCCTGGCGCTCGTCGCCGTCGGTGTCACCCTCGTCGGTGTGCTCGTCACGCCGTCGATCTGGCTGGCGGGCACCGGCGCCGTACTCGCCCTCGTCGCGTTCGTGGTCCTCGGCCCGGCCGCCTCGACCGGCGCGCTCCGGCTCGCCGCGCCCCTCGACCGGCTGCGCGGCATCACCGGCTCCCTGGCCAGGCGGAACGCGCTGCGCAGCCCCAAGCGCACGGCAGCCACCGCCGCCGCCCTGATGATCGGCGTCGCCGTGGTGGCCCTGTTCACCGTCTTCGGCGCCTCCCTCAAGGCCACCATGGACCAGACCGTCGACCGTTCCTTCGCGGGCGACGTGGCGATCAGCGCCCCCGCGTTCGGCGCGGGCGGCAGCGGGCTCAGCCCCGCGCTCGCGGGCCGCGTCGCGGAACTCCCCGAGGTGGCGAGCGCCGTCGGGCTCGGCCGTGGCGTCGCCGAAGTCGACGGCGCGGGCCGCCAGTTGACGATCACCGACCCCGTGGCCCTCGCCAAGGGCCTGGACCTGGGCGCGGTCAGCGGATCGCTCGACACCCTCGGCGACGACGGCCTCGCGCTGTCCCGCGCCGAAGCCGACCGGCGCGGCCTCGCCCCGGGCGAGCGCGCCGAACTCGCCTTCACCGACGGCACCGAGGACACCTTCACCGTCCGCGCGGTCTACGAACAGTCCGAACTCGCCGGGGACTACGTCCTCACCCGCGAGGCCTGGGCCCCGCACCGCGGCCAGGACTCCGACACCCTGATCGCCGTCACCCTCGACGACGGCGTCCCGGTGGCCGACGGCAAGGCCGCGGTCGACAAGGCGGCCGCCGCGTACGGCAGTCCGGAGGTGCAGACCCGTGCCGAGTACGCGCAGGCCTCGGCAGGCGGCATCGACATGATGCTCACGCTCGTCTACGCGCTGCTCGCCCTCGCGGTCCTCATCGCGCTGCTCGGCATCGCCAACACCCTGACCCTCGCCGTGCACGAACGCACCCGCGAACTCGGACTGCTGCGCGCCGTCGGGCAGACCCGGGCCCAGCTACGGGCCATGGTCCGCTGGGAGTCGGTCCTGGTCGCGGCGTTCGGTACGGCGGGCGGCCTGGTGCTCGGCGCGTTCCTCGGCTGGGTCCTCGTCCAGGCCTCGCAGGGCTCGGGCGACACCGACTTCGCGTTCGCCGTACCGCCCGTGCAGCTCGCCGTGGTCGCGCTCGTCGGCCTGGCCGCGGGAGCACTCGCCGGCTGGCGTCCGGCCCGCCGCGCGGCCCGCCTGGACGTCCTGCACGCGATCGCCACGGAGTGAGGCACGCGGGTACGTGGACACGGGGATGTACGCGGAACCTCACCGCCCGGTCAGCCGGCGACGGCCGACCGGGCGGGAGCCTGTTCCGCGTACGCGGCGTGATCCGGCACCGCCACCGCGGGCGGCACCGTGGGGAGCGTGAACCAGACGGTCTTCCCGCGGCAGTCGCCGTCAGGCCGGACGCCCCAGCTCTCGCTCACCGCGGCGATCAGCGCGAGCCCGCGCCCACCGGTGTCGAAGGAACCGGCCACCCGCAGCTCGGGCAGCCGCGGATCGTGGTCGTGCACCGAGACCGTGAGCCGGTCGAGCAGTAACTCGATCTCCACGGTGCACATCTTGTCCGGACCGGCGTGCCGGTGGACGTTGGTGAGGAGCTCGGTGACCCCGAGCGCGGCACGGTCGACCAGCGGATCGAGATGCCAGTGCCGGAGTTGGGCCGAGATGATTCTGCGGACTTGTCCGATGCGCGACGGAAGGGCCTGGAGACCCACCGTGCAATGCCTGCTCGGGTGGCTGATCACGGCTGCGACTCCCCGAATTGAGGTCCGGAAGAAGACGACGAACGGATCAGGAGTGCCGCACCGGCCGAAGCCGAAGGTCGAAGGCCGAAGCCCGCGAAGCGCCTTGAGCCCCGACGCGTGTCGAGGAGCCCGGCGGATACCGGCCGGAGGAGCGGAATCCTGGATCCCACAGTGCTGCCTGCTGCTGAGGGCGGTGGAACGCTGGCTCCCAGCGTGACCGCCTGTAAACCCTGAGTGACGTGGGTCCAGCGTGACTCAGGGGGTACCGCTCCGCAACTCGGCGCCCGGCCGCGCCTCTTGAGCCGTAGCCCGCGTATCAGCCGCCCGAATCCGCCGTTCCCGCGCGCAAGTCAGCCACCCCGCCCAGGTCAGACGCCGAAGCGCAGCGCGGGTCAGGCGCCCGCGCGCAGCACGGTTCAGACGCCGCAGCGCGGTTCAGACGCCGGAGAGGCGCCCGCCGGCCCTGCGTACCGCGTCGATGAAGCGGCGGGCCGACGGCGGCCCCGCCTCGCCGGGCCGTGGATCGTCCTCGCCGAGGGTCAGGGAGTAGCGGATGCCGTTCACCGTGGCCTGCGCCTTGTCGTCCGGACCGAACCACGGCCGGCCCGCCGACACCGCGGCGAGCGGGGCACTGTCGATCTCGCGTCCGTAACTGGTCAGCAGCTCAAGGCGGCCGTTGTTGATACGGACTTGACCGGCCCGGGTCAGCGAGCGCAGCCTCCGCCCGATCCGCACGCCCGTGGCCGTGAACTCCGGCTCCGCCATGCCGCCCGCCCCCTCATGCGATGAAAACGCCTTCGACCTGCAGTCTGCCCGTCACGGAGGTCGAGCACCAGTGCCCCTGTTCGCGGGGCTGTCCACGCACCGTACGCCGCCGCTCGAACGCGTCTCCGGCGGGGGCCGCGCGCCCAGCGCAGTAAGCGGAGCGATGCGTTCCTTTGAGGCTCTCAAAGGTGTGTTTATGCAGGTGAGAAGCGTGCGGAAGGCGTCGCAAGGTGTCTATCATCGAGCTGTCCGAGAGCGGTCAGGCCGGATTCCGTCAGGGCCGGGCACCAAGCCGAGGAGCAGCGCGTGAGCACCACAGAACAGCCCGGGGCCGCGGTGGCCAGGAGCACACTGGACGTGGACCGCACCGATGCGGCGTACCGCGACTGGCTGAAGGAGGCCGTCCGCAAGGTCCAGGCGGACGCCAACCGCTCCGCCGACACCCATCTGCTGCGCTTTCCGCTGCCGGAGAGCTGGGGCATCGACCTCTACCTCAAGGACGAGTCGACGCACCCGACCGGCAGCCTCAAGCACCGCCTCGCCCGCTCACTTTTCCTCTACGGGCTCTGCAACGGCTGGATCCGCCCGGACCGCCCCGTCATCGAGGCGTCCAGCGGCTCGACGGCCGTCTCCGAGGCGTACTTCGCGAAGCTGATCGGCGTGCCCTTCATCGCCGTGATGCCGCGCACGACCAGCCCCGAGAAGTGCCGCCTGATCCAATTCCACGGCGCCGACTGCCACTTCGTGGACGACCCGCGGACCATGTACGAGGAGGCCGCCCAACTCGCCGTGCGCACCGGCGGCCACTACATGGACCAGTTCACGTACGCGGAGCGGGCCACGGACTGGCGCGGCAACAACAACATCGCCGAATCGATCTACCAGCAACTGCGGTTGGAGCGCTATCCGGAACCCGCGTGGATCGTCGCCACCGCGGGCACCGGCGGCACCTCGGCGACCATCGCCCGCTATGTGCACTACATGCAGCACGACACCCGCATCTGTGTGCCGGACCCGGAGAACTCCTGCTTCTTCGACGGCTGGGTGCACGAGGACCAGGACGCCACGAGCGACTGCGGTTCCCGGATCGAGGGCATCGGCCGCCCGCGCATGGAGCCCAGCTTCGTGACCGGCGCCATCGACCGGATGATGAAGGTGCCGGACGCGGCGAGCGTCGCCGCCGTACGCGCCCTGGAGCAGGCCATCGGCCGCAAGGCGGGCGGCTCGACCGGTACGGGTCTGTGGAGCGCCCTGAAGATCGTCGCCGAGATGGTCGCCGAGGGCCGCACCGGCAGCGTCGTGACCCTGCTCTGCGACCCGGGCGACCGCTACCTCGACAAGTACTACTCGGACACCTGGCTGGCCGAGCAGGGCCTCGACATCAGGCCGTACGCGGCGGCGATCGAATCGCTCCTCGCCACAGGGGTGTGGCCGGACTAGCCACGCCGCTCCGGGGGGCTAGCGCTGGGTGGGGCTCGTCGAGAGGCGTTTGTCCAGGCTGCCGGTCGCGTCCTTGAACGCCTTGGCCACGCCCGGCCGCGCCGCCTTCAGGACGGTACGCAGCGGCGCGGGCCCGTCGGCGGCGAACGTCCACTGGACCCGCGTCCCGGTGCCCGCCGGGGTGAGGTGCCACTCCTCCACGAGGGCCCGCAGGCCGGGGGCGTTGACGGTGTCCACGCGGTACGCGTACCGCTCGTTCGGGTCGGCGGCCAGGATCGACTCCTGGAAGCGCACCCCGCCAAGCAGCTTGACCTCACGGCCCGCGCCGTTCCCGGTGGGGCGGCACAGTGTCACGGCCCTGAACCACGCGGGCCAGCCGGTGACGTCCTCGGCGAGCGCCCGGTACACCGCGGCGGGCGGCGCCGACACCTCGCGCGCGAACACCAGGCGCACCGGCGCGGTCTCGATGAACTCAAGCCCCACGGGGCTCAGTTGGCGGGCCATGGACGCGACACCCCCTGGGTGAACGATCGTTGACAGAGCCCGGTCACCATAGCGGCGGGCCGGGAAGATGTCTCTAGCGGACCGGCGGCGTACGCGGCGTACGGCGAGGGACGCGGCCGCTCAGGCCTCCGCCGCTCTCTCCTCGTCCGAGGCGACGACTCTCTCCTGGTCCGCGGCGACGACTCGCTCCTCGTCCCCGGCGACGACCAGCCGTTCGAGCCGCTCCGCCACATCCGTACGCACCTCCGTCGGAAGGCCGCCGTCCGTCACCCAGGTGTCGACCTGCTCCAGGGCCGCGAACGAACTCAGCCCCACCTTCCCCCACTTGGTGTGGTCGGCGACCACCACGACCCGGCGCGCGGAGTGCACCAGGCGCCGGTTGGTCTCCGCCTCCGCGAGGTTCGGCGTGGAAAGGCCGGCCTCCACCGAGATGCCATGCACCCCGAGGAACAGCACATCGAAGTGGAGCGTGCCGATGGCCAGGTCGGCGACCGGGCCGACCAGGGAGTCCGAGGGTGTGCGCACCCCGCCGGTGAGCACCACCGTGGCCGCGCCCTGACCCGTGCCGCCGGTCCGCTGCGCCGAGTGGAACACGTCCGCGACCCGCACCGAGTTGGTCACCACCGTCAGGTCCGGCACGTCGAGGAGCTGCTGCGCGAGCGCGTACGTCGTCGTACCGCCCGAGAGCGCGATGGCGCTGCCCGGTGCCACCAGCGACGCGGCCGTACGCGCGATGGCCTCCTTGGCGTTGGGTTCGAGCCCGGACTTGGCCTCGAAACCCGGCTCATGGGTGCTCGCCTCGACCACCGGAACCGCCCCGCCGTGCACCTTCTCCAGGACGCCCTGCCGGGCCAGCGCGTCCAGGTCGCGCCGCACCGTCATGTCGGAGACGCCCAGCTTGCGGGTGAGTTCATTGACCCGGACACCACCGCGCCGCCTGACCTCGTCGAGGATCAGGGCCCGACGCTGCTCCGCGAGCAGGTTCTGGTTCTCGCTCACGCCCGGTCCCGGTCCTTCCGTCGAGTGCGGTGCTCGGCCTGCGGCCTCACGCACAGGCCGGGGCAGAGCCGTCTGACGTGAGGTTTTCTCATCCTCGCACGGGGCACTGACAGTCGGGTCATCGCCCGTACGTGGGGGTGGGACCGCACACCTTCGGGAGATTCCGTGACGAGGGGTGCCCACAGGGCTCACGACCGAGGATCCTGGTTCCGCACCATGAACTGAAGAATCACGGGGGGCCGGGGGACCAGTGCGGCACGCGACGTCGAAGGACACCACAGCACAGCAGGACCAGGACCAGGACCAGGGGCAGAGCTCAAGCAAGCCTTCGACGCAGGAGCGTCAGGAGCACCAGGAGCACCAGGCCGCCCCCGTGGCGGGCGGCGACCGGATCGCCCTGGAACTGCTCGTGCACGGAGTCGGCGGCACCACGCCGCAGGAGATGCTCAACGACCCGAGCACGGTACGGATCACCGGCGACGGAACCGCGGCCGTGCACCGCCGCGCCGAGGACGTGGAGGCCGAGCAGCACCCCGAGGAGTACGAGGGCAGGCCGGTCCCCGAGGCGTACGTCTGGTCCAACCTCACCTCGGGCAACGGCTCCCGCGCCCTGTGGCTGTTGCTGCTGCCGTTCATGGTCGTCAACCTCGCCCACTGGATGCGCCCCACCGCGAGCGGCATGCGCCGGGCGGTACGCGCGTACGGCATGTTCGTCCGCCTCGTCGCCCTCACCCTCACCGTCCTTCTCGTGGCCGCCGTCTGCGAGGTCGCCCTCGACCTCACGGCCTGGCAGTGCGCGGGCACACGCGCGTGCGCCGGGGAACGCGCCTGGCTCACCTTCCTGTCGCCCTCCGAGAACCCCGACGGCTGGTGGACCCAGCCCGGCCGCCGCCTCGCCCTCGCCGCCCTCGCCCCCGCGGCGCTCACCGCGCTGCTCTGGTACCTGTCGCAGCGCACCTGGAGCGCGTACGAATCGCAGCAGCCGCTGCCGCACCAGAGCGAGCCCGAGGAGGACGGCCCGCGCAGCGCCCTGAGCCGGCCCGGCTTCTGGTACGGGCGCCGCCTCGTCGCCCGCCTGCGCGCCGCCCACACCGCCGCGGGCCTGCTCACCGTCGCCGCCGCCGTCGGCACCTCCGCCGCCCGCCACGACCGCACGGCGGGCGACGGCGCCCTCCAGGTGGTCGGTATCGCCCTCGAAGCCGTACTCGTCCTCGGCGTCGTGACCGTCGTGGCCGTGGTGTGCCGTCGCGGCCGCAGCGAGAGCACCGTCGACGGGCACCTGGACCGCATCGTCCGCGTCCTGCCCCTCACCGCACTCGCCGTCCTCGGCCTCGCCATGGTCTACGCGGCCTGGGACCGGCCCGGCTGGCGCTCCTCGGGCCGCCTCCCCGGCTACGAGACCTTCGGCGTGATCGCCCTCGTACAGGGCCTCCTCGTCCTCGCCCTGGCCGCCGTCGCCCTCGCCCTGTACCGCCGAAGCCGCGTACCGGGCACGGCACTTGGCGGCGTCGGCGGCCCGGCCGTGGCGATGCTGGCCTGCGCGCTCGGCGGTGTGATGTCCGGCGGTGTCGCCCAGCGCGTCGGTGACTGGCTGGACGGCGGCGGCACCCCCGGCGAGAGCGGCGCCGCGTTCGTCGGCCCGCCCGTCGTGCTGTCCTGGCAGGCCGCGGTGATCCCGGTGCTGCTCGTCGTCGTGCTGCTGCTCGGCGTGATCCTGCTGCTCCGCACCCGCCAGCGCGCCCGCCTGGAGATCCGCCGCGTACCCGACGAGTACGACGTGAAGCAGCCCGATCCGGAACGCACCCGCCGTATCGCGGGCACACGCGCGCGTGCCGCGCTCACCGACCACGCGCCGGTCATCGCCGGCATCGTCTCCGCCCTCACGCTGCTGCTCGGCGCCACCGCACTGGTCGGCGCCTGGGGTACCGGCCAGGTACCGGGCGAAGCCGCCGAAGGCACACCCGCGTTCATCGAGGGCGTCGCCGACACCACCGAGGCACTCGGCTCCTGGCTGATCGGCTTCGGCTTCATACTCTTCGTCACCTGGGGCCGCCGCGCCTACCGCGACCCCTCGGCCCGCCGCACCATCGGCATCCTCTGGGACGTCGGTACGTTCTGGCCGCGCGCCGCCCACCCCTTCGCGCCGCCCTGCTACGCGGAGCGCGCGGTGCCCGACCTGACCTGGCGGATGGCGACCTGGACCCGGCAGACCGGCGGCCGCCTCGTCATCTCCGGGCACTCCCAGGGCAGCGTCCTCGCCGCCGCCGCGGTCTGGCAACTGCGCCCCTCGGTACGTCGCCGCGTCGCCCTGCTCACCTACGGCTCACCGCTGCGCCGCCTCTACGGCCGCTGGTTCCCCGCCCACTTCGGGCCTACCGCGCTGATGTCCCTGCACCGCGAAGTCGACTGCTGGCGCAATCTGCACCGGCTCACCGACCCCATCGGCGGCCCCATCGACCTGCCCGGCGCCTGCGGCCCCGACGTCGACCACGCCCCTCTCAAGGACCCGCTCGCGTACGGGCGTACGGAGAGCCGGCCGCTGCCCGCGCCCATCCTCGGGCACGGCGACTACCAGGCCGACCCGGCCTTCGCGGAGGTGCGCGGCAGGCTGCTCGCCCGGCTGCGCCCCGGCGCCGTACCCGAGCAGGAGCACCGGTGCGCGGCCGAAGGGTGCGTGGCAGAAGCGGCCGAGGCGGCAGAACAGGCAGAAGCGGCCGAAGAGGCGCAGGCGGCCGCTGAACTGCCCGCGCCCCGCACGGACGACGCCGAGGCCGCGGGCCCGTCCGCGAGCGCCTCCGGCGGCCCCTCGGGCGCCGAGCCCGGTCAGGGCAGCTCGGGCAGGTCCTCGGGGTAGAGCAGGGTCAGGTCGTCCGTGCTCATCTCGGCGAGCTGGGCGACCCGGCCCGCGTGCCGCTCCACCATCGCCTCGAAGGTCTGCCGCGCGGTCCGGCCGTTGCCGAACGCCTCGCCCTTCGGCAGCACCGTGAAGTACTTCAGGAGCGCCTCGGACGAACCGGTGCCGAGCCGGTACTCGTGCTCGTCGGCCTGCTGCTCCACGATCCGCAGCAGCTCCTCCGGCGCGTAGTCACCGAAGGTGATGGTGCGTGAGAACCGGGACGCCACACCGGGGTTGACGGACAGGAAGCGCCGCATCTCCGCCGTGTACCCGGCGACGATCACCACGACGGCCTCCCGGTGGTCCTCCATCAGCTTCACCAGGGTGTCGATCGCCTCACGGCCGAAGTCGCGCCCCGAGTCCTCCGGCGACAGCGCGTACGCCTCGTCGATGAACAGCACGCCGCCACGCGCGCGTTCGAAGGCCTCCTGGGTGCGGATCGCCGTCGAGCCGATGTGCTCGCCGACCAGGTCGACGCGCGACACCTCGACCAGATGGCCCTTCTCCAGCACTCCGAGCGAGGCGAGGATCTCGCCGTACAGCCGGGCCACGGTCGTCTTTCCGGTGCCGGGGGAGCCGGTGAAGACCAGGTGGCGGCGGACCGACGCGGCCTTCAGACCGGCCAGTTGACGCTTCCGGCCGACCTCGATCATGTCGGTGAGGGCCCGCACCTCGCGCTTGACGCTGTCCAGGCCCACCAGAGTGTCGAGTTCACCGAGGACGTCGTTCGAGCTGCGCACCGGCTCGGCCGCCACCGCGGGTTCCGTGGGGCGCTGTTCGGGCACCCCGCCGAGCAGCCCGGCCTGCTGCGTGGCGCGCTGCACGGTGGGCTCCGGCGCGGCGGGCGGCGCCGCGCCCGCGCTCTCGTCGCTCGTGCAGTCCTCCACCTGAGGCCCGCCCGTACCGCCCGAGGTCTGCGCGCCGCCGCCGTCCCCGAACTCGTAACCCCCGCGCGCGCAGCGCTCCGTACGGCACCGCCGCAGCGTGGAGCGGCAGCCGTCGAGTACATGGAAGCCGTACCCGCCGCTGCCCGTGACCCGGCAGTTGACGAAGCTGCCGCGGCCCTCGGCGGAGACGTAGAAACCGGCCTCCGACGGCGAGGTGACCGCGCACCGCTCCACCGTGGGGTCGGCCCCCTTGGTGACGATCACGCCGGTCTGTACGCCGTCGATCGTGCACCCGGAGAGCGTGCCGCCGCTGCCGTGGTCGCGGAACCAGGCACCGGTGGCGACCTCACGGATACGGCAGTCGTCCAGCTGCGCGATGGCGCCGTCACTCACCGAGACCGCCGTGTTGCGCACCTGCGAGAGGTCGCTGTCCACGACGTCGACCCGCGAGCCCCGGTCGAGCACGAACAGCGCGTCCGGCACGTCATGCACCCGGCAGGCGTCGAGCACGGCGGTCGCGCCGTCACTCACCCACACCGCCGGGTAGTCGCCCGTACTGTCGTGGATCTCCGCCTGGTTGGCGTCCACGCGCGTGCCGGGGTCCCACACGGACAGGCCGTTGCGCCCGAAGCGGCTGATGGTGGAGCGGGTCAGGGTGAGTACGGAACGGGACCGCAGGTCGACCGCGTTCTCCGGGATGTCGTGCAGATGGCAGTCGGCCAGCGTCAGCACGGCGTCCGTGTCGAGCGTGATGCCGTCGGCGGTCGTACGGTGCACCTCGCAGTCGGTGAAGTGCGCGCCGGCCCGCCCGGTGATCTGCACACCGGTGCCCTTGACCTCGTACACCTCACAACCCAGCGCCTCCAGGCCGGAGTTCTCGCCGGTCACGGAGATCCCGGTGCCCGAGGTGTGGTGCACCCGGCAGCGTTCCAGGCGCGGGTGGGCGCCGCCACGCACGGCCACGCCGCTCTGTCCGGCCGCGACGACCTCGCACTCCTCGAAGACACCGCCGGCCCCGTCGAGTACGGCGATCCCGATGCCGCCCGGATTGTCGACGGTGCAGCGGCGCACCGTGGGACGCGCGCCGGAGCGCACTTCGAGGCCGGACGCGGAGCGCGTGACGATCCGCAGATCGGTCAGCTCGGGCGCACCGTCCTCGACGAGCAGCGCGGGCGCCGCCGCGTCCTGGCCCTCCAGCTGCAGGTCCTGCAGCACGGCGGAGGCGCGCACGGTCAGCGGCACACCGTCGGCGGGCGCGATGCGCACGGAGCCGGGGGAGCCCTCCGGACCGCGCAGCGTCACCGCCCGCCCCACCACAAGATTCTCCCGGTACGTCCCCGGGGCCACGGTCAGTACGTCGCCGTCGCCGGCCGCATCGAGGGCCGCGGCGAGCGACGCGTACTCGCCCGTGCGGCGCCGCCACCTCGAAGTGCCGGTGTGCGTCACCTGGACCGTGCCCTGTGCCATGGCGCTGTTCTGCCCCCACCTCGTGCGATCCCGACGGACTGGCGTCCACCGTAGCGTGCGCGGGGGAGGGGAGTTGACCGCTCTCCCGGTCGGTTGCCCGGTCCGCTGCCCGGTCCGCCCGGAGGCCGTGGGCGGGCGGTGTGGCGGCGGGGTGCGCGAGCCGTGCCGGAGACGGTCGCGCTCTGTCCGGAATCAGCTCAACTGCCGGTTCCTGTACGGCCCCAGTCGGGACCGGCCTTCGCCCATTCACTGTCCCACGCCGCGTACCGACGGCAGACGAGCCGCCAGACCAGGATCCGCCGCATGCCCTCGACGGCGGCACCGGTCGCCGCGGCCACACCGAAGCCCGCGAGCACCGAGTGCGTGGTGGCCGTACCGGCGTCCATCGGGCGGGTGGTGGGGCGGCCCGCGCTGTCCGTCCACAGCCGGAAACGGTCACCGGGAGTGGCGGCCGAGGCGCCGGCCGTGACGGGCCCGGTGCGTCGACTGCCGTCGGGCGCCGTCCAGTTGGCGACGACCCGGTGGTGACCGTCGCGCGCCGACGCGGTCTCGGGGTCGGGGTCCACCGGCGGCTGCGTCATGGTTCTGACCACGGTCGCCGTCACTGTGTGACGCTCCGCGTGCTGTGCGCGTACGGCCGCGTGCAGCGCGTCCTCGGTGACCGAGCCGGTCACGGTGCCGACCAGCGGGGCGGCGACCAGCATGAGTACCGCGGCCGCCAAGGCCACCCAGGCCTCGACGGCATCGGTCGTACGGCGCAGCGGATTGTGCCGCCAGCGCCAGATACCGGTGATTGCCCGCACGATCCTGCACCCCCCTTCCGCGTCCGTCCTGTCCGGAAACGGCACGGTTCAAGCGCGGGTGGCCCCGAGAGAGAGCGACATCACCCTCCTCAGCGGCTCGCCACACCGAAAACCGGTCACGTGTCCGAGCCGCTCCGCGGTCCGTCGAACCGGCTCGGGTGCCCGGTGGTCGCATCATCGCCGACTGCGACCCGCACCGCTCTCTGCCCAGTGTGCTCCCGCTCGCTTTCGGCCACACTCCGGGGTGCGGAAGCGGAGGCCAGGCCCTTGCACGCAGTCGCCGAGCGTAACGGTCGTACTGAACGCAACGGCCGTACCGGGAGAGCGGGTTCCTGGGGCGGGTGCTATTCGAGGATCTCCAGGGGGTCCCCGATGCGTATGGTGCCGGTGTTCTCGGGCACCAGGTTCTGGCCGAAGACCAGCTGGTCGCCGAAGCGGCGGTGCCGGGCGAGGGTGCGCAGCGGTTCCTTGCCGCGCTCGGCGGTGCGCTGGTCGGTGGTCGTCACCACGCACCGGCCGCAGGGCTTGGCGACACGGAAGGTGACCTCACCTATGGCGATGCGTGACCAGTCGTCCTCGGCCCAGGGGGCGGTGCCGTCGACGACGACATTGGGGCGGAACCGGTTCATGGGGAGCGGGCCCTCGTCGGCGTGATCACCCTGCTCGATCAGGGAGTTGAGCGCGTCGAGGGAGGAGAGCGCCGCGAGCAGCAGCGGGAATCCGTCCGCGAAGCTGACGGTCTCGCCGGGCCGGGCGAACTCGGGATCGAGCGGCCGCCGGCTCGCCGGGTCGTCCAGGTGCACCAGGCGTATCTCGGTGTCGAGCCAGTCGCTCAGCCAGTCGCTCGCCGAAGCCGCCGCCGGAACGGCCTCGACCTGGTCGTGCCAGACCTCCACGGGCACCGTGTGCGCGCTGTCCGGTACGGACACGGTCAGCGGCCTGCGGCCGGGAACGGACAGCCGCAGCCCGCCTCCGGGCTGCGGCTCCGCGGCCACCAGCGCGAGGCGCGGCTGGTGGCGCTGCGTGACATAACGGCCGTCCGGCTCGACGGCCATCCACCGACGGTCGCCCGCGAGCCCCCAGGGCTCCACGACAGCCTCCGTCGGCGCATACCCCTGCACCGACTTGAGCGGGTGGACGCGGATCGAGCGCAGCGATGGTTTCGGCATGGGGCCATCCTGCCAGCAGGCACTGACAGCCCCGGGCGCCGGTCGATCCGTCAGTAACCCCGGCCGGGCTGCTGGCGGTAGTACGGGTCTTCGTACTGGCTGGGCGCCGGAGCGGGGCGCGGCGTCGCCGGTCGCATCGTCTCGTAACCGGTGCCGCCGCCGAACGGCCGCTGCTGCTGCGGCTGTCCACCCCCGTAACCGCGCGGCCCGGCGGCCTGCTGCGGAATGTGCGGGGCGGGAGCGGGCTGCATCGGGGCCTGCTGCGCCTGCGACGGGTAGCCGTAGGAGCTGTTCGGTGCGGAGGGCCCGGCCGGCAGCGCGGGCAGTGCCGCGGGCAGCGCGGGCAGGCTGCTGCCGGTGTCGTAAGCGGAGGGAACCCGGATCGGGGCGATCTGCGGAGTGCCGCGCTCAGCCACGAGCGAGTCATAGATCGGGGTGTCCGGGAAGGACGGCGCGGAGTAGTAACCGCCGCCATAGGTGGAGCGGGGGGAGGTCATGCCACATAAGTTAAGCCCAAGATGTGCTGGTTGGATAGCCCTGACATAGGTGTGGCGTGTGGGCAAGGAACTGCCTCGTGTTGACCTTTCCTTCGATTGAGGAGAGGGCGACGCCCGACCGTCGCCGCGACGGCACCCCGAACCGTCGGATCCTCCCGCCTCCGCCCCCGTACCCCGCTCGCCTGCGCGGTGCTGTGCGGGAACGTCGCCGCAGCTCGGGCTCGACCTCGCGACAGGGCGGCCACGACGCGACGAACGGCCCGGCACCGGCCTGTTCCCCGACCGTCAACTCGGGTACTCCCGAGGGGTGAAGTCGACACCGCGCGTATATTCGATCCACGTCGTGGAGAGGGCGCGGGAATTCACCCTGGGCGGTGACTTCCACGCTCATCGTCCTGAGCGCTTTTCGCCGCTTCCCCGAGTCGTCCGGGCCGAAGACACTCACTTCTTAATACGTGCACCCCGCGCGGATCACCGTTCGACTTCTCCGGATTCTCGCCGCCGAGCCGTGTTTCCTTCAGCGGCTGTTCAAGATCTACGGGTTCCTTCTCGCTTGGTACGAGGGCGAGTTGAGCGCTCCGGGTGCGGTGCGACGGTTCCGTACGCGGGGGTGGCGGGCGGCGCGCCGGCACCCCGGGGAGGGGCTCCTCGCGGTGCGGGGATTAGGTTGGCCGGTATCCGACCGGCCGCGCCCGCGCGGTCGTTCACCGGCCTTCCCGACCCGACAACGCGCAATGGGGGCGGACATGTCAATGCCTAAAGGATCGAACGTTCCGGTGCCCGCGCCCGCGGTGCGCGTGGAGATCGGCTGGCGGTCGGGCCCCGGAGTGCCGGACGCCGACGCCTCGGCGCTGCTGCTCGCGGCGGGCAAGGTGCGCTCCGACGCGGACTTCGTCTTCTACAACCAGGCCCAGCACTCCTCGGGCGCGGTGCGGCACGAAGGCAAGCGGCCCGCAGGTGGCCAGGTGACGGACACGCTCGTCGTGGACCTCGCGCGCGTGGAGCCGGAAATCGAGACCGTGGTGCTCGCCGCCTCGTCCGACGGTGGCTCGTTCGGACAGATCCCCGGACTGCACATCCGGCTCGTCGACGCGGCGAACGGTGCCGAACTCGCCCGCTACGACAGCGGCGACGCCTCCATGGAGACGGCTTTCGTACTCGGCGAGCTCTACCGGCGCCAGGGCGCCTGGAAGTTCCGCGCGGTCGGACAGGGCTACGACAGCGGCCTCGCGGGACTCGCCACCGACTTCGGCATCGCCGTCGAAGCGCCCGAAGAAGCCCCGGCGGCGCCCGTATCGGCCGCCCCCGCCGCCCCCGTACAGCCGCC